>JAABTT010000029.1 GCA_011389765.1 Desulfohalobiaceae bacterium S24 | reverse complement strand
TGAAAGAACAATTAGACTCCGGAGTGGTCCTCTTCCTGGGCAACACCGAGTCCCCCGTTAACTATCCGGCCAATCCTTATCCCTTTCGCCAGGACAGCACCTTTTTGTATTTCTGGGGCTTGGATATTGCGAATGCCGCCGCCCTCATCGATCTCGACGAGAACCTGGAACTCATGTTTCTCCCCGATCCCGGACCAGATGAGATCATCTGGTCCGGACCAGGTCCAACCCCGGATTCCCTTGCCGCAAGCAGCGGCGCCAGGCCTGCCGGTTCATTCGAACAACTGCACTCCCTGATGGACCGGGCCATGCGGCAAAACCGCAGGGTTCACTTTCTCCCGCAGTACCGTCCCGAGAATATCCTGCGTATCGCTTCACTGCTGAATATTTCTTGGGAGCAGATCAATGAAAAGGCGTCCCTTGACCTGATTCGGACTGTGGTCTCGCTACGCTCGATCAAGGACGTTCAAGAAGTTCAGGAAATCGAAAAGGCTCTGGAAATTACTCGGGCCATGCATGTCCGGGCCATGGATCTTTCTCAACCCGGTCTCACTGAACGCGATCTTGTCGGGGCCATGTTCGCCATTGCCTCTTCCATGGGCGCACCGAATATGGCTTTTCCGCCGATCCTGACCACACAGGGACAGATACTGCACAATCCCCACCATGGAAACGAGCTGCAAAGCGGGGATCTGGTCATCAATGACTCGGGAGCCGAAGCCCCGAGCCATTACGCCGCCGATATTACCCGCACCTTCCCTGTCAGCGGACGATTCAGCCAACAGCAACGCGAAATATATGCCATCGTCCTTCGCGCCGTGGAGAAAGGAATCGAAGCGGTTCGTCCCGGCCTGGCCTACCGCGATATCCATTTTGATGTGTCCCGGGAATTGGTCGAAGGGCTCAGCAGTTTGGGCCTCATGAAAGGAGATACGGAATCGGCCGTATCCGCGGGAGCCCATGCCTTGTTTTTTCCCTGCGGCCTCGGGCATATGCTGGGTTTGGACGCCCATGACATGGAAGACCTGGGGGAAGCCCATGTGGGCTACACCCAGGATATCCAGAGAAGTCCTCAATTCGGAGCCAACCGCCTCAGGCTGGCCAAAGAACTGCACCCCGGTTATGTGCTCACGGTTGAACCGGGCCTTTACTTCAATCCCTTATTGATTGATCGCTGGGAAGCCCAAGGGAAATGTCGCGAATTTATCGATTACAGAGCCCTGGATCGATATCGACAATTCGGGGGGGTGCGCATCGAAGAGGATGTCCTGGTTGAGGAGGAGGGCTCGAGAGTCCTCGGGAAGCCCTTGGCAACGTCCATTAGCGATGTTGAAGAACTGACCTCAGAAAGGAGGGAAAGACCATGAAAAAGATGTTTTTTTCACTTCTGGTGGTGTATTTTCTGTTGCTTGCAACACTGATATCCCTGGCGGGGACCGGCGACAAATCCCCGAGCAGGGATGATTTGGAATCGAGCGCGTCCTCAGTTGACTGGGAAGTCCCTATTGCCTCAGGGGTGTATTATCCCTCTGACGGTGATGTCCCTGAACATCCGGTTCGCTATTACCGTATTCGCTGCTGGCCCGGCTGTCACTCCGGGAGTTCCTACGGCAGGTATCCTGATATGGATTTGAACGAACAGCCGATTTATCCCACATCTACCATAGATCGGGAAGCCGCGGCACCCCAAAAGCCGGAGTGAAGGGGCCAAAGTGAGCAAAGGGACCGAGAGCAGGGATAGAGTGATGGCCCAGGTGTAATTCAGGGGTTGAGCCTCCTGGGCTGGCAGAAGGTCATAGGCCTGAAACAGAAAGAGATAGTAGGCAAAGGGATTGAAAAACCCCAGGACCAGGGGAAAAAACCAATCTCTTGGTCCGAGGCTTTTGAAAAATCCAAGCTTCCCCTGCATCGCAACCATGACCAGCAGCACACCCACAGACACCAGGGAGGAGAAAAACAGCTGCTGCGTCACCTGGAGAAACTGCAGGGAGATCTTGAAAGCCGAAGCGACTGTGGAGCAGATGAGAACCGTGGCCAAAGCAAAGAGGGTGGCTTTGGATTGTTGCTGCATGCACTTTCTTGACAGAAACAGATTTTCAGGTTACTGTTAAAGCAGGAAAATTCGGACGGCATTGGCAATGGAAAGCGAGCGCAACATGCACAAACAATCAGGATATGAAGATTTAGAATCCCTGGCCAAGGTTAAAATCAAGAAACTGCCCCTTCTCCAGGGAAAAGTCCAGGAGACCATCTCCCTTTTGGATGACCCGGACAGCGATTTTTACCAAGTCATCAACCAGCTGTCTCCGGATATCACGGCAAAATTCATTGAATTCGCCGGCTCCAGCCTCCATGGACACAAGATCCGCTCTATTGATCATGCAGTGAGACTGCTCGGCTATAAGCAGATGCGGCAGATCCTGACGACCTCCCTGCTCGTGAATCATTTTGCAGCGAGCCGAAGCCGTTTTTTTCATCTGGAAAAATTTCACAAACAAGCCCAGCTCTGTGCCGGGATTGCTCTGATCCTCGGTCGAATCGTCGACTACAGCGACCAGTCCAAGCTTTTCACAGTTGCCCTGCTCAACAATATCGGAAAGCTGGTCATTGCTGTGTACTATACACAGGAGTTCGATGCCATCATCACCCTCAAGGAGCAGGAAGGAATTTCCAGCTCTGAGGCTGAACAGCGGGTCCTGGGACTCACTCATGCCGAGATGGGAGCCTTGGTCCTCAAAAAATGTCATCTGCCCGAGGATATCTGCAATGCCGTCCGCTTTCATGAGCATGATGAACTCCCGATTGAAGACGATGATGACTTTGTATTGCTGCTCATTCTGCGCACGGGCTCCTATCTCGCCAACAGTTTTACCCTCCCGGCCCAGGAGATCGCCCCCCAGACCCTGCCCGCGCAACTGCAGGCAAGCATCCGGCAGGGCTGGAATCTGCACCAGAACCTTCTCAGAGATCTCCAACCCAAACACGGCCTGCGGCACATTTGGAGTGCATCCATTGATCAAGGGGCTGATTTGATCCGCCAGGAGCTCTCTGAAATCTTTACCTCGCGAGAAGCCTGACGGGCCCGGGGGTCAGATCTCTTCCATTTCCGATTCCTGGAGCACCCGGTCGAAACTGACCACTTCGATGCCCTGTTCCATATTCACCAGCTTGACCCCCTGGGCGGCACGGCTGCATATGCGGACATCACTCACCCCGAAACGGATCATCTTCTGTTCCGCGGTTAGAACAATGATCTGATCCTGATCATTGACCATCATCGCGCCGAAGACCCCGCCGGTCTTTTCACTGGGTTTCATGTTGATGATGCCCTTTCCGCCCCTGTACTGCAAACGATATTGCTCCAGAGGGGTTCGTTTGCCGAAGCCAAGTTCGGACACCGTAAGCAGACTGTCTGAACTCTCGGCGTCAACCGTCACCCCGGAAACCACCCGATCGCCTTCCCGCAGAGAAATTCCTTTGACCCCGGCAGCATTGCGCCCCATGGACCGAATCTCGCTACAGGCGAAACGAATGGCGAAACCTTGTCTGGTAATCAGGATCATCTGCAGGTCCTCGGTCACTTCCCGGACCGCGATAAGTTCATCGCCTCTCTGAAGGCTGAGCGCAATCAACCCGCTGGCCCGTATATTTTTGTACAGTTCGCATTCCGATCGTTTGACCCGGCCTTTTTTGGTAATGAACATAAAATAGTTGTGCAGCTCGATATTCCGCTGACCCAGGGCAGTGGCCACATACTCCTGATCATGGAGATCAATGAGATTGGAAATATGGGCCCCCTTGGCCCGACGGCTCGTCTCCGGGATCTGCAGGACTTTGAGCATGAGCATCCGTCCCAGATTGGTAAACAGCAGGAGATGCTGATGATTGGTCGAGGAGACCAGGGCCTGAATCAAACCGCTGCCGGAGACATTGGCCCCGGAGAGTCCCTTCCCCCCTCTTTTCTGCTGGTTGTAGCTGGAAAGCGGGGTCCGCTTGATATAGCCCTTACGAGTTAAGGTGATCACGACTTCTTCGTCGGCAATCAGGTCCTCGATCTCGATGGCTTCAGGATCATAAGGCAAAATTTCCGTTTTTCTGGGAGTGGCGTATGTCTTGCGCAAATCCTCCAGTTCTTCCTGAATGACCCCTTTCAGGACTTCAGCATTATTGAGAATGCTCTTTAAATATTCTATCTTCTTCAGAATTTCCAGGTACTCCTCCTGGATTTTGCTCTGTTCAAGATTGGTCAGACGCTGCAGGCGCATGTCCAAAATCGCCTGGGACTGCACCGCGGACAACTCGAATCTGAGCATCAATTTTTCCTTGGCTTCCGTGGGCGTGGCTGAACTTCTGATCGTAGCCACGACTGCATCGATATTGTCCAGGGCAATGCGCAGGCCTTCCAGAATATGAGCCCGGTATTCAGCTTTTTCCAGATCGAACCTGGAGCGCCTGAGGACAACTTCCTTGCGGTGCTGGATGAAGAGATCCAAATACTCTTTCAGATTGAGAAGTTTGGGTCTGTTATTGACCACAGCCATTAAATTGATGCCGAAAGAGGTATTCAAGGCCGTATATTTGTATAGTTTGTTGATGACTATATCCGAAAGAACGCCCTTTTTTAGGTCGATTACAATCCGAATGCCGTTCCGATCGGATTCATCGCGAAGATCGCTGATGCCCTCGATTTTCCGATCATTGACCAAGGCGGCAATTTTCTGGATGAGGTTGGATTTGTTCAAGGCAAAGGGGATTTCAGTGACAACCAGGGATTCGGATCCCCGGCTCCGCTCTTCGATTTCAATCCTGGCCCTGATTTTGACACTGCCCCTGCCGCTTGCATAGGCCTCCTTGAGCCCGGCCAGGCCATACATCATGGCCCCTGTCGGAAAATCCGGCCCTTTAATTTTCTGCATCAAATCGAGCAGGGTGGTTTCCGGATCGTTCAACACGGCAAGCAGGGCCTCCACTACTTCCCCGAGGTTATGCGGCGGGATATTCGTAGCCATGCCCACGGCAATGCCGGCCGCTCCATTGACCAGCAAATTGGGAACCTTTGTGGGCAGAACCTCAGGCTCCTGGATGGTATTGTCGTAGTTATCCCGGTAATTCACTGTGTTTTTTTCAATATCGGATAGAAATTCTCCGGCCAGCCTGGACATTCGACTCTCGGTATAGCGCATGGCCGCCGGGGCGTCTCCGTCAATGGAACCGAAATTTCCCTGACCGTCCACCAGAGGATCCCGCATATTAAATTTCTGGGCCATGCGCACCAAGGCGTCATAGACCGCCGAATCGCCATGCGGATGATATTTACCTATGACATCACCCACAATCCGAGCCGATTTTTTATAGGGGCGGTTGTAATAATTTCCCAGATCATGCATGGCGTACAGAATCCTGCGGTGCACCGGCTTGAGGCCGTCCCGCACATCAGGTATGGCCCGCCCGATGATGACGCTCAGGGAATACTCCAGATAGGATTTTTTGATTTCGTCTTCAATATTGATCGTGTTCAGTGCCTGTTCCATGTCCACCCCGTATTTTTCATAAGAGATAATTCAGAAACGCTTCTCCTGTTTCTGGATTATATGTCCAGTTCCCTGACCGCCAGAGCATTCTGCTCGATAAATTCCCGCCGCGGGGTCACCTGCTCGCCCATGAGTCTCTGAAAGATAAGATCGGCTTCTTCAGCCTCATCGATTTTGACCTGCAAAAGGGTTCGATTGGCCGCCTGCATGGTCGTGGTCCACAACTGTTCCGGGTTCATTTCTCCCAGGCCTTTGTAGCGCTGGATCTGGTAGCCTTTGTCCGCAAACTCCATGATGGAGTCAAAAAGGGCAAAAGCCGTGTCTACCTCTCGAACATCACCATTTTTCTGAACAATGGTATAGCTCAACTCGGAACCGTTGTCCCGGAGACTGGTGATCATCTCATGGGCCCGTCTGTAGAGCCTGGAATTGAAAAATTCCACTCCCAGTTTGACCCGGCGTTTATTCCTGTCGATAAATGAAACAAACCAGCGAATAACCTCTTCCTGCTCCGTTTTTTCAATCTCCAGCTGATAGTCTTTGTTCTGCATGTAAGCAATAAAATCCTGAATATCAACGCCTTCCTGCTCCTCGGAAAACATCCTGGGTTCCAAGCGCTGTTTGTAATTCAGGATCGTAAAGAAGAGGTCCTGCTGGATTCCTATATTTTCGGCTTCTTTGGACCGTTCTCCGAGATGCATGATCAGCTGCAGAATTTTGACCAGATCCTTCCCCTGATATTCCCGGCCGCTGGAATCCCGGACCAGCAACTCGCCGCTGATGTTCTGCATGAGAAATTCCTTCAACTCCTTATCGTCGGCCACAAATTTTTCGAATTTTGCCTTATGCACTCGGTACAGCGGCGGCTGAGCGATATACAAATATCCGCCCTGGATGAGTTCAAAGTACTGGCGGTAAAAGAAGGTCAGCAGCAGGGTCCTGATATGAGCGCCGTCAACATCGGCGTCGGTCATGATGATGATTTTATGGTATCTCAATCTGGAGAGATCCAGACCGTCATCCCCGATCCCGGCCCCCATGGCCGTAATGAGATGCTGGATTTCTTTATTTTCCAGCATCTTGTCAAAGCGCGTCTTTTCTACGTTCAGGATTTTGCCCCGCAGGGGAAGGATGGCCTGGCATTTGGGATCCCGGCCCTGTTTGGCCGATCCTCCGGCTGAGTCTCCCTCGACAATGAACAGCTCGCTTTCTTGCGGGATCTTGCTCTGGCAGTCCGCTAATTTTCCAGGCAGAGCCGAATCGGACAAAGCGCTTTTCCGACGCACCAGATCCTTGGCTTTCCTGGCCGCTTCTCTGGCCCTGGCGGCGTCCACCACCTTTTCCACGAGGACCTTGGCTTCCTTGGGATTTTCCTGGAGAAAGGCGGTTACGATTTCCCCCACCGCTGTGGAGACATAGCCGGCCACTTCACTGTTGCCGAGCTTGGTCTTGGTCTGTCCTTCAAATTGGGGATCCGGAAGCTTGACGCTGATGATCGCGGTCAATCCTTCCAGGGCATCGTCCCCGGAGATCTTCTGCTGAAATTTTTTGGGAAGATCGGAATTCAGAATATAGGTATTGATATTCCGGGTCAGGGCCGTCTTGAATCCGGACAGATGCGAACCGCCTTCTTTGGTCCGGATGTTATTGGCAAAGGAGTAGATATTGCTCTTGAATCCGCCATGGAATTGAAAGGCAAATTCAATGATCGCCTCCTCAATATCCTTTTTGCCGTAAACCACCTGATGCAGGCCGGATTCGGACTCGTTGAGATGTTCGACATAGGATCGGATTCCCCCATCGAACTGAAAGCTCTGTTCTTCCTGACTGCGTTCATCAAAGATGTTCAGGAGCAGTCCGCTGTTCAAATAGGCCAGTTCTTCGAACTTCTTGCTCAAGGTCGAATAGCTGAAGGTCACATCCTCAAAAATGAGTTCATCCGGTCTGAAGTGGATGCTGGTCCCGGTCTTTTCAGTCTCCCCGAGCTCCTCCAGAGGCCCCATTGGAAAGCCGCGCTCATAGCGTTGGAAGTATTTATGTCCGTCCCTCCGGATGGTGACTTCCAGGTATTCGGAAAGGGCGTTGACTACTGAAATGCCGACCCCGTGCAGTCCGCCGGAAACTTTATAGCTTTGATTGTCGAATTTGCCTCCGGCGTGCAGGACCGTCATGACAACTTCCACAGCCGGCCTATTTTCCTTGGGATGCATATCCACGGGAATCCCCCGCCCATTATCCGTGACCGTGATGCTGTTGTCCAAATGGATGGTCACATTGATCCGGTCGCAAAAATTGGCCATGGCTTCATCAATACTGTTGTCGGCCACTTCATAGACCAAATGATGCACGCCATGGAAGTCCGTGCTGCCGATATACATAGCGGGTCGTTTCCTGACCGCGCTCAAACCTTCCAGAATAGTGATGCTTTCAGCATTGTACTGGTAATTGTCCATCCTTTAAATCTCTTCCTCGGTATAATACGTTTCTTCTTCAATCTGAACCGGCATGAGAATCACAAAATAATCCGAATCTTTATCTCCTGTGACCCGGCACGGGCCACTGTGATCGGTGAACTCGAACCTAATTTCAGGCGAATGAAAATGGGACAGAATCTCAATGACATTGCGGGTGGGGAAGATGATCTGCTCTATATCGCCATTATAATCAACATTCAAACTTTCCGTGCCTTCGCCTGTGTCCTGCCCTTCACTGTAAATCACCATTTCCTGTTCTTGAAAGACGAAATAGGAGCAGCGCTGGGTTTCCGTGTTAAACAGCGAGATTCGTTCCAAAGAATCGATCAATTCCTCCCGGTCCACGAGCATCCGGCTGTTCTCCTTTTCAAAATAGGACAGAAAAATGCTGTAGTTTGGAAATGTATCATAGGAAATCGGAAAGCTGAGTCTTTCACGTCTGTTTTTATCAGCGATAAAAATACGTTTGCCGTCGATATTGAGCAGGATGTCTTCGTGGGTCAGCCATTTTTTGAGTTCCAAAAGATAGGGTTTCGGGATCAAAATGCCGTCTTCACCCAACAGCTCATACAACCCGGGGTGAATAAAACGTTCCATCCCAAATTGATGCCAATTCATTCCGCAGACCTCAACATACTCTTCATTCTCCACCGGCGCCATTTTCATGAAAAACATGGTGTCGGTATCATCATCGGCTATACAATATCCGATATGATCAATGATTTTTCGGAGATGGGATCCAGACCAGGCCACAGCGCCATCTTCCGGGAACGCTGAAAAGGATTGAAACCAGGTTGAGTCGTTGGTGGGCAGTTTGTATTTTCGTCTGCCCTGCTCCAAGAGCAGAACTCCCTGATCCTGATCTTGACTCAGGGTTATTTCTCCGGGCGGCAGCTTGCGAAACAGATCATAAAAACTCCGCCCCTGTACCCCCAGCAAACCAGGCTCCAGGGTTTCGGCTTCATACTCTCCGAAAAATTCAATTTTAGAATCCGTAGACATGATTTTCAGGCGGTTGTCCCGGTTTTCCAGCCAAAGCGTCCGCAAGAAAGCCGCTCCTGTCTTGGCTGGAATGATACTGGTGGCTTTACTGATGCCGTCGAGAATACCTTCTTTGATAATCTTTGCTTTCATAATAAACCTCTTCTTTATTAGAGATTATTAGGTCTGTTCAAATGTTTTTAATGAATTTATCTTATTGAAATAGTGGAATATATAGGTGAATAATTTTTTGACTTTCTATGAACGGATCACCTCTATCTGCATGAAAGGCTTTTTGTATCAGCCTTGTCGACAGGCCTGCTTCAATTTTTTTAACATTTTGTTGATTTCATTTTTTTCTGCTTGTAATAATTTGATTTTTTTTATTGAATACAGGACAGAACTGTGGTGTTTGCCTCCAAACTCTTCTCCAAGCTGGGCATAGGTCAGGCCGAGCATCTCCCGACAGAGATACAGCGCTATATGCCTGGCCAGAACAATGGCCCGCCCCCTTTTGGGTGAGAGCAGATCCCGGGGCAGTATCTGGAAATGATCGGCCACAACCGAAATGATCTTTTGGCAGTCAGGACCATTGTTGATCTGTTTGAGTTTTTGACTGATCACTGTCTGCCGGTCTGCTCTTTTTCCCTCGAGTTCATTGTACACGAGCAGGGAATAGATCATAACCTGGATTTTTTTGAAATCGACACAGGAGGTAGCGATATCAAAGAAGTCTTTTTCCGTGAGGTCGAGTTTGTGATGTGCATTTTGTTTTTTCAAGAATTGAATGCGAATATCCAGATCCGGTTTTTGGATTTCCACCAGAACCCCGGTCTGCATTCTGGATACAAGCTCCTTTTTCAGGTTCTCCTGTTCGGATAATTTGCCGCAGCAGGTCAAAATGATGGGCAGCTTATCCTGAAGCCGTTTGTTCAAACAGGGCATCAATGCAGTCTGAAGCAGGGAATTTTGGGTCAGCAAATGAAAATCGTCAATCATGAGCACTTCGGAAGTGCTCAGTCTGTCCGCAAGATGATGTCCATTTGCTTTCTCCTGTTGCAAAGCAAGAAGCGATTCTTCAGGCCTGAGGAGCAGGATGTCCTGAACCTGACGGTTATGGAAACGATTGGCCACGGCCTTGAGCAGATGAGATTTCCCGGAGCCTTGCTCGCCGATGATTACAAAGGGATTGCCTTGTTCAAAAGGGGTGTCGATCAATTCCTTGGCTGTCTGGATCGGGTAGGCGTTTTTCTGGTTGTACAGAAAGGTCTCAAAAGTGAATTTTGGATCCGGTTTGAATCTGTTCATAGTGGTCTGCTCATGCGCACTGGGTTCTCCTTGCCCAAAGGGCTTCACACAAGAACGAATTCGGAGAGGGCCGGGAGGATCATCTCTACAGAAGCGTCGAACCGAATGTCGGTGATAGGTCCGTAGGCCGTAGGGCCGAGGTTGATTTCAATAACGGTTCCCTGGTTCATTTTGACTTGGTTTGGGAGACTGTTGGCGGGGGACACTTCTCCAGACGTCCCGGCGATGATTATTAGATCTGCGTTTTCAAGCAAGTGTCGGCTCTGCATTTGGGCCCCCTGGGGAATGCATTCTCCGAAAAAGACAACATCCGGTCTGACCAGACCCTGACAATTCGGGCAGAGTAGGGGGATCGACTCTGAAGTAAGATTTCTAACCGCGTCCACCGAGACGCCTGCTTGGCAGTCGCGGCAGTAAAAACGCTGAAAATTGCCGTGATATTCCACAACCATCTCAGATCCGGCGCGTTGATGGAGATTGTCAATATTTTGCGTGATCACGCCCAGCAGTTGCTGCTGTTTTTCCAATTCGGCCAGGGCCAGGTGGGCAGGATTTGGTTGACTGGAGTCAAGCAGAGCGGTTGTTTCCATGAGAAATTGCCAGACCATCACCGGATTGGAGTCCAGAGCCTGGACCGAAGCTACGCGAAAGGGGTCGTATTTGGACCATAATCCGCCTGGGCTTCGAAAGTCGGGAATTCCACTCGGCGTTGAAATACCGGCCCCGGTAAAGGCAATAGCCTTTTGGGATTTTTTTATGAGATCAGCAGCTTGTTCTAATTTTTCCCGGTACTTCTCCTCCATTTTTCCTCCTCCTTACAACAAAGAAAAGATAGCATTTTTTTTACTGAAGCACAAGGAAAGCAAAGGATTGAAAAGGCTTTCCGCTTGTTTTTTTAAGACAGTGGTTCAAGGATAACACGCTGAAATTATAGATTGTTCATGACGGCTGTCCAGGCTCCACAGCTTCAATACTCTCGAGGTAGTAGCCTGTACCGGACACAAGGGCGTATGTGTTATGCCCGCAAGACTGACAGGTTTCTGTTTCAGAGGATTGGAGATCAAGCTCAAAACAATGCCCGCAGGTGCGGCATTGTACCCGGGCCGGAGTTCTTTCGATGGCAAGGCGTGCGGATGCCGCCGGAGTCCCCCGGCTGAGATAAGCAAAATAACGCTGCATCCATTCTTCTTCAAGATCGCTGAGGGCTCCGATCTTCAGGAAGATGGTCTTGATCTCCGTGACCCGGTTTTCCCGGGCCCGGTCCAGGACAATGTTCAGGATTGTGTTGATGACCGGCAATTCATGCATCAAGGAACCTTTGCATATTCTGCCGCAAAATTCCAGTGCTCCAAACGCTGTGACCAGGAATAATCCACAGACTCCTGACCTGATTTTGTTCGCAAGATCCGGACTTGACTCGACAAATTCCAGGTAACGGCGATTTGTCCGTGCCTCGCCGTTGAGAAAAGCGGGAGGTCCGTCTCTATGCAATAATCTCTGATTTGCCGGTGGGGAAAATTGAAAAAATTGAGATAGCCGCAGCTCACCAAGCCCAAATCCGGCGCCGCCTGTTCATAAAATGCCGGATTGAAGCTGCTTCGGCTCCCGTGATGCGGCAGCAAGAGGACTTCAGCCTGCAGGGAATTCTTCTGGCCGAGCAGGACCGTCAATCCTGAATTTTCGATATCGCCCGGCAAAATGGCCAGCCCTCTCCGGCCGTGACGCAGTCTCAGGACCAGGGAGGCGTCGTTGTCTTTGTCTGCGAAATAGCCGGCCGGGGGATGCAGGACCTGCAGCTGCAAGGTTTCACTCAGCTGGAGACTGTCCCCGGTCTGTACGGACCGACAGGGAATGTTTCTCTTTTTGAGAATCGCTTTCAGGTGCTCGCCGTCCCATCCTTGGGGCCAGTTCCCATTGAAGACAAAGCGTTGAATCCGGTAATGCTTCAGGATGTAGAAAAGCCCCCGGAGATGATCGTAATCGTCATGGGTGAGCACCACCGTGTCCACTTGCGGCGATCGCCCCCAGGTCAGAGCAGGACTCAGGATGTGTCGTCCCAGATCATATTCCTTGTTCCATGATCCTCCCCCGTCGATCAACATGCTTTTCTCTTTTGCCGCCTGGAGAAAAACAGACTGTCCCTGGCCGACATCAAGCAGCCGCAGGGAAACCTTGTTTTGAAGATTTTCCAGGGTATTGAGCAGTCCTGGTCCAAGGAGCAGGAGGAGGCCGAAAACCGGGATCCATTTGGGCCAGGCCCGCCATTGCCCTCGCCAGATACACAGAGAGCAGACAAACATCCAGTATCCAAAAGCTTCCGGCCAGAGAGGACGGAGGGGAACCAGGACCTCCAAGCTTCCGCCGGCCTCCAGGAGTTCAAGGACAGAGATCATCACATCCAGAAGCTTTCCTGAAGCAAACAGCAGGAATTCTCCGCAGGGCATGATCCCCGGGATGAGGGACACAGCGAGTCCGGCAAGCCCGAGCGGGAGGACGCAAAAACCGAGCAGGGGCAGCCAGAAGCAATTCAAGTAGAGATGCGGACTCCATTCCCCGAAGTTGGTCACGATCAGCGGCAAAAGAACCAGATTCGCTATGCAGCTGATGCCGAGTATACCCAGCAGCGCTTTCACTGTCCTGGAGCCTCGCCCGGTAAAGGGCAGGTGTTTGATCCAGTCCCTGAGAAAAGGGAAGACCAGTATGATTCCGGCCACGGCGCTGAAGGACAGTTGCGTTCCCAGGTTGTGAACACTGCCTGGATCGAGGCACAGTATCAGGAGAAGGGCCAGAAACAGACCGTCCGCCATGATGTTTTTCCGCCCCTGAAGCAGAAGCAGTCCCCAAAAAAAGAACATCAAAGCCGCGCGGATCAGCGATGGCTTGGCTTGACCCAGCCAGAGGTAGATCAGTATGAGCGGGACTGCGAAGAGAATTCCCCATTTTTGTCTGGGCAGCCGTGTGAACATGGCTGGAAACATTTTTCCGCTTATCCAGGCCAGCCCCCAGGCCAGTGCGACCACAAAACCGACATGCAGTCCGGAAAGGGCCAGACTGTGGGCCAGAGAAGCTCGACGGACCAAACCCAGAGTCTGATAGGAGGTTTGGGACCGATCCCCCATCAGGAGGGCGAGGAGCAGACCCTGTCCCGGACCTTCCTGTGTCGAGTCCAGGATGCGGTTTCTCAGAAACAGGCGGAAACTCCAGGAAGCATTCTTCGGGCCATGCAGGGAGACTTCAGTTGCCTCTGCTTTTGTATAGGTTCGATAGCGGACCTTTTGGCGGGCCCAGTAGGTCCTGGTATCCCAGGTTCCGAAGTTCTGCCGGCCCTGAATCGGTTTGAGCCGGAAACGGCCCTGAACCATTTGGCCGGGTGCAGGCCACTGCTTTGTTCCCTGCCAGGTCCAAACAACACGGCCTTCGAGCTTTTGAAATTGGGTATCCTCTGCAGGCTGCACTTCGAGTTCTTTGAGGATTATCTGCAGTCTGTCCTCGGGCTTTGGTCGTACCGCATGCACCCGGGCCCGGATATTCACCTTATTTCGCGCCTTTTGCAAATAGGCCGGCGGATCCGCCCTCCATTCCGGTTTGAGAAACCCGGCCAGGAACAGAGCAAAGATTGAAATCAGTAGGATAGTCAGCCAAAACAGGGAGTTTTTTCTGTCCTTGAGGAAGAAGGCGAAAAGCAAGGCCCCGGCGCAAAGGCTGGGAAGGGGAGCATCGGGTATGAAAAGACTCAAAACGGCAAAGAGCAGCAGTATCTGCCAGGGAAGCAGACCTGGAGGAATGGATGCGGATGTTTTATTTTTTGCGCAAGACCGCAGCATAAAAGTATTCCCCGATTGCTGTTTCAAAAGGGGTTTCGTACTCTTGAACGAGGTCTATTTTCTTGTGGTAACGCTCTGAAAAACTTGCAATAAGTCCTCGGTTTTCGTCATTGTTCAAGGTGCAGGTCAGATACACAATCTGTCCGCCTGAGTTGATGGTTTCGCAAGCTGAACGCAGCAGCTCTGCTTGAATGCGCATCAGGTCCCGGACTGCGGCAGGCGATTGCTTCCATTTGATGTCCGGTCTTCTGCTTAAGACCCCGAGGCCGGAACAAGGGGCGTCCAGGAGAACCGTCCCCGGGGGCCGGCTGAAAGGGGCTTTGTGTGTAGCGTCGGCACACAGCAGGGGCACTTCGGGTAGTGCGAGTCTTTGGATCTCCCGTCGGCAGGATTGCACCTTTCCGGGGGATCGGTCGCCGGCCCAGATTGGTGAGAGGCCGGATTCCAGCAGTTGGCAGGTTTTGCCTCCGAAACCGCAGCAAGCGTCCCAGACAGGCCGAGGCCATTCAAGAGGCTGAAGGCTGCTGAGGGCTTCTTGTGCAGCCGGGCTTTGCCGGCTGCACAGGCCTCTTCTTTCGTACCAGGCTATGTGTTCCGGTGACTTCCGGAAACTCAGGACCGGGAAGCTCGCTGTCAACGGTTCATCATGAAAACGCAGCCTGCGGAAGAGATCATGTGCCTTTGAATGCGTCCGGTTGATTCGAACCCCCACCGGCGGAGAATGCAGGGATTGCTTTAATACGGTTTCGGCTTTTTCCGGTCCCAGGGAGTCCAGGAAAATTTGGACCAGCCATTGCGGACAGGAATAGTAGCGGGACAAAAAGATTTCGAGATCAACAGGGGACTCCTGATAAAACTCGAATTGCCCGAGTTCGGCTTTTTGGGCCAGTATCCTTCTGAGAAGAGCGTTGGCCAGCCCGGCGAGCTGTTTTCCCCAGTACTTCTTGATACGCTGAACAGTGACATCAAGGGTGGCGTAATGGGGGATGGTATCCAGGAAGAGCAGTTCGTACACCGCGAGACCGAGGGCCTCAAGATACCGGGGGGGGAGTTTGCTGCTTGCGCCTGGGCAATATCTGGAGAGAATATAGGCAATGCGTCCTTTCAAGCGGAGGTAGCCGTAACTCAGTTCCGTGATCAGAGGCCTGTCCCTTGGGGAGAGCTCCTGGCGGCTCAGTTCCTGATTGAGCGCCGCCTGTAGACTCAGCCCTTTGTGTTGTGCTGCAAACGCAACCTGCAGGGCCGCGTCCCGCGCCTTATGCCCCTTTTTTTTGGGGGGGGCTGTCATTGCGAAAACCGTTCAATGGTTTCCCTGACTTTTTCCAAGGCGACCCAGGTATCCAGGCAGGGGCCATGCGGCCGTTGGTTGAGAATGCCGTACACCGGCAGGGGGTAGGTGTCTTGTATGCCTGAGGCCAAATCCCGCTCACAAGCCACAGCGATAATCAGTTTCGGCTTGTTTTTGACTACTATGCGTCGGGCGATGGTTCCACCGGTGGCGATGGCCAAAGGGATCCCTTTTTCTTCACTGATATCCAAAAGCCCGGCAATGTTGCATTCCCCGCAGCGTTTGCAATTGTTGATATTATAGGTCAAGCGATGCCGGCAAAGGCTGTTTTGCAGGCAATGGGGCATGAGCAGAAGGAGTTCATTGGCTTTGTATGTGTCGCCTTGGGCACTGACCATTTCATTGTTGACCTGAATAAAGGAGGCCCTGACCTTTTCTTTGCTGATGCCCACCAGGCGGCCGACAATGATCATCAGGGGCAGGAAGAGTTTGACCGCGATTCCCCGGAGGTTTCTTGAAAAAAAAATCGGTTTTTTAAGTAGAATATTTAAAAGCAAGGCCAAAGAAGACCAGGTCACCAAAGCGATGCAAATCAAGACGATTCCCCCGAGAATCCAGGAGAAGATCTGAGGCAAACCCTGCAGGCCCATATAGGGGATGTACCAGAAGAGGACACAAAAGATGATCAGCAGAAAGGAGGTTCCGCCCAACAATCCAATGAATAATCGCTTTCTCGCGGCAAAGGATTCTTGGATGTCCTTTTCCAGAAGCAGATAGGCAGTTTCATTCTTTGTCATGATACAAGAGGGCAGTTAAAAGCGCGAGTCTTATTTTGCGGCGCAATAGCCTCGGTGGAATGCAGAACCCGACATGACCCGGCTGGAAGCCGGCTGCAGGGTGTCTACGCAGTAGTATCGATCTTGACAGCTGATGAGAAGAGAGCTGCCTTCAAGCCCGCAGATGCGTCCGGGTTCGAGTGCCTGCTCAATCCTGGGGCCGATGCGTCCGGGAAAGACGACGAGTCGGATTGCCTGTGCGTCCTCGCTGGAACGCCAGTGAAAATAGGCCCCCGGCCGGGGATGGACGCCCCGAATCCGATTGTGCACCTTTTCCGCGGGTTGATCCCAATCAATGCATCCCTCCTCTTTGCTCAACTTTGGGGCATAGCTGGCCTTGGCCGGATCTTGGGGAATGCTAATCAGGCTGTTCCATGTTTCAAGGGTGTATAAGAGACAGTCTCCTCCAAGCGTGGCAAGCTGGTCATGAAGACTTTGGGCCGTGTCCTGATGGGCAATTGCCAGGGCTTTCTGATGCAGGATGGGACCGGTATCCAGTCCCGCCTGCATCTCCATGATGGTGATTCCGGTGACTTTTTCGCCGTTGATGAGCGCTCTTTGAATGGGGGCCGCCCCTCTGTATTTGGGCAGCAGCGAGGCGTGGACATTCAGCGCTCCGAAGGCTGTCCTGGTGAGGAGTCTTTTAGGGAGGAGCAGTCCATACGCCGCGACCACCAGGAGGTTGACCCCAATATCAGCTATGAAATCAAAAACGGCGCTGGAGTGGAGATTTGAGGGCTGCAAAATGGGAAGACCCTCTTTTTGGGCGAGCTGCTTAACCGGCGGCGGTTGGATCTTATTCCCCCGTCCCGCGCGGCGATCCGGTTGCGTGACGACTCCGGCCACCCGAGCCTGCCTGCAGTGAAGAAGTTTTTCGAGGATACCGGCCGCAAAGTCCGGGGTTCCCATGAAGAGTATCTGAAAAGGTCTCAGTTTTTCTCCCATTTGTTTGCTTTTTTGGAATACATGTTTCGTTTCAGCCGGCCGGCATGATCAAGCAGGAGCGTTCCTTCCAGGTGATCGATTTCATGCTGGAAACAAACCGCCTGCATACCTTCGGACCGGATACGTATTTCCCGGCCCTTTAAATCAAGGCCCTTGACCGTGACCTGCTCGGACCGTTTCACTTTGGTTCGAAACTCGGGCAGGCTCAAACAGCCTTCATCGGTTTCGGTTTCCCCTTCGCATAACTCGATTTCCGGGTTGATCAGGACCTGGAGGTCCTCTTGTCGTTCCGGACCGCTGATATCCACCGTGATAACGCGCAGGGATTCCCCTACTTGGGGAGCAGCCAGGCCGATTCCCTGATTGGCATACATCAGCTTGGCCATCTCTTCGGCCAGATCCTGAATCTCCCGGCTGACGCTCTCAACCGGCTTTGCTTTTTCCTTCAGGACCGGATCCGGGTATGTCCTGATTGTTCGTGACATGATATTTCCCTGATATCCGAGGCTTCAAAAATATTCAATTTTGAAAGCAATGCATTGCAGCAGAGAACTGTTGTGTGTGTCTTCCCAATGTTTGATATCGGGAGCTTCAGAATGAATCATTTTAGGCTGCGTGTAAAGGGCACTGCATCTCAAGCCGTCTTGTCCCTGAGCCGCAGGTTCAATTCCCGAAGTTGCCGGGTGGGAACCTCTGTCGGGGCATCAGTCAAGAGACAGGTCCCCTTCTGGGTCTTTGGAAATGCAATGACTTCACGAATGGAGGAAGCCTTGCAAAGAATCATGATCAAGCGATCCAGTCCAAAGGCGATACCGCCGTGGGGCGGGGCGCCGTATCCCAGGGCATCGGTTAAAAAGCCGAATTTGGCTTCAGCTTCTTCGCCGGAGATGCCAAGGGCCTGAAACATTTTGGCCTGAATATCCGCTTGGTGAATACGGATGGATCCACCTCCGATTTCATGACCGTTGAGCACCAAATCATAGGCCCTGGCCCTGGCCTGTTCCGGGGCGGTTTCCAATAGATGCAGGTCCGTCTCCCGGGGCGAAGTAAAAGGATGATGACAGGCGGCCCAGCGTTTTTCCTCCTGATCCCATTCAAACAATGGAAAATCTGTAATCCAGACAAAATCGAGACGATTTTCCGGAATGAGATCAAACCACTCCGCCAGTTTCAAGCGCAGGTTGCCCAGGGCGGCGTTGACGATTTCCGGACTGCCGGCTTGAAAAAAGACAATGTCTCCAGACTGCAGCCGGAGCCGGTTGTGGAGCTCCTGTTTCTCCTGTTCATTCAAGAATTTGGCTATGGGCGACTGCCATTCGTCATCCTTCACTTTGATCCAGGCCAGACCTTTCGCCCCAAAAATTTTCACGAATGCAGTTAAATCGTCGATTTCCTTCCTGGTCAGCCGCCCTCCGGCTTCGACACGAATCGCTTTGACCAGATCTGCCTGGGCAAACAGTTTGAATTGAGAGTTTTTGACGATATCGGTCACATTCTGCAGGTGCAGTTCAAAGCGGGTATCAGGGCGATCCAGGCCATAGGTTTCCATGGCCTCGTCATAGGTCATTCTGGGGAAAGGGAGCTGCAGGGGCGTGTTCACGGTGGCGGCAAAAAGCTCTTGCATCATGAGCTCGGAAAGCTCTATGACCTGGTCCTCCTGGACAAAGGCCATTTCCAGATCGATCTGCGTGAATTCCGGCTGCCTGTCCGCCCGAAGATCTTCATCACGAAAACAGCGTACGATTTGATAATAACGATCCTGGCCGCTGATCATCAGGAGTTGTTTAAACAACTGGGGACTCTGGGGCAAAGCAAAAAAATGTCCAGGATTTTGCCGGCTCGGAACCAGAAAATCCCGAGCCCCTTCCGGTGTGCTTTTGGTCAAAACCGGGGTTTCCACCTCGACAAAACCTTGATCATTCAGGAGATTTCTGATGCTTTGCAAGCCAAGATGCCTGAGTTTCAGGTTTTGGCTCATTTTCTTTCGCCGCAGGTCCAGATAGCGGTATTTCAGGCGGAGATGATCAGAGACATCGACCCTTTCTTCCAAAAGGAAGGGGGGGGTCCGGGAGGTATTCAACAATTTCCAGTCCTGGACCACGACTTCAATCCGGCCGGTTACCAGAGAATCATTTTCCATTCCCCGGGGCCGATTTCGCACCAGGCCTTGAATGGCCACAACGTATTCCGATCGTAGAACATGGGCCTCTTGATGGGCCTGTGCGTTTGCTTCCGGAGAGAAGACTATCTGGGTCAAGCCTTCCCGGTCCCGGAGATCGATAAAGATCAGTCCTCCGTGATCACGGCGGTATTGCACCCAGCCCATGAGGCAGACTTGAGCGCCAAGATGGCTTCCATTGAGTTGGGCGCAGTGATGGCTCCGTACCCAGTCGCCAAGAGTTTGAATCATGTTTTCAGCTGACAATTCGATCATGGTGTATCCCTGAATTTTTGGAGGCATTCATTGAGAGATCATTGTCTGGACAAGGGCAAAGCCGTCAAGAGATCCTCCTGCCTGATTTCCGACTGCTCGCCGGAGGACAGGTCCTTGAGCAGCACCGTAGAGCGCGTCAATTCCTCTTCGCCCAGGATCAGGCAGGCAGCGGCTTGCTGCTTGTTGGCTTGTCTGAGCTGACTCTTAAGGCTTTTCCCCTCAAAGGCGACATCGCCGCGCAATCCTTTTGCTCTGAGTTGACAGGCGAGCAGTAAGCCTATTTCTTTGGCCTTTTGGCTCAGCGGGGCTATAAAAAAATCAGATTGAGGATTTGGAGCCTCGCCCAGGATCAACAGCAGCCGTTCCATTCCGCAGGCAAAGCCGATTCCCGGCAAATCAGGACCGCCCAAGTCCTTGAGCAGGCCGTCGTAGCGACCGCCACCGGCCACTGCGGATTGGGCCCCAATATCCTCGGAGAGGACCTCGAAGGTGGTTCGCTGATAATAGTCCAAGCCTCGAACCAGATTGGGATTGATCCTGTACTGTACGCCTGAAATCCCCAAGAGACGCTTCACGGTTTGAAAATGATCCCGGCAGTCCCCGCAGAGATATTCGGTGAGAACCGGGCCTTTTTTGATTTGTTCCCGGCAGGTATTAATCTTACAATCGTAGACCCGCAGAGGATTGCTTCGGCTTCGCCGCCGGCAGTCGGGGCACAGAGCTTCTTCATCCTGTCTGCTCAAAAAGTCGCTGACCGCCTTCAGGAAATCCGGCCTGCACTGCGGACATCCCAGGGAATTGAGTTCCAGGCTCAGTTTTTGAAAACCTGCGTCCCGCAAAAAGCTGTTGAGCATGAGCAGCAGTTCCGCATCGGTCTCCGGGGCCGTGCTGCCCAAAATTTCGGCATTAATTTGTTGAAATTGCCTCTGCCGTCCTTTTTGAGGTCTTTCATAGCGAAACATGGGACCGATGGTATACAGCTTGCTGATATCCCGGGAGCTGTAAATTTTATTCTCTATGTAGGCCCTGGCCACTCCGGCCGTGGCTTCCGGTCTGAGGGTCAGGGAGCGTCCTTTCCGATCCGGGAAGGTAAACATTTCTTTTTGTACAATATCGGTCTCGGTTCCGATGGATCTGGCAAACAGTTCGGTTTTTTCCAAAATCGGCACCCGAAGTTCTTCGAATCCGTACCTGAAAAAGATGTCCCTGGCCTTTGCCTCGAGTAAGGTGTAGCTGTCGGACCGAGGCGAAAAAACGTCGGAAAAACCTTTGATTTTTTTAATTTTATCCATATGATCCGAATGGAAGCGCTGAAAAAAAAAGTGTCGAAAACAAACGAAACAAGATATTTAGTCCATACGCCGTGGATTGTCAAAAGTTGTTTGCGGGTATACAAAATTTTCATTCCCGGCCGGGAATGAAAATTCAGCCTATGGAGAAGGAGGTTCCCATGCAGGCAGTCGCGCTTAACGGTTTCAAAAACAGCGGGAAGACGTCACTGGCCCTTCAATTGTGTCAACATTTTCAGGCTCAAGGGATCAAGGTGGCTGTTGCCAAATACAGCTACCACGGTTTTGATGCGCAGGATACGGATACGCAAAAGTTGAGCCGCTATGCTACAACAGTGTTCGGTCTGAGCCGGGATCAGACCGAGATCATTTGGAATACGAAAAAATATCTTCCCGATCTGACCGGATTGACCGACGCCCAAGTGCTCATTGTGGAAGGCGGTAAATCCCTTCATTACCTGCCGAAGGTCATTCTTTCCGAGTCTGAGCAGGAGATTCGGCAGCTTGATACCGGACTGACCCTCGCGGTCTGGAGTGAGCAGCACCTTGCCGATCTGACGGCAACCAAGGATCTTGAAGTCTTGGCCGACCTGATCCTGACCAAAGGTTTTTTCCTCCCGGGACTGGATTGTCAGGCCTGCGGGCGAAAGGATTGTTCGGTTTTGGCCGGAGAGATTCTTCGTGGCACGGCTCAATTCAGTGAGTGCCTGGCTCTTCAGTCATCCCTGAAACTGAGCATAAATGGACGTCAATTGCCCACTAACCCTTTCGTGAATGCGGTCCTGGCCAATGGCATCAAGGGGCTGCTTTCCCCTTTGAAAGGTTTTGGCCCCGGTTTAATCGAGATTTCTCTGGAGTCCTGAATGGAAACCGATTTTTTCCAAGTGCTCAGTGTGCAGGATTTTCTCAATCTGATTCAGTCGTTTCGAGCATTGCGGGCTCCTGCTGCGCGCGAGCTTGCACAGCTTGCTGATGCCGTTCTCGCCGAGGACATCCACTCGTCAGGAGATCTTCCGCCTTTTTCCCGCTCTGCAATGGATGGATATGCTGTTCGCGCAGCCGATCTCTTCGGGACCGGCGAGTCGAATCCAGGCTATCTTCAAGTCATTGACTCCATTGCAGTGGGAGTGATCGAAGAAACCCCTATCGGGCCGGGGCAATGCATGGAGATCGTCACCGGCGCCGCGCTTCCCCCCGGGGCGGACGCCGTGCTTATGGTGGAGTACACCGAGTCCATTGCCTCGGATGAAATCGAAGTCCGGCGGACTGTTGCTCCAGGCGAGCACATCATGTTTCAGGGCGAAGATTGCCGCCGGGGGGAACGGGTCCTCGCTTCTGGGACTCGAATCCGAGCCCAGGAACTCGGTCTGCTCGGCGCTTTGGGCCAACGGGAAGCTGCAGTCTTCCCCAGACCCGAAGTGGGTATCATTTCCAGCGGGGACGAGCTTGTACCTCCTGATCAAGACCCGAATCCGGGCCAAATCAGAGACGTCAATGCCTTGACCCTGCACAGCGGCATTGAATCCTGCGGCGGGATTGCCCGTCATTTCGGGATCGTTCCAGATCGTCTCCCGGCGATTCGCTCAAGATTGCAGGCGGCTCTTGAAGCCTGCGATCTTGTTCTGATATCCGGGGGCAGTTCCATAGGCAGACGGGACTTTACCATCCAGGCCCTGCAGGAGTTTCCCGAGTGCAGGATTCTGGCGCACGGGGTTTCCATCAGTCCGGGCAAACCTACGATTCTCGGGGTAATTGGTGGGAAGCCCGTTGTCGGGCTTCCCGGACAGGTGACCTCGGTCCAGGTTGTTTTTTTGGTCCTGGTTCAGCCGCTCATCCGGTGCCTGGCCGGAGAGGCCGGAAGGGATTTTTCCGCCAGATGGCCTTCCATCCCTGCGGAGCTGGCTCGTAACCTTGCCTCGAAACAGGGAAGGGAAGACTATGTACGGGTGAGGCTGGAGTATTCTTCCGGCGCTGCGCTTCCGCTGGCGGTGCCTTTGATCGGCAAATCCGGATTGCTGAAAACCATGCTCCAGGCCGATGGACTGGTCAGAATTCCGGCGGAGCAGGAGGGCCTGTTGGAAAAGTCCGAAGTCAGGGTTTTGGTTTTCGGATAGGCGCGGTTCAGATCTTTCGACCAGGCCATGATCGGGGTCAGAGGCCTTTTCCTGGGATAATCCACCCGAACGCCGCAATAGGTTCCGCAGGCCAGGGGATAGATCTGCGAATTCAAAAACCGGCCGAAAAGTCCGCAATGCCAAGACCAGACAGGTCCGGGCAGAATCGAAGCCCGGGAGACTCTGGCTTGATTGAGCCTTTGCCGGATCATTCTGCGTATTTCCGGCCAGGTCCAGGAGTTCGCCCTGACCGGTCCTCGATTGAAAACAATGGCGCCCTCTCCCCGCAAATGGCGGCTCAAATAAAAGCAGGAACGGCGATTCAGAAAACAAAGCGCAATCCCGTTTTTTCCAATCCGAAAGGCCTCTTCCAGCACTGCATTGGGATCGTTTGAAAAATCAAGCGCATTGCTCAGGAGGATGTAGTCGTATTCATTGTCCTCAAACGGCAGGTATTCAGGAGCGCTTAAATGTAGTTCGGCTTTTCTGCCGAGACGGGCGCGGGCTTTTTTCAGCATGGCCGGCGAGCCATCCACTCCGGTGATCCGAAACCCGGCTTCATGGAATGCCTGCAGAAAAAAACCGTTACAGCAGCCAATTTCCAGAACGTGGGTTTTTTTCCTGGGCCAGGCCGCGCAAAGCGTCATGAGCAGTTTTTGTTTTTGCTCCAGGGCAAATTTCCCCTGACGGCTGTTTTCCCATTTTTCCCACTCCGTGGCGTTTTTTTCATCCCAGAGCATCATTTTGGACCTCGCATCCCTCTTTCATCTGTTCATCTGAACCGGTTCTCAACTATAGGGATTTTGGTTGCGGACAAAGTTGCCTCGAGGTTTATTGCCGTATATTGACCCAGCTGAAAAGCACTGCAACGACGGTCATTATGCACAGCGTCAAAATTATTTGTTCCCAGCTGAGAAAATGAACCTCCAGCCATAGCGGCGGGACATTGAGCAAGCTTTCCAGACTCACTTGGGTGAATTTGAGCAGAAGCAGCCCAAGTACCCCCCCGACGAGCGCCAGGAAGGCTCCTCCGCTTAACAAAGGCAGCATGATGTAGCAACGGCTTCCACCCACCAGCTTGAGCACATCGATTTCGTTTTGAAAATGCAGTTGGGAGAGTTTGATGGTGTTTCCCACGATCAATCCCGCCAGGAGGGCCAGTAAACACATTAAGGGCCAGAGAACGGTCCGGGAAAAACGAATCCAGGACCCGGCGGTATCCAGCTCGAAAGGATTGTAGTGGACAGTGTCCACCCCTGGAAACGCCCTGATTTTTTTCAGGTAGTCCCGGGCCTGATTTTGAGATAGGTGTTGATCCAATGCAAAGGTGATGACCGCTGTGGCAGGAAGCGGATTGTTTTGCTCCGCAAACCAGCTCAGATCGACAGATTCACCCAGGGACTCGGCCAAAACCCGCAGCCCTTTTTCCGGTGGGTAGGTTGTGATCTCAACCACCCCATCCAATCCGCTGAGGGCCTCCCATTCTTTTTCAATCGCCTGAACCGGGGCGTCTTTTTTCCAGTACACCTCAAATTGCAGCCGGCTTTTGTCTTGGGTAATAATCATTTGGAGATTCTGGGCCAGAAGCAGCAGAAACAGACCGAGAAACGATACGAGGATGACCCCGGTCAGAGTCAGTGCAAATTCAAATCGATTTGCCAGTAAGTTGGAGACACCTTTCAGCAGGAGTTTGAAAAAGGTCATGAGCATCGGCGTTCAGTCATGCGTACTGAGATCAATGAGTTGTGAATGCGGCAGTTCCTGGATAACCTGTTTGTTGTGTGTCGCCAGAATGACGGTGGTCCCATGTTCGTTGAATTTTTTAAATATCTGCACCAAGCGAAGGGAGAGTGTTTCATCCAGGTTCCCAGTCGGCTCGTCCGCCATCAAAATCTTGGGATTCACCACTATGGCCCTGGCAATGGCCACCCTTTGCTGTTCACCTCCGGAAAGGCGTGCGCATTTGAGGTCGGCGCGCTGTTCCATCTGTACCCCGCGGAGGACGGCGTTCACCCGCCTCTTGATTTGCGCTCTGGGCATCCGCCGCACTTCCAAAGCCATGCCAACATTTTCCCCGACACTCTTCTGAGGAAGTATCTTGAAATCCTGAAATACTACGCCAAGCTGGCGTCTGAGCAGGGGCAGTCGTCTCTGGGTAAGCTTGTTGAGGTGATAACCGGCGACTTCAGCAACACCACGCTGGATAGGCTGCGCACCATGCAATATTTGCAGTAATGTTGTTTTTCCCGCCCCGGAATGACCGGTAAGGATGACGCATTCCCGTTCTCGAACCTGAAAGGAAATATTCTTGAGCACCCAATGGGAGCCGAAGGAATGCGATAATTTTTTGACTGAGACCAGCATGGAATTTTAGGTCGAGTGAATCTTGGATTTTCTGTTTGCGGTTTCCGTACGTGCAGACAAAGACGAAATACTGCTTGTTCAAGAGACAAGCAGTGAGGTTTCAGAGAAGCTGAAGGCCTTTCTGTTCTTGTTGCGAGGCTGCTTTGCGGGTTGCGTTCTATGTTTCACGTGAAACATTGCCCGGGGTTATCCCGAAGTGTTCGAGTATTCCGTTCAATTCATTTTCAGATCTGTAGCTCAGCGTAATTCGTCCTTTCTGGCTCGTGCCTGAAATGCTGACCCGACAGCTGGCCTGTTGCTTGAGTTTGGAGGCAAGGCGTTGTTTCAAATGTTCAAAAAAAGGGGGTTCCGGTTCAGTCGGCCTTTGCCTGCTTTTTATTATGTAGGCTGGAAGTTTTCCGTGCTTTTTCCAAAAACCGACTGCGGATTCAATTTGCCGGACGGATGTTTTATGCTTTAGGATGTATTCGAAAAAAAAGCGTCGGGTTTCAGTATCCGTTATCCCGAGTAAACTTCTGGCGGCGCCAGCTGAGAGCGTATCGGTCCGAATCGCTTCCCGTATTGATTCATCCAGCTGGAGCAGGCGCAGGCAATTGCTTATCGAGGGCCGGCTTCTTCCGATTTTCTGGGATAGGGCTTCCTGGGACAGGCTGAGTTCCTGCTGCAAAGCTTCCAAAGCTTCTGCCTCTTCCATGGGGTTTAAGTCTTCACGTTGAAGGTTTTCCATCAGTCCGATGATCAAGGACTGCGAATCCGAGATGTCTTGGATAATGGCGGGAATTGTTTCGAAATCGGCCAAGTTGGCCGCACGCCAACGCCTTTCCCCGGCAATGATCTGATAGATGCCTGCTTCACTCGGATCCGGGCGGACCAGGATAGGCTGGAGCACTCCCTGTTGACGAATGGATTGAGCAAGTTCCTGCAGGCTTTCTTCTTCGAATCGTTTTCTCGGCTGCAGGGGGTTTGGAACTATGTGGCGTAGCGAGATATTCCGGGGAGGGGTGGCCTCATTGGATACGCCTTGTTCCCGGCGGGTTGCGAAAAGGGCGTCCAGTCCTCGTCCCAATCCACGTTGTGCAGTAGTCATGGCACATGCTCCTTGCGAAAAACCAAGCCAAAGTAAAAATTCTTCACATGTTTTGGAGAGTCTAAAAAATAAATGCTGAAAATGCAAACCATCCCTATCAGGGACGGAGAAGGGCTGAGGAATGTCCTGTGTGCCGGGGAAACGATTGGCAACTGAGGTGTTTGTTGAAAACGTCGGCTTGTTCGGGGTCAAATTCATGTTGGAACCCGGACCCGGGGGCGGTCCCTGAATGATCGATGCAGACGCCAAGTTTTCCGGTAAATGGGGGGGTGGAAGCTTACTGACCGATCCAGTGGACGAATTCCTGCCCGAGTTGCAGATAGGCTTGGGAGCCCTTGGATTTGTAATCATAAGAAATCACAGGAAGTCCATGGCTTGGGGCTTCAGAAAGTCGGACATTGCGGGGGATTATGGTGTTAAAGACCTTCTCGCCAAAAAAATTACGCACTTCGTTTTCCACCTGGTGGGCCAGCTTGTTCCTTTTGTCAAACATGGTCAGCACAACCCCGAGCAGTTCGAGATTGGGGTTGAGCCGTTTGCGGACGAGTTCAAAAGAATGCATCAAATGGGTGATGCCCTCAAGGGCATAATATTCGCATTGCAGGGGGATAAGCAGTTTGTCCGCTGCACACAGGGCATTGATGGTTAAGAGCCCCAGGGAAGGGGGGCAGTCCAGGAGGATAAATTCAAAGTCGGAGCAGACTTTGCGAACCACCTCCTGGAGAAAAAATTCCCGGGCCATTTTCTCGACGAGCTCTAAATCGGCTGCTGCCAGATCCGGCACAGAGGGCAAAACCAGGAGATAGGAGTTCAGGGAGGGGTAAATCATCTGGGCTGCGGTCTCGGCTGCATACAGGGCCCGGTAGATATTGTGCGCGTCATCAGGAACGATGTTCAATCCGCTGGTGGCATTGGCCTGGGGATCGCAATCGATTAAGAGAACCCTCTTTTCCATGGCCGCCAGAGAAGCAGCCAGATTAACGGCGGTGGTGGTTTTTCCCACCCCGCCTTTTTGATTGACAATGGCAATGGTTTTACCCATAGACGATCCTTTCCCGTGACCCTTGAGGAATTCACAGGGAGTCTTCACTCAGTTTCCTGATATCAGTTAAGATAATAGGCTTGATACCACTCCACGAATTTTGGAATTCCCTCAACAATCGAGGTCTTCGGTCTGAACCCGACTTCCTGGGTCAAATCGTCGATATCGGCAAAGGTTGTGGGCACGTCTCCGGGCTGGAGCGGATGGTATTCCTTGATCGCCGTGCGGCCTAAAGCCGTTTCCAGGGTTTGGATAAAATCTTCCAGTTCAACGCTGTTATTGTTCCCGATATTGTACAGCTTATACGGCGCCGGACTAGATGAGGGATCAGGCGAATCGCCGCTCCAGGCTGTGTTGCCCCGCGGAACCGTATCCATCACTCGGACCACGCCTTCGACGATGTCGTCTATATAGGTAAAATCTCGTTGCATACGACCGTTGTTGAAGACCTGGATCGGGCGCCCGGCCAAAATGTTTTTGCAAAAAAGGAACAAAGCCATATCCGGCCGGCCCCAGGGACCGTACACAGTAAAAAATCGCAAGCCGGTACTGGGAAGGTCGTACAGATAGCTGTAACTGTGGGCCATGAGTTCATTGGCTTTTTTGCTGGCGGCATACAGGCTGATAGGATGGTCGACATTATGATGCACGCTGAACGGCAAGCAGGTGTTCAAACCGTAGACAGAACTCGAGGAGGCAAAAACAAGATGGCCCACCTGGTGCTGCCGGCAGCATTCCAGAATATTCGAAAAGCCAACCAGGTTGCTGTCGATATAGTCTTTGGGATGGGTGATGCTGTGCCGTACTCCGGCCTGGGCCGCCAGGTTGATCACTCTTGAAAACCCATGCTCGCGAAAGAGGGTGTCCAGAGCCGGGAAATCCTCCAGGGCCTGGGCCTCAAAATGAAACCGGGAGAACTGCTGCAACTGCCGGAGTCGATCCATTTTTAAGGCCACCGAGTAATAGGGATTGAGATTGTCCAGCCCCACAACGGTCCAGCCCTTCTCCAGCAGCTGCTTAGACAGGTGGTAGCCGATAAAACCGGCAGAGCCGGTGACAAGAGCTTTCATGGGGATCCTCAACGCGATTTGAGTTGGATGTCTTTCAGCGTATTCCAGACAAAGCTTTTGGCCTGTTTCTGATCGGGAAGCATATCCTCCGGGCCAGGCAGAAAGATATACTTGATTTGATCCTGTATGAAAAGACCGTATTGTCTCCCTTCCTCCCGAGGGAAGAGCCGGCTGAAAGCAGGATACCCGAAAATGAAAACATACACAGGTTGAAAAAGGGCGAGCCCTTCCCAGAAGCACTTGCTTCTGAGATGCAGTCCGCTGGCCCTGTATTCGGCTGCAGGCCAAAAAACGATGTCCGAAGGGGGCCAGCCCAAGGCCTTGACGATCTTTTGAAAAAGCTGTGTTCTGGGAGGCGAAGCTTGATCTCCGAGATCGCAGGCCAGCTGCCAATAGGTCCACAAAGTGGCGCAGGGCGCTGTATGCTCCTTGCTGATTTTTAGCCAGGGCTCGGGCAGGTCGGTAAAAGATTGTACATCCGAAAGCGGATCCCTCTTCAGGGAATCCTGTTCCAGCCCCAAGAGATGGGTCAGGCCGAGCCGATACCAGACACTCGCGCCAGATGGGGATTCTAACTCTGTAAGGTCCAGTCCCATATATTCCAGGCAAGATCTGCTTTGCTCATCACAGGAAGCTGTTGACGCTTCCCTTGAGCATTGATAAGCAGTACAGCGTTCGTATGATGTTCAAAACCGGTAGCGGACTGATTGACCAAGTTGGCGGCGATGAGGTCCAGGTTTTTTGCTTCGAGCTTGTCCTGGGCCTTGGCCAGATGCAGGGGGTCCGATTCTGCAGCAAAACCAACCAGCCTTTGCCCGTTGGTTTTTTTCGCGCCGAGAGTTTTCAGAATATCAGGATTGGGGATGCAGGTGAACGTGAGGGCGGATTGCATGGTATTTTTCTTCAATTTGTGCTCCTGCGGATGCTGCGGTCGAAAATCACAAACCGCAGCACTCATGCAGCCGATATCGCAAGCGTTCCAGACATCGCAACAGGCCGCAAGCATCTCCCGGGCAGAAACAACATCAATCCGCTGGATTTCCCTGGGCAGCCAGATGCTGCATGGAGCGCAAACACAGGTGACCTCGGCGCCTCGCAGCCAGGCGGCAAGGGCCAGTGCTGCCCCCATGCGGCCGCTTGAGGGATTGGACCAGAACCGAACCGGGTCCAGAAATTCTCTGGTTGCACCTAAGGAGATCAAAATTTTCAGGCCGCTCATGTCCTGCCGGGTGCAGCATCTCAGGGTTTGGAAATAGGTCTCGGTGAGTGGCGGCAATTTCCCCGAGCCCTGATCTCCGCAGGCGACTTCGCCCTCATCCGGGAGCAGGAGTCTCACATTCTCTCGTTTTTGGAGGCGATCCGCATTTTCCAAAGTCGCCGGCGCGTTCCAAAGGTTCGGATTCATGGCCGGTACAAGGACAAGCGGGCCGGGGAAGGCCAGGGCCTGACAGGTGAGCATGGTGTCGGCCAAACCGTTGGCGATTTTGGCAAGGCTATTGGCCGTTAAGGGGTGAATAAGCATGAGCGCGGCGTTTTGCCCGGGCTCTAAATGGTCGAAGTTTGCGCTGTGCGCAGGGAACATTTCAGAATGGACCGGGTTTATCCCCAGGGACTCGAGACTGAGACGGGTGATGAACTGTTCGGCTGCCGGACTCAGCACACCGCTGGTGACAAGGCCGGATTTTTGAAAAGCCCGGCACAGATCCAGAGTCTTGTAAGCCGCAATACTGCCGCTTAAGCCGACATGAATCCGGCGGCCCTGGAAATGCGAGAATTGCAAATACTGAGGAATCATATCAGGGCATCCTCGGGGTCACCCAGATTTGCACCTGTGTTTTCAGTCGGGATTCCGATATGGTGAGTATACAGAATTTGGAGCTTTTCTCGGCAATGATCAGAAAATGACCGTATTTCAATTGGCTGCTTATCTTCCAATTATCCTTGGGAAGATGATGGGTGTAAAAGTTGAAGAGTGACACCGGTTCTATCCGGCCGGAAAAGTGCAGCTTGCCGGCTTTGATGTTACCTGACTCGAATACAATCGATTCATCCTCATCGAGCTGCAGTTCACTGGGGATGATAATATCGTCAAAGTCATAATAGGTATTCACTTCCTGAGATGCCGCATCGGCGGAGAATTGACTCTCGTCTGCGGAAATGGCAGAAGAAGATTCTCCCTTAGGCTCAAAAGTTTTGGTCAAACTGGAACAGGAAGCCAGAGCACACACGCTTACCAGGAGAAGAAAATATTTGATCACGGAAGCCTCCACTACAGGTTGCTGGTTCTTTTCATTGAAAAAAATGTTTAACCCTCTGGAAATACAATTTAAAAAAGAGATGAAACAAAATCCGTCTGCCTCTGAAAAGCAAGAAACAATTCCTCCTCTTTTTTGTATCGAAAACTATAGCTTTGATTTGCCTGAAAAGCAAGTCGCACAGTATCCCACACCAAAACGAAGCGACTCCAGGCTGCTGGTCCTGGACAGATCCGAGGATTCTCTGCGTCACGTCCATTTTCACGATCTGTTGTCCCATCTTCCTGAAGAGGCCCTCTTGGTGATCAATACGAGCCTGGTCTCCCCTGCAAGACTGACCGGCATCAGATCAAAAAACAGGGGGAAGGTAGAATTTCTTCTCTTGACGCCGCTGCCGGTGATCAAAGGCCTTGAACTGCCGGGAGGCAAACAGGAGGCAGCTGTCCAAGGTCTGATCCGGCCGGCCAAAAAGATTCAGCCGGGACAGCACGTACATTTTGCTAAGGATTTTGGATTGCGTATTGAAAAAAAGGATGCCTTCGGCCGCATTGAGGGCAAAATATATTGGAAAGGGCTGCTGCAGGAACTTTTGGAGCGATACGGGCAGGTTCCGCTGCCGCCGTATTTGAAACGGAACAGTGAAGCTGCGGATAAAGATCGCTATCAAACCGTTTACGCCAACGCCGATTATCCGGGTTCCGTGGCCGCACCCACGGCGGGTTTGCATTTCGACGACAAAATGCTGGACAAACTGCAACGCAAAAAGATAGAAATAATTCCCTTGAATCTCTTTGTCGGCTACGGGACCTTCAGCCCCATTCGCTGCGCAGACGTCCGAGAACATGAACTGCATCCGGAATACGTTGAAATTTCGAACGATTCAGCCCAGAAAATCGCTCAGGCCAAAAAACAGGGCCGGCCGGTGGTCGCTGTGGGGACAACAACGGTTCGAACTCTGGAAGGCGTCCGCGAAAAATGTGGAGAGATCAGAGCCTTCGCGGGGTGGTTGAATTGCTATATTTATCCGGGCTATGAATTCAAGCTTGTGGACCATCTGCTCACCAATTTTCATTTGCCCAGATCGTCTCTGTTGCTGATGATTGCGGCCTTTGCCGGCAGGAAACAGGTCCTTGCGGCCTATCGTACAGCCGTTGAACAGGGGTACCGGTTTTATTCCTATGGAGATGCCATGTTGATCCTGTAATGACCGGGTGCAGGAAACTGACATCGACCTTCAATCATGAACTCATTTTTTCGAAGCGGTCAAAATAAATATATTTTATTTTGAACTTGAAACTTGCGGCTTGGGGATTATCATGTCAAGAGTGGAAATCAGAGAAGATCGATGCAAGGGCTGCCTGTTGTGCACCACGGTGTGCCCGGAATCATTGCTGACTGTGTCCGGAAAAATGAACGTCAATGGGTACAAAGTCGTTCATCTGCCGGAATCATGCCTTGCTTCCTGCAAAGGATGCTCATTTTGTGCGGAAATATGTCCTGATTGCGCTATCGTGGTCTTTCGGACGAAAAAAAGGGGAAAGAGTCATGAAGACGGAGAAGGCGAGTCTTCTGGTGAAGGGAAATGAAGCGATCGCTTTAGGGGCCATGGCCGCAGGCTGCGAATGCTATTTTGCCTATCCCATCACCCCGCAAAGCGAAATACCGGAGATGCTTTCCCGGATTCTGGTGGAGGCAGGGGGAGAATTTGTCCAGGCGGAGAGCGAAATCGCTGCCGCCAACATGTTGCTCGGGGCCACGGCCTGCGGGAAACGGGCCATGACCTCTTCTTCAAGCCCGGGGATTTCCCTGAAGCAGGAAGCTATTTCCTACATGGCCGGCAGCCAGCTGCCTGCAGTCATCGTGAATGTGTGCCGGGGAGGACCCGGCCTGGGAAGCATCGACCCCTCCCAGGGTGATTATTATCAATCCACCCGAGGTGGAGGGCATGGTGATTACCGTACCCTGACCCTGGCTCCGGCGAGTTGTCAGGAAGCCTATGATCAGACAATCCAGGCCTTTGATCTGGCTTTTCGCTACCGCAATCCGGTTGTTGTTCTCGGGGATGCCATTCTCGGACAAATGAAAGAGCCCATCCAGGCCTGGAAAGAACGAGCGATTCAGGACAGCCGCGGCCTGTCCTGGTCCTTGAGCGGGGCCAGAGGACGGAAGCCAAGGCTCTTAAAATCATTATATCTGTCCGACGGGGCCTTGGCCGGACACAACCGCCTGCTCCAAGAAAAATATCAGGCCATGCGCGTGGAGTGTGACTGGGAGGCTTACAAAACCGACGATGCTGAATTGATCATTGTTGCCTTCGGATCCATGGGCAGAATCAGTAAAAGCGCCGTCAGGCAACTGCGGGAAAGGGGTCTGCCGGTGGGATTGTTTCGTCCCATCACCCTGTTTCCGTTTCCTGATGAGCCTTTGGCCAAACTGGCTGAAGAGGGCAAACGGTTTTTGACCATAGAAAACAACGCCGGCCAGATGGTCGATGATGTCCGGCTCGCGGTTCGCCGGCAGAGCGATTCGGAATTGTACAGCGTTCTGCCGGGAATATTGGCCAACCCCACCGATTTACTGGAACCCATCCAACGGGTTCTGCACACTTGAGTCGATGGATGCAGTTTGAATCCGAACTCGACAAAGAGGGTACTGTAATGCTTCAAGAAGAACAGCAGGTTTTCAGCCCCCCTGAGGCTTTAGTGGACACTCCGACCCATTTCTGTCCGGGATGCCACCATGGCATCGTTCATCGTCTGGTGGCGGAAGTCCTGGATAGGTTGAGGGTTGCCCAGGACACAATCTGTGTGGCTTCAGTCGGATGCTCCGTGTTTATTTACAATTACCTCCATGTGGATGCGGTGGAAGCGCCCCATGGACGGGCGGCTGCGGTGGCGACCGGAGTCAGGAGGGCTCGCCCGGAGTCGATTGTCTTCACCTACCAGGGCGACGGCGATCTGGCGGCGATCGGCCTCGCCGAGATTTTGTATACGGCCAACAGGGGTGAAAATATGACCGTTGTCTTCGTGAACAATACCGTCTATGGAATGACCGGCGGACAATTGGCCCCAACCACCATGGTCGGACAAAAGACAACAACATCGCAGCAGGGACGGCGGTTTGAAACCGACGGCGCTCCCTTGAGAATGGCGGAAATCATCGCCGGGCTGCCCGGAACGGTGTATTCCGCCCGGGTTGCCGTGGATACAGTGCAGCACATCAAAAAGGCCCGAAAAGTCCTGTTGAAAGGATTCACCAATCAGGTGGAAAACAGGGGATTTTCCTTCGTGGAGTTTTTGTCCGCCTGCCCCACCAATTGGCGCCTGTCTCCGCTTGAGGCCAACGAGAGAGTGGGGAAAGAGCTGATCCGGGCCTTCCCCCTGGGCATCTTTAAAGACCAGGAATCCGGGGGGCCGGATACGGAAAGCAGGAGGTCCGAATAGTGTATCAGGATGTGATCATAGCGGGATTCGGAGGCCAGGGCGTGATGCTCATCGGAAATGTGGTGGCCTTTGCGGCCATGGAGCAAAAGCTGAGAGTCACTTTCATGCCGGTGTATGGCGTCGAGATGCGGGGGGGGACCGCAAATTGCACTGTGGTGATCTCGGATGAAGAAATCGGATCTCCGATCATTTTTTCACCACAAACGTCCATTCTCATGAACCAGCCCTCGGTGGAGAAGTTTCAAAGCCGTTTGGAAGACGGCGGGGTACAGCTGGTGAATGCCTCGATTGTCGATGCCGACCTTCTTGAGCAGGATCGCATCAGAACCATTTCTGTCCCGGCCAATGAGCTGGCTGATGAGCTGGGCTCTGTCAAAATGGCCAACATGGTCATGCTTGGAGCCTGGCTTCAGGCAACGGGGTGCCTGCCCCTGAAGGCCGTGCAGGCCGCCTTGGGACAAGTGTTTGGAGAGCACAACGCCCGTTTGATTCCCCTGAATCAAAAAGGGCTGGAGCGCGGGGCCGCTTTTGTGGCGTCCCAGGCCGAACGGCCCGTTTTATGACCCCCGAAGGCCTGGCGTCCATCCCGGAAAAGCTCTTTGGGATCATTGGCTATCCATTGGCCCATTCCCTGAGCCCGAGAATCCATAACCAGGCCTTCCGCCGGCTCGGACTGCCCTGTGTTTATCTTTCCTGGCCCTTGCAGGCCGATGCCGTGGAAGCTTTCCTCCAGGCCCTGCGCCTCCTGCCCATATCCGGCTGCAGCGTGACCATACCGCATAAAAGAAGCGTTGTCGCCTTGTGCGACGGCTTAACCGAGTGGGCCGCCAGGACCGGGGCGGTGAACACCCTGTATTGGAACAAAGAAAAACTGTTCGGGGATAATACGGATTGTACGGGATTCATGGCTCCGCTTCAGGAACAAGGGGCCTGTCCTGCTTCAGCATTGGTGCTTGGGACGGGCGGGGCGGCCCTGGCGGGTATTACTGGACTGCAGGCCCTCGGGGTTCAGGAGATCACGGTTGCCGGGCGAAATCCGAGAGACTTGCAGGACCTCCAAGAACATTTCTCAATTAATCCGGTGGACTGGGAGGATCGAACTGAAATCAAAGCTGAAATGCTGGTCAATTCCACCCCACTTGGCATGGCCGGGCAGTGGGAGGCAGCCTCGCCCTACCCCGGGGAGCATCTCGGCCGGTTTCGCTGGGTTTACGATCTGGTGTACAATCCCCTGTGGACACATCTGCTCTCAGAGGCCAGGGAGGCCGGCTGCACCTGCATTTCAGGTCTGGACATGTTTGTCATGCAGGCGGCCGGTCAGTTTTTGCTCTGGACAGGGCGGCACATGCCAGCAGCACTGGCGAAACAATGGGTTCTTCAGGAACTCTTAAATCACAAGCCTAACCTCTGAATTCAGAGTTAATCAGAAAGAATTTTGAGACTTTGTCCCGGCTGCAGCAATTGATCAGATTCAAGGCTGTTCCAGGAGCGGAGATCAGCCAGGCTGACCCCGAAACGCCGGGCGATGCCCCATAAACTGTCCCCGGATTTGATAGTGTAGAATTCCACCTGCGTGTGCTCGGTCTTGACCGCCCCGGCAGAAGATGGACGCTGTTCTTGGGTTACAGGGATGTGCAATTGTTTTCCGATGCGCAGCACTTCCCCCTGGGAGAGATCATTGGCGGCCAGGAGGGTTTGCAGGCTGATGTTGAAGCGGCTGGAGATGTTCCAGAGATTGTCCCCTTTTCGCACATAGTACTGCAGAATTTTTTGATGGGAGTCCTCGGCTCGCTCCCTGGTCCTTCGGGTCTGGCGTGGCGTGATATCGGGTATGAACAGCCGGCTCCCAACTCGGAGAACAGCCCCTTTACCGAGTCCATTGGCGGCCCTCAGGGTTTGCAGACTGACCTCGAAGCGCCGGGAGAGATCCCACAAGGAGTCCCCTTTTTGAACGGTATAATTGGCCCGCGGCTGATCTGTGTGCTGGGCGGACTGCTGAGCTGCAGCGCCGGGTATTTTGAGCTGTTGTCCGATATGCAGGTAGCGCTCTTGAAGGGTATCCTTGTTTGCCTGACGCAAGGCGCTCACCGTGACGTCGAATCTGCCGGCGATGGTCCAGAGCGAGTCGCCTTTGCGCACCCGATAGGATTGGGATGAGCTGTTTTCGCTTTGGGCTGCCAGGACTGTTTGGGCTGATCCGGGAATCAAAATCCATTGTCCGGTCCGCAGGAGATTGGAGCGGGTCTGATTGGCCTTCTTCAGCACGGTCACCGGTACCTGAAAACGTTTGGACAGTCTCCACCAGGAATCCCCGCTTCGGACCAGGTAACGGTAATACCCGGAAAAAGGGGTGGCTTCCTGGGAATTCAGGAAGGCTTTGGCCTTGGCGACCTGGTGGGATTCAAGATAGATCGGACATTTTTGGTCCGGCGGGCTGGCCTGGCGACGGAAGGCCGGATTCATCTTTCTGAAGGCATCCCAGTCCAGATTGAGGTGCCGGGTCAGAGCCAGAAGGTCGGTCCCTCCCTCAATGGCAACAGTATTCGGCGTGTTGGGTGCTTCCCACTCAAGAGGCTCAAAACCGAGGCTCTCCAGATTGCGGACGATTTTCAAGATGGCCAGAAACTTGGGGATGTAGTTGCGGGTTTCTTGAGGCAAGTACTGGTGGGATTGGCTGATGTCGGCAAAGGATGAACCTTTGCTTTGTTTCAAGCCTCGAGACACCCGGCCCTCGCCGCAATTATAGGCCGCCAGCGCCAAGTACCAGTCCTGAAAGCGCTCATGCAGGGTGCTCAGGAAATTTGCCGCGGCAATGGTCGATAAATAGGGATCTCGTCGTTCGTCAATCCACCAGTTGACGTCGAGATCGTATATCCGGGCGGTGGAGGGGATGAATTGCCACAGACCGGACGCTCCAGCCTTTGAGTAAGCCCAGGGATTGAAGCCGCTTTCGGCAAAAGGGAGAAAGACAAGGTCCTGCGGGAGGCCTTTTTCAGTGAATACTTTTCGGATATAGGGAAGAAAGGGTTCGGCCCGCTTGAGCCAGCGCTGAAAGGATGTATGATTTGTCTTTGTATAAAACTCAAAGTAGTATTCCAGGGTCTTGGTCTCTTTGATGTCCAGCTCAAAATCGATTTCAGGCTCTGAATGCAGGGCTTTGACCGCTTCCTTGTCCATGGGGCCGATTTCGTAGGATTCCGGATGGGGCGGCGCCTCGGTGACTTCTTTCTCAAGGGGCTGGGTGAGGTCCTGGTTGATGTCCTGCTCGCCTACGTTTTCCGATGCAACCGCAGGACCTTTGTCTGTTGTCTCGTCTTGAACGGCAGGCTGCTGGCTTTGTTTGACCTCACTGTTGCGCTCTCCCCGCTGCCTGGCAAAAGGATCGGATTGAGACTGCCCGGAGGCGAGATGCTGATTGTTTTGCGGCACACAGGCAACGAACAGCAGAAGGAGCAAGAGGATGAGACACGCGGCGCCAATAAAAGAGTATGATCTCATAAGATGTTCATTTTTTTGGGGTTCATTTGGGTGGTTTTGCGTTTTTGCAAACGATGGCCTGGGATGAGACACGGGGAATTGTGGTTTCTATCTGATTTTCAAAGATTTGTCAAAGAGAGATTGCGGTCATGCACACACAAGAAAAGCAGGAGTCGCTTGCCGGGGGGCGGCATACGGTGGAAGAGTTTCTGACCCGGGCTCCGGAAAAAGTTCATGTTCTTTTGATCGACGAGCGGAAAACCGGCAAGGATCTGCTGGGGGTGCTCGATGCCTGCAAAGAAGCAGGGGTACGCTATCAATTTGTGCCGCGCCGGAAATTGGACCAACTGCCCCTGAAAAATCATCAGGGCTTTGTTTTACGTCTCTTTTCCCCGGGTTACATGCAAACGGAGGAGTTGTGTCAACAGGTTTTTCAGGCGGAGTTTCAAGTCATTCTGACCCTGGATCAGATCCAGGATGAAGGCAATCTCGGGACCCTGTCCAGGTCTCTGTTTGCCTTGGGCGGAGCCGGGATGGTATTGCCCAAAAACAGAAGCGCTCCAGTGGGGACCCTGGCCCAGCAGGCAGCTGCAGGAGCCTTGAGTAAACTTGCGGTGGCCCGGGAGACCAATCTGTCAAGGTTTCTCAGAAGAGCCCGTGAGCAGGGGCTCTTTGCCTGCTATGCCGGAACCGAACAGAACTGCCGGAGTATATTTGACGTGGAGCTGAACTGGCCCGTCATTCTCGTTCTGGGCAATGAAGAAAAAGGGGTGCGGCCCGGGGTGGCCAAAGCCTGCGATATCGGGGTGAACATACCCATGAGCCGCGGCTTTGATTCCTTGAATGTGGCCCAGGCCGGGGCCATGCTGCTTATGGAGCTCTATCGCCGGGCCGTGATTGCTTAGAAAACGCCCGGGGAATGTGCGACTGAAGGATGATGGCAAGGGCCTTCAAGCGGACCTCTGCTTTGCTACGGCTCTTTTGGCCCAAAGCTGGCTGCGCCCGCAACCCAAAGGTTCCAGGTTCACGGTTCACAGTTCACGGTTAAGAAAAAAAACAGTTTTTCAAACGACCCAGAATGTATCTTCCGAATATCT
>JAABTT010000028.1 GCA_011389765.1 Desulfohalobiaceae bacterium S24 | reverse complement strand
CATAATGGCAAAGATACGGTTGACTACCATGCCTATAGCCATAAAGTCCAAGCCGGTCATGGTGCCCAGATACATATCCGAGAGAAAGCCAATCAAGGTGAAAATCATGGCCACTCCGCCCAAAACCAAAGCGATGGGAAAGCCGGTAAACAAAAGCGCTATAAAGGTTCCCATCATGGCGATAACCAGAACAGTGTTCGGATCCATAATCATTTCCCTCCCTTTCTAGAGAAAAGAGAAAGGGCCGAATGCGTGATGCGGGCAAGGGCGGCGAGAAAAAGCAGGAAAAAACTCAGAGGGAGGACTGATTTGATAATGTAATAACAGCAAAGACCGCTGGGCGAATTCGATGCTTCCTTCACCCGCCATGAAGAAGCGACAAAATCCATGCCGTGCGTTATGACAACATAGCACCACGGCAGCACCAGAACGATCAGTCCAACTATTTCAATAATCTCCCTGCTCGTACGGCTGAAGCGGCCATACAACAAGTCCAGCCTTACATGCACATTGTTTGTTAAGGCATAGGACAGTCCAAACATAATGCATACCGCGTACAGGTGCCACTGCAATTCTTCCAGGGCGACAGAAGCATAGGAAAAGACATAGCGCAGGATCACCTGTATCAAAATGACTGCAATCAAGACGACGTTGAACCAGGCGACTGTCTTTCCAATCCCAATGATAAATTTATCCGTTATATGTGCAGCTTTGAGCAAGATGCCGTCTTGACCGGTCAGCTCGGATGATTGATTCACCATCGCTTTTCCCTCCGAGGCCTGAGCTGTTTGATTTCAATTTTCCGAGAGCCTGGCACGGCCCGAGGATTGGATACCAATTTCTCAACGCGAAGCAGCCGGCCCTGTGAAGCAGGCCGGCTGCTAAAAAAACTATTTATTCTTCGGCGGTTCCGGACGAGGCAAAAAGCCCACGGCGCTCCATTTGCTGTATTCCTCTCTGAACTGCTGTAAATCCTCCCAGGTTTTTTTAAACATTGGATCGGCAGCTGCTTCCTCTTTGGCCACTTCAAGCCAGGTCTCATGAAAGGTGGACAGAATCTCATCGGACCAGTACATATTTTTTACGCCATGTTTTTCAGCGTTTTCCCGAATCACCTCACCCTGCATCCCTTCACTGAGAGCCAGTGATTTGAGCGTTGCAGCCATGCAGGCAGTCTCAATAATATTTTTCTGGCTGTCATCAAGTTCATTCCAGGTATCCTTGTTTATAAGGAGTTCCTGGACAGTGGAAGGCTGGTGCCATCCCGGGTAATAGTTGTACTTGGCAACCTTGTAAAACCCCATTGGAGCATCACAAACCGGCTGCGAAAATTCAGTCGCATCAATCAGGCCTTTTTCCAGGGCTTGAAATATTTCACCGGCAGGCAGCATGGTGACGGAAACACCCAGTTTGCTCATTACTTTCCCACCAATGCCGGAAATACGCATCTTAATTCCTTCAAGGTCTTCTACTGAGTTGATAGGCTCATTGAACCATCCGGATGTTTCAGCACTGATAATCCCCGCCGGGAACACCTTTACATTATACCCATAGTGATCATACATCTCCTGGTAGAGCTTCATGCCGTTGCCATAGTAATACCAGGCAATATATTCAGCAGGCTCGGGACCGAAGGGGAAGGAACTGAAAAGAACGCTCGCCGGATTTTTCCCTGCATAATAAAAAGCAGCGGTATATCCCGCGTTTGTCTTCCCGCTGCTCACAGCATCCAGGACTTCTAAGGGAGGAACGAGCTTCCCGGGTTCGTACAATTTAACTTTGAGGCTCCCCTGGCTGGTATTGTTGATTGTTTCAGCCAAATACCCAATCACATCCTCGCCCAGCACAGGAACAACAAAAGGCACCGAAGTGGGCACTTTCAGAAGCACATTTTTGGCAAGAGCCTGGGATCCCATTCCGAACAGCACCATCAGGGCCAAACCGGCTCCAAGAAGCGCCCCCAACTGCTTTCGCTTGATCTTTTTCATGATTTCTCTCCTTTTTTATAGGTTAGATTCAACAATCCCCGCTTCCAGCCATGGAAGTCTTGACGCACCTCAGGGAAAACCAACTCTTGAGTCATGGGTCATTCGTGTGAAGCAAGAGACCTCTTCGGAATCACGCCGCTGTGCTTGCGTTAATGAAGATTACCCGCGCAGATCACACCGATTCCGGACTCAAGAAGCGCATTGGCCGTAAGATTTAAGCTGTAATGTTTATCCATGTAGTTTTGCTCGAGGGTCTGAAAGAGATCCTTTTCCAGGATTTCTTTTTTCGGCAGAAAGTATTCGAGGATATCTGAAGGATGGCTCCTGGTTTTTTCAATGTCCGGTTCCCCGCCTTCATGCTTTGCACTGATATTGGGGACCTCCCGCGCCACTTCCAAGAGTTCATTCCTGCGTAAGAAGGGCTGAATAATGATACTCTTATAGGTTTCGGTTATATGGTATTCGAAACGTACTTTCCCGGTAAAACCCAGGGCCGCCCTGATTTTATCAGCCATGCGAATCGTATCGGTATCCACGGCGTTGGACAGATTAAAGCCGATCAGACTGGTTGTATCGTCTGAACGCGAAAACAGCTTGGCGGTCATCAGGGTCCAAAAGATGTTATACGGGTTATCATTGCCCATAAACACGGAAATTTTAAACTCATTGTCAATACCCAGCTTGTTGAGCAGATACCCCAGCAAGACAGTCCCTGGATTAATATTCAGCACCTGCTTCGTACCGTAGGTTGTATAATAGTGTAAATACTCTTCAATCCATTTGATGGGGTGATCATTGGGCTGCCCAATCCCCCCGAAATATCCGGTGATGGTTTCGGGACCGCCAAGATGAATATTGCTTCCGTCAGTGCCCTTTGTATCCAAGGTTTCGACCCAGGTTGCCCCAATAATCTGCATGGCCAGGGCCGTAGCCATGATATCTCCGTTATCCTCGCACTGCTCTTTCATATTCCGGACCCGAATAACTCTTCCCGGCATAAGCTCCCGATTCTGAATACTTTGCTTTGCCTGAGTGATCAGCCAGGGGAAAAACTGCAGCGCACTGATCTCTAAAGTAACTGCATTGGCTTGATTGAGGCCTGCAAAATCGACATCACGTGCAGCGCAGAAATCTTTCAATGGAATGAAGGAGCCTTTATCCCGCTCTTCTTGCAGCCATTCGATATCGGCAACATAGGGTGAATCTATTTCCTTCAAGCGGGCCAGAAGCGATTCAGGATCGCGGGCTTCGGCGGCTTTTCGATTGATGACCTCAGGGCCGCCGAATTTGTCCACGACTTCGAGCAGCCTGGAGATCAAAGGATTGTCAGGATCTTCAAGGTACTGATTAATGACCTCCAGCTTTTCCTGTTCTATTTTTAGTAAGTCTTTCATATTGTGCATATTTCCCTCAATGTATTTTTTGGCATTCCTGATTCCCAAAGCTCTAGTCTTCCTTCATCAATTTCAAAAACTTTTCTTCTTCTCCATCGATCATTTTGTAGCAATGCTCATCTGATGGAAATTGTTCGTTTTTCACTTCAGCACAATAGTCAGACATGGCCTTGATGATCATTTCGGAAACATTACAATATTTTTTGACAAACTTTGGGGTAAAAGCCTGAAACTGTCCGATAAGATCGCTGACAATTAAAAGCTGGCCATCACAGTAAACACCCGCACCGATAGAATACACCGGTATTGTCAATTTCGTATGAATATAGCGGGTCACTTCCGGCGGTACCCCTTCAACCAGCAACATTTTTGCACCGGCTTCCTGAACGGCCACAGCGTCTTCCACAACCATTTGAGCAGCATCTGCCGTGCGGCCCTGAGCTTTATGTCCGCCTAACTGCCCCGAACTTTGGGGTGTCAGTCCGATATGCCCGACCGCATTCATCCCCGCTTCAGTTATGGCGCGAATTTTACTGGCCACACGCACCCCGCCCTCAAGCTTAATGGCGTCCATGTCCGCTTCTTTAAGAAAACGACCGGCATTCAATACAGCTTGTTCATCCGAGGCCTGATAACTCAAAAAAGGCATGTCTCCGACAATAAAGGTGTTGGGAGCGCCGCGGCGCACAGCCTCGCAGTGCATGATGCACTGATCCATGGTAACCGGGACTGTTCCTTTATAGCCATACACACACATACCGAGGCTATCGCCGACCAAAATCATATCAAGCCCCGCCGCTTCAGCAAATTGAGCGGTCGGAAAATCATACGAGGTCAGCCAGGAAATTTTCTCCCCCTTTTCCTTTTTCTTGTAAAAGTCAATCACGCTGAGTTTTTTACTCGACATTTGATCACCTTCCTTTTGGTTAAAATGTTTCTCTGGGCTGCCATTTAACATCTGACATCTGAGATGTCAACACGCAATATCGGGACCCAGCTGCCCGCAGGCAGGAAGCTGGTATGTCTAAAATGAGCACTTCTTACGCTGAGCCATACCCCCCGTCCGCATGCTTTCCGCTGCTCCCGGCCCTTTCTCCTTTCTGCGAACCGTGTTGCTTGTTTGACCTCCAGGGGAATCAGGGGCATACTAGCCACACTCAGTCAATGCCGGAAAATCCACGAAAACGGCAGCCGGCTGTGAATTTCTCCTGAAGGAGTCCCGATGGATACGCATCCCTTGCAGCATTTGTACAGCGACACGGCGCAAAAGGCACACTCCTCGACAATCCGCGATCTGTGCGCCCTGGTGGCCAGGCCGGAAATCCGCTCCCTGGCCGGAGGCTGGCCCGATCCTGAAGTATTTCCCGGGGCCGAGCTGAGCGCGATTTTCGAAACCCTGATGCGCGAGCGGCGTCGAGAGATATTCCAGTACGGCTCCACCGAAGGGGTCCTGGAGCTGCGGCAGCTGATTGCAGAGCAGCTAATGGACACGCCGGAAGTCCTCGCCCCGGACAGTCTGCTCATCACCCAGGGCTCGGCTCAGGGCATGAGCCTGGCCTGCCAGGTGTTTCTCGATCCCGGCGACATCGTCCTGGTGGGGCTGCCTTCCTATTTCGGAGGGACCGGGGCGGTGGCCTCCCGGGGCGGAGTATGCATCGGCGTGCCTGTGGATGAACAGGGACTGGATACCGAAGCCCTGGCCCGCAGGCTTGCCGGACTGAAAGCCGAGGGGCGCCGGGTCAAAGGGGTGTACACCGTTCCCAATTTTCAGAATCCCGCCGGGGTCACCCTGAGTCTGGAGCGGCGGCAGCACCTGCTCGAACTGGCCGCAGCACACGATCTGATCGTCTTCGAGGACGATCCTTACCAAGACCTGTGCTATGAAGGCTCCGCCCTGCCCTCGCTGCTTGCTTTGGACCGGGAAGGCCGGGTGGTGCAGCTGCGGTCCCTGTCCAAAATCTTCTCTCCGGGGCTGCGCCTGGGCTGGGCCGCCGGACATCCCGGGATCATCCGCAAGATGACCGAAGCCAAGCAATTCGCCGACGCCACGTCCAACACCCCTTCCCAGTTCATGCTCCTGGAATACATCAAGCAGGACCTTTTGGCCGGGCGCATCAGATCCAACAGAGACTTCTACCGGCAGAAGCGTGATTTCATGCTCAAGCAGATGAAACTTCACTTCCCCGAAGCAATCGCCTGGAACACCCCCCAGGGCGGCTTTTTCATTTTTGTACGCCTGCCTGAAGACTGGGATGCCGCCGATCTGCTCCAGGAATCAGTTGATCGCGACGTGGCCTTTGTCACCGGCCAGCCTTTTTTCGTGGACGGCAGGGGGAAAAACACCCTGCGCCTGTCCTTTTCCCAGGCCAGCCGGGACGATATCCAGGCGGCGATCACCGAACTGGGAGAACTGCTCACGGACCGGATCTCGGCCGAAATCTGAAAAATAACCCAAACGATTTGGAATACGGAACGATAATGACCCAGTTTACCCGGAAAATGACCGAAATCCTCAACCACGGCGCCCTCAACCTGGCCCTGGCCCTCGGCTATAAGAACCGAATTTTCGATATCCTGGAAGAATTGAACAGGCCGGCCGCCCTTTCGGAAATCGCCTCGGCCACTGGTCTCAATCAGCGCTACCTTCAGGAATGGCTGGGAATCATGGTCAGCGGAGAGATCCTTGAATTATCACACGCTGAAAATGGCTTGGAGTACTACTTTCTGCCGCCTGAACATGCCGCCGTCCTGACCCGCCGGGCCGGAAGCAGGAACATGGGTGTCTATACCCAGGAAATCCCGCTTTTGACCTCCTGCGCCATGGAAGCCGTGGAAAGCGGCATGCAGACCGGGGCCGGAGTACCTTTTTCCAACTATCCTGATTTCCAAAACTTTATGGCCGAGCTCTCCGATGCCAAGCTGGAAAAAGAACTTATCGACACCTTCCTGCCCGCCGTGGATCAGGGGCGGCTCATCCCCCGCCTGGAACAGGGCATCCGGGTCTGTGACCTGGGCTGCGGTCACGGGGTGGCCGTCAATCTCTTGGCTGAAGCCTTTCCGAAGAGTCGGTTCACCGGCATCGACAACCACGGCCAGGCCATTGCCGAGGCCCGAGAAGCGGCCCGAACACGGGGTCTCGCCAATGCGGACTTCCGGACCCTGGACGCGGCCGCCCTGTCTTCGGATCCGGCCTGGGCCGGATGTTTCGAGTACGTCTTGGCCTTTGACGCCATCCACGATCAAAGCCATCCCCTAGAGGCGCTCAAAGGCGTCAAATCCCTGCTGGTTGCGGGCGGGCTCTTCTCCATGGTGGACATCAAGGCCGGCTCCAGGCTGGCCGACAACCTGGATCATCCTCTGGGTCCTTTTCTGTATACGGTCAGCCTGATGCACTGCCTGCCGGTGGGACTCAATGACGAAGGAACCGGTCTGGGCATGATGTGGGGGAGGGAAAAAGCCGAAGAACTGCTCGTCCTGGCCGGATTCGACGACATCTCCGTTCTGGAGATGGAACACGACGCCTTTAATCTGCATTACCTGTGCCGGGTACCCGGCAGCGCCTCAAGGTCCTGAAACCTCCACAGGGCTGATTCGTCCTGCACCCCTAGCTTGCCGAATCATGAAACGACAGTAAAGGCTTAGGGAGGTGCGGTGCGGGAAGCCTCTCACACCTCCATACCTGATTCAGGGTTCCCGTGCAGGGATTTCCGCGATCAGCCGCCTTTCACCCCTGCGGCGATGCGCTCGCCGGTCTCCTTGTCGATGTTGCGCCAGTAGTCCAGGGCTCGCTCCAGCACGGGCTCGGAAACCCCTTTGCTCAGGTGGCCGACAACGTTGGACACCAGCCGATCTCGTTGCGCGTCGTCCATGACCTCTCGCACCAGGGTGCCGGGCTGGCCGAAATCGTCGTCGTCCCGGCGCAGAGTATAGGCCGCCCGGATGAACTCGCCGTCGGCCTTCCAGGTCGCGACTTCGGGATAACGTTCAGGATCGGCCTGTGGTCCACCCTTGGAGTTTGGAGCATAAACCGGGTCGGAGACGTTCTCGATCCGCATCGGCCCCCCCTTGCTGTAGCTGTGTACTGGTGCCTTTGGCCGGTTGACCGGGATCTGCTTGTAGTTGGCGCCCAGGCGGGCGCGGTGGGCGTCGGCGTAGGAAATCAGGCGGGCCAGCAGCATCTTGTCCGGACTCGGGCCGATCCCGGGGACGAGGTTGTTCGGCTCGAAGGCGGCTTGCTCGATCTCGGTGTGGAAATCGCTCGGGTTGCGGTTCAGGGTCAGCCGGCCGACCTCCTGCGGCGGATAGTCGTTGTGTGGCCAGATCTTGGTCAGGTCGAAGGGGTTGAAACGATAGGTCGCGGCGTCTTCAAAGGGCATGATCTGCACCTGGAGCGTCCAGCTGGGAAAGTCGGCCCGGCTGATCGCCTTGGACAGATCCCTGCGGTGGTAGTCGGCGTCTTCTCCGGCAATGCGGTCCGCTTCCTCCTGGGTGAGGAAGTCGATGCCTTGATCGGTCTTGAAGTGGTATTTCACCCAGAAACGCTCGCCTTTGGAATTGACCCACATGTAGGTGTGGCTCGTATAGCCGTTCATGTGCCGATAACTTCTGGGGACACCGCGATCGCTCATCAGGATGGTCACCTGATGGGCGGATTCAGGAGACAGGGTCCAGAAATCCCACTGCATATCGTGATCCCGCAGTCCGGTATCCGCACGACGCTTCTGGGAATGAATGAAATGCTGGAACTTCATGGGATCGCGCACAAAGAACACCGGGGTGTTGTTGCCCACCATATCGTAATTGCCTTCAGTGGTGTAGAACCTCAGCGCAAAGCCGCGCACGTCCCGCCAGGTATCTGGACTGCCGCTCTCCCCGGCCACCGTGGAGAACCGGGCCAGCACCTCGGTCTTTGTCCCCGGCTGGAACACCGCCGCCTTGGTATAGGCGCTGACATCCCGGGTGACCTCGAAGTGCCCGAAGGCCCCTGAACCTTTGGCATGGGGCTGACGGTCCGGAATCATCTCCCGGTTGAAGTTGGCCATCTGCTCGACGAGATAATGGTCCTGCAGCAGAATGGGACCATCCGGCCCCACGCTCAGGGAATGCTCGTCGCTGCTGACAGGGATACCCGCGTCATTGGTCGTCGGTTTGCGGTCTTCGCTTTTCATGCTACTTCCTCCTCATGGATATTTGATGTTGGAGATTTTTTTTAAAGCTCAGCCCTTCATCGTATCCCCATAACACCGTTCCTGCACCAGTTCGCTGATATGCACCACCCTGGCCGGCAGTTCCGCCCGCCGCACCCCGTATCCGAGCTGAATGCAGCAGGAGGGGCATTCCGTGGTCAGGACCTCGGCTCCGGTTTTCCGCAGATTGTCCATCTTCCGATCCAGGATCTTCATGGACTGATCATAGTGCAGGACATTGTAACTCCCGGCCGCCCCGCAGCAGCGGTCCGATTCCGGCAGCTCCACAAACTCCACCCCCGGCAGCTTGTGCAGCAATGTCCGGGGCTCCTTCTTCAACTCCTGATAGCGGCACATGTGGCAGGGATCATGATAGGCGACTTTGATGTTTTGCTCAGTACCCTTCTGTTCAAAGTCCGGGAGCTTGTCGTGCAGGTATTCACTGAAGCCCTTGACCCGCTGGATGAGCCTTTCGGCCCGTTCCGCCCATTCCGGCTCTCCTTCCAGGACTTCCGGATACTCCTTGAGAAAGGAGGAGCAGCTGGCGCATTCCGTCAGGATCAGGTCGGCGTCCACAGATTCAAAGGTCTGAATGTTCTTTTTCGCCATGAGTCTGGCCGCTTGTAAGTCCCCGTACACATAGGCGGGCAGCCCGCAGCAGCCATGATCGGGAACCACCACTTCCGCTCCGTTTTGAACCAGAACGTTAAGGGTGGCCTCACTGCAGTGGGGCAGCACAAAGTTAAATCCGCAGCCCACAAAATAGGCGATCTTTATGCTCGGCTTCTCCGGGCGCAACTGCAAAGAGTGGACCCGGTCCCTGAAAAACCGGGTGGGCATTTTTTCCACAATGTTTTCAGCCTTGTCCAGATCCCGGCGGAACCATTTCAAGATGCCAAGAGACCTGGCCATCTTGCTCATGCCGGCGTTTTTCCCGTAGGCCAGAAAACGGATGTACCTGGCCATCTTTTTCTGATCGGGCAGCAGCTTGTGAAACAAAAATTTCATCAATTTCGGTTCGCCAACCTGCTGCATATACTCGGCCCGTCCCTTGACCACAATCTTGTTGGTCAAAACCCCCGGGAAACAGTTTTCCACACAGGCCTTGCAGAGCAGACACTCATACAGGGGGTCCTTGAACTCCTGGTCCACAGCCAAATCACCTTCAATGAGCCTCCGCACCAGGGAGTTGTGCCCCCGGGCCACGGAACGCTCATCCTTGGTGATATCGAATATTGGACAGACCGCCTGACAAAAACCGCATTTATTGCAGCGGGCGCTCTCGTCGTAGATCGTTTGCAGCTCTTCACTCATAGACTGCTCCCATTTCCCTCAATTGGACAAAATATGGAGATTCGAAGGAAGATTCATTCTGGATCATTCGAACTCTCTTTTTTTCTTAACTGTGAACCGTGAACCTGGAACCTTTGGGTTGCGGGCGAAACCCGCTTTACCTGTTTAACGGCAGGAGGATTCCCTGCGGATCGAGTTTCTGTTTAATGGGCTCCATAACACAGCGGTCCACCACGGCATTGCCCCGCCGCCCCCAGTTCCTGCAAACACTGAGCGGGGCCTGGACCGGAACCGCATGGCCCTGCTGCCGGACAGCCTTTTCCTGCAGCACAGGCGCCAGTGCATTGATATCGGCTTCATGCTCGTACCCAAAATGGGCATGCACCAGCCCATTGCCGCCCAGCAGGGACAACCGGCATTCGATCTTGTGTTCCACAGCCGAGTGCCGAATCGTTTCAAGCGTCTCAGCCCCTTTGGAAATGGGCACGGCAATCTTGAACACGGCCCTGTTCGAAGCCTCGATACTCGGATTGAAAGACGTCCTGATTCTATCCTGCATGGCCTCGCGTCCCGTTGTGACCTGGACACTGCCGCCAAGATCCTCTCCCAGTCTTGACACGTCACGATTCTGGCGCTCCACGGCTTTGCGATGCCCTTCAAAAGCGGCAAAAACACGCACTTCCCTGGAATCGTGCCCCGCGGCCGCCACCAGGGCCGAAGGAACCAGCACCGAGCCCCTTATATCCGCCAGCAGCCTCCCGGCCTGCTCCCCGGTTTGAAGCAGGACCTCACAGCAGGAAAAGGCGTCCGGCAAGGGCAGAATGCGGCAGGAAACCCGGGTGATCACGCACAGGCTGCCGGCTGATCCAATGAAGAACTTGGTCAAGTCATAACCGGATACATTCTTCACCGTGACCCCGCCGAATTTCACCGTTCCGCCCCTGGCATCCAGGGCTCCTGCTCCCAGCGTCAAATCGCGGACCGTCCCGTAAAACTGCCGCCAGGGGCCGCTGGAATTGGAGGCGTAGGTTCCGCCGATGGTCGCATGCTCCGGGCGCAATGGATCCAGGGGCAGAAAAAAACCGCGATCTTCCCGGGCCAGAAAATCATTGACCGCCCGAATATTCAAACCCGCCTCCAGGCTCAGATTCAAGTTTTTTGGATCGAATCGGATGATTGAATCCAAGCCGGTCATATCCAGGACAATATCAACCTGTTCGCCAAGGTTGGCCGCTCCCAGGGCCGTTCCGCCGCCCAGGGGCAGCACCCGGAGGCCCTCTTTGGACGCCTTGGCCATGACGGCCTGCAGGCCTGCCGCCGAATCCGGCTTTTCCACTTCCTTGTAAGCAATACCGAGCCTGTCGAGTTCCTGTAAAGCCCCGTCAGTAGAAGCTGTCATTCCTGTTGCGGGCACAAAATACCCCCTCTTTTCTATTTTCGAGTTTCGAATTGTGATTGGGCATACAATCGAAATGTATTTCCTGCTTTTTTCGAATTTCTAATTTCTAATTTCTAATTTCGCCCACACTCTCAGGCCGCCTGGGGCAGCATCTTTCCGGGGTTGCACAGATTATCCGGATCAACGGCCGTCTTGATATCGCGCATCAACTGCAGGTCTCCTTCGTCAAAAATAAAGCCCATTTCCTGTTTCTTTTCCTCGCCTATACCGTGTTCCCCGCTGATGGTCCCTTCAAGATCAGCGCAGGCCCGCATGATTTCGGATCCCGCCTGATGCACCCGGCTGAGCTCCTCTTTATCCCGCTCATCAAACAGGATAAGCGGGTGCAGGTTGCCGTCTCCGGCGTGAAAGACATTGGCAATGGGCAGATCGTATTTTTTGGATATGGCCTTGACCGCAGACAGGGCCTTGGGCAGATTGACCCTGGGGACGGTGGCGTCGCAGACCAGATAGCAGGGCCTCAGCCGGGCCACAGCCCCAAAAGCCCCTTTCCGGCCGGCCCAGAGCTTGGCCCGCGCCTGGTCGTCCGTGGCCCTGGAGGAGTCGACCACATTGTTCTTGCGGCACAGCTCTAAAATCCGGTCGGCCTGTTCCTCCAGACCCTCGGCGATGCCGTCCAACTCGATGATCAGCACCGCCTCGGCATCCCTGGGAAATCCGGCATTCATGGAATCCTCCACCGCCTGAATCGTGAGATTGTCCATAATTTCCAGGGATACCGGGATAATGCCTTCGGCAATGATCTCGGAAACCGCCTGCCCGGCCTCTTCAATGGTATTGAATATGGTCAGCATGGTGATCACGTTCTCGGGCAGACGCATGATGCGCACCAGAATCTTGGTGGCCACTCCCAGGGTCCCTTCCGACCCGATCAAAAGCCCCAGGACATCGGCCCCCGGAGTATCCGGAGCACTGCCGCCGATCCAGGTGACTTCCCCATTGCTCAGCACCACCTCCATACCCAGAATATGGTTGGAGGTCACCCCGTATTTCAGGCATTTGGGGCCGCCGGAATTCTCCCCTACATTGCCCCCCAGGGTGGAAACCTTCTGACTGGCCGGGTCGGGTGCATAGTAAAAACCATACGGGGCCAGGGCATTCTGGAGGGTCAGGTTGAAAACCCCCGGCTCTACCAAGGCGGTCATATTGTCCACATCAATATCCAGGATCTTGTCCATTCGCCGCATTTCAATGATCAAACCGTCCTTCAGGATCGTCCCCCCGCTGAGGTTAGTCCCCGACCCCCTGGCCACATAGGGTATGGAGTGCTCATTGGCATATTTGACCAGCTGCGCGACTTGTTCGGTGTCTGTGGCAAAGGCAATGGCCCTGGGGCGGGCCTTGAACAGGGAGGCATCGTATTCGTAATGGCTCAGAGAAACCGTATCAAATAAAACACTGCCCTGGCCGACGATGGCTTCCAAATCTCGAATCACAGGATCTGCATGCTTCATGGCTGATTTTCCTCTACTCTCGGTAAGATGGTATACTGGACTTACCATAAGAACAACCTCATTCTCTGTCAAGCTGGAATTTCAGGGTGAACCGAATTTTGGATTCCGGAAGCTCCGTATGTTTGCAGCCGGCGAGCCGCCTGCAAGAACAGAAAAAACGTGACACAACAGGGAGTTATATGACAGAGCACAAAAGAGTTTACATTGAGAATTGAACGGCTTATGATAAACCGCTTTTCATTTTCCGCGCCCGGACGATCAACTTGTTGGAGTGCTTCATGAACCGGAATCAATGCATTCAAACCTTCATCAGCAAGGCTGAAGCGGTCTCAGCCGGAGTGATAACTGTTCCCCACGTACAGCAGGCCTTGGAACATGTCGTCACCCTCTGCACAGACAAGGAAGCCTGCCGGCTTTTGGCCTCGGGATGTGAACATCCGCTCTCCCAAGAGCCGGCTGATTTGTGCCGCCTGAAAGAATGGTCGAAAATCATCGCAGCCCCTGACCTGGCAGCCGGCGACCTGGAAACGCTGACGAACCTGTGCCGCCCCCTGGGCATCCGGCTCATTGAAAAAGGACTCCACTCCCATTTGGGCGGCCTTGATATCGGATTGACCTGGGCCCGGTACGGCATTGCCGAGAACGGCACCTTGGTCCTGGACTCCAGCCGGGAAGACATTCGTCTGGCCGGAATGATCAGCGAAATCCACACGGTGCTTATAGGGGCTTCTTCGATTGCGGCCACAGCCGATGACTTGCTGGAGCCTCTGACCCGGCTTTTTGCCGACGGGCCGAACTATACCGCTTTTATCACCGGCGCCAGCCGTACCGCAGACATCGAACGTGTCCTGGCTTTAGGAGTCCACGGGCCCCTGGAGCTGCATATCTGCATTGTGCAGGACTGCTGATAGAAGCCTTGAAGTATGAGGTATCGGCTGGATTTCAGAGAACCGGCTTTTATTCTGTGTCTTGACAATCGTAAATCGCAAATCAAAATTAGTATATCAATCCTGCTGCGAGTGATGCAATGCAATACGCCAACAGCCTGCATGAATATCGAAAAGAGTTGAAACAGGCCCTTGCTCATGAATTTCAGCGCAAGGCCCTGGAAAATTTCACCTCGTCCTACAGAAAAAGCCGGGACGGATACTTTGCCGATTGCAGCCTTGAAGAGATCATTCAGGACATCGGGCTGGCCAAGGACAGTTCCCTGAAGCAGTTCGAAGCCCTGTATCAGCGCTTCAAAGCCAAGGCCGAGGCCATGGGCGTTCAGGTGCACCTGGCCCGCAACGACCGGGAGGCCAATGAGATCATCAGCGAAATCGCAGCGGAAAACCAGTGCCGGCGGGTGGTCAAGACCAAGTCCATGACCGCGGAAGAGGTCAAGCTCTCGGATTTTCTGCAGGAAAAAGGGCTGGAGGTCACTGAATGCGACCTCGGCGAATGGATCATTCAATTGCGGGAGGAAGTTCCCTCCCACATGGTGCTGCCGGCCATTCACGTCTCCAAGGAAGAGGTCGGCAAACTCTTCAGCACGGTTACCGGCCACACGCAAAGCACGGACATCCAGAGCTTGGTCAAGGTGGCCCGCCGCGAGCTCAGGCAGAAATTCATCGAGGCGGACATGGGCATCAGCGGCTCGAATTTCGTGATCGCCGAGACCGGCACCCTGGGCATGGTCACCAATGAAGGCAATCTCCGCCTGGCCACCACCCTGCCCCGGGTTCATGTCGCTCTGGTCGGGGTCGACAAACTCGTGCCCACCCTCAAGGAGGCTCTGCCCATCCTCAAGGGTCTGCCCAGAAACGCCACCGGACAGTCCATCTCCTCCTATGTCACCTGGATCACCGGGGCCAATGACTGCCTGGCGGCTCCGGAGGGCAAAAAAATCATGCATGTGGTCTTTCTGGACAACGGCCGCCTGGCCCTGGCCCGGGACCCGGTCTTTTCCCAGGCCCTGCGCTGCGTCCGCTGCGGAGCCTGCGCCAATGTCTGCCCGGTGTACAGGCTGGTGGGCGGGCATGTCTATGGCCATGTCTACATCGGTCCCATCGGCCTCATCCTGACCTATTTTTTTCACGGCCGGGAAAAAGACAAATTCCTGGCTCAGAACTGTCTCAACTGTCAGGCCTGCAAAGCGGTCTGCGTCGCCGGGATCGATTTGCCCCGCCTGATCAAGGAGATCCAGGCCGTGATCCAGGCGGATGAACCGCGGCCGGCCCTGAATACCGGCCTGGCTACGGTGCTCACCCGGCGCAAGCTCTTCCACTCCCTGCTCTGGTCCGGAAAATACCTGCAAAAACCCATCCAGGGCCGGTCAAAGTATTTACGACATCTGCCTCAGTTTCTCTTGGGCGATCAAGACTTCAAGGCCCTGCCCGCCTTGGCCGGCAAACCCTTTCGGGACCGCTGGGAGGATCTCAAGCCCCGGGTCACCCGCCCCAGATACAGGATCGCCATTTTTTCAGGCTGCCTCCAGGATTTTGTCTATCCGGAGCATCTGGAACAGTTTGTGCGGCTCATGGCCGGCCGGGATATCGCGGTGGAGTTTCCCAAAGACCAAGGCTGCTGCGGACTACCGGTTCTCATGCTCGGCGAAAAAGAAGCCGCCCGGCAGATCGCCCGGCACAACCTCAGGGCCCTGGACCCCTCGCAATACGATGCCATCATCACCCTCTGCGCCTCCTGCGGCTCCCATCTCAAGGAAAACTATCCGTATATCATCGGCCGGCGGCAGGGTGTGGGGGTCAAAGTCCGCCAGTTCGCCGACAAAATCATGGACGTCAGTTCTTTTCTGCGCAACGTGGCCCAACTCGAATCCAATCTGTTCGCCGCATCCGGGCCGCGAACCGCCTACCACGCCCCCTGTCATCTCTGTCGGGGACTGCAGGTCAAAGATGCCCCTCGGGAGCTCTTGACCCTGGCCGGACTGGAGTATGTCCCAAACCCGGACGAAGAGACCTGCTGCGGACTCGGAGGCACCTATTCCATGAAGTTTCCGGAACTCTCCGCAAGCATCGTCCAGGACAAGCTCGAGCGGATCGAGGCGCTGGATGTTGCCTACCTGGTCACCGACTGCCCCGGATGCGTCATGCAGCTCAAAGGCACTGTGGAAACAGAACAGCGACGGCTCACAGTTTTGCATATGGTGGAGGCCCTGGCTCGGCAACTGAAAACTTGACTTTTTCCAAAGGCCGCTATATTTTTTGGTTTTACCATCTTACCACAAAGAAAGAAACGAGGGCGTTGGGGCCCTCGCAATTCATAGTAAACTCAAGCAAGGAGTAGCAACACATGGCAAAAAATACGCAAACTATTGACGGAAACACTGCAGCAGCTCACGTGGCCTATGCCCTGAGTGATGTGGCCGCCCTGTACCCCATCACCCCGTCTTCGAGTATGGGCGAAGTCGCGGACGAATGGGCGGCCCAGGGCCGGAAGAACATCTTCGGCCAGAAGGTCCTCATCCGGGAGCTGCAGTCCGAAGCCGGCGCGGCCGGGGCCGTACACGGCAGCCTGGCGGCCGGGGCCTTGACCTCGACCTTTACCGCCTCCCAGGGGCTGCTGCTCATGATCCCCAATATGTACAAGATTTCAGCCGAACTGCTCCCCGGGGTGTTTCACGTCTCGGCCAGGGCCATCGCCACCCACGCCCTGTCCATTTTCGGAGACCACTCCGATGTCATGGCCGCCCGGCAGACCGGCGTGGCCGAACTGGCCGGGGCCTCGGTTCAGGAAGTCATGGACATCGGCCTCATCGCCCATCTGAGCGCCATCGACTCCAGCCTGCCCTTCATCAATTTCTTTGACGGATTTCGAACCTCCCACGAAGTGCAGAAGATCGAACTTATTGATTATGAGGACATGGCCTCCCTGATCAATTATGAGGCCATCGAAGATTTCAGAAACAGGGCCATGAACCCGCAGCGCCCCCATTTACGGGGTACCAACCAGAATCCGGACATCTTCTTCCAGAACCGGGAAGCGATCAATCTCTTTTATGATCAACTGCCCGGCATTGTGGAAGACAACATGGAAAAAGTCGGGAACCTCACCGGCCGCCGCTACAAACTCTTCGACTACGTGGGCCATCCCGAGGCGAACCGGATCGTAGTCTCCATGGGCTCCTCCTGCGATACCATCGAAGAGGTGGTCAACTACCTGAACAAGAAGGGAGAGCGGGTCGGCCTGGTCAAAGTCCGGCTGTACCGCCCCTTTGTCCCCGAGGCCTTTTTCGCGGCCCTCCCCGCCTCTACAGAACAGATCACCGTCCTGGACCGGACCAAGGAGCCCGGCGCCCAGGGTGATCCTCTGTACCAGGATGTCTGCACCGCCTTTATGGAGCGGGAAGAAATCCCGGTTTTGAGCGCCGGCCGCTATGGACTCGGGTCCAAGGACTTTTCCCCGCCCATGGTCAAAGCGGTCTATGATAACATGAAATGGCACGGCCCGAAAAAACATTTTGTGGTGGGCATCAACGACGACGTGACCCGGACCTCCCTCAAAGTGGACGACTCCCTTGAAGACACCACCCCTGAAGACACGGTCCAGTGCCAGTTCTGGGGACTTGGTTCGGACGGGACCGTGGGCGCCAACAAAAGCGCCATCAAGATCATCGGCGACAACACCGATATGTACGCCCAGGGCTATTTTTCCTACGATGCCAAAAAATCCGGGGGCTACACCGTATCCCATCTCCGTTTCGGAAAAAATCCGATCCAGTCCACCTATCTGGTGAATTCCGCGGATTTTGTGGCCTGTCATCAGCCGACCTACGTCACCCAGTACGACATGCTGGAAGGCATCAAAGACCAGGGGATCTTTCTTCTGAACTCGCCCTGGACCTCGCTTAAGGCCATGGAAGAGAACCTGCCGGCCAGGCTGAAGCGGGACATCGCCCGCAAAAAGCTGCAGTTCTATACCATCGACGCGGTCAAGATCGCCGGCGAGGTCGGGCTGGGCGGCCGGATCAACATGATCATGCAGACCGCCTTCTTCAATCTCTCCGGGGTCCTGCCCTTTGATCAGGCGGTGACCCTGCTCAAGGATTCCATCAAGAAGACCTACGGCAAAAAAGGCGAAGACATAGTCAACATGAATGTCCAGGCCGTGGACAAGACCATCGAAAACATCCAGGCCATCGAGTATCCGAAATCCTGGGCCGAGGCCACGGACCTGCCCAAATCTCAGCCGGACGAACCGGATTTCGTGAAAAACGTCATGCGTCCGATTCTGGCCCTGGAAGGCGACAAGCTCCCGGTGAGCGCTTTTGAACCGGACGGCACCTTCCCCACCGGCACGACCCGCTACGAAAAGCGGGGGGTGGCCATCAATGTCCCGGAGTGGATTCCGGAAAACTGCATCCAATGCAACCAGTGCTCCTTTGTCTGCCCCCATGCGGCCATCATCCCCATCCTGCTCAGCGATGCAGAAAAGGCCGAGGCCCCGGAGGGCTTCACCACCATCGAGGCCAAGGGCAAGGAACTCAAGGGCCTGCATTTCCGGATACAAGTCAATCCCCACGACTGCCAGGGCTGCGGCAACTGCGCCGATATCTGCCCCTCCAAGGAAAAGGCCCTGGTCATGAAACCCATGCACACCCAGTACAAGGAGCAGGCCCCCAACTACGATCATTCCCTGACCGTGCCTTTCAAGACCGACCTTCTGCCCCGGACCACGGTCAAGGGTTCCCAGCTCCAGCAGCCCCTGCTTGAGTTCTCCGGAGCCTGCGCCGGCTGCGGGGAAACCCCTTATGCCAAAGTCCTGACCCAGCTCGTGGGCGAGCGCATGATGATCGGCAACGCCACGGGCTGCAGTTCCATCTGGGGCGGCACCGCGCCTTCGGTTCCCTACTGTATGAACCAGGAAGGCCATGGACCCACCTGGGGCAATTCACTGTTTGAAGATGCTGCGGAGTTCGGCTACGGCATGCTCATCGGCGTGGTCCAGAGGCGGGAACGGCTGGCGGAAACCATCCGGCAGGCCCTGGACACCGAAATCTCTTCGGACTTGAAAAAGGCCATGCAGAATTGGCTGAAGAACAAGGAAAACGGCGAAGGCTCCAAGAAATACGGGGATCAGATCAAGGAACTCCTCATCCAGGAAACCACCAGCCCGCTGCTGGATGAAATCTGGAACATGGAAGACCTCTTGACGAAACGTTCCATCTGGGCCTTTGGCGGGGACGGCTGGGCCTATGACATCGGATACGGGGGCGTGGATCACGTGCTGGCTTCCGGAGAGGACATCAATATCCTGGTCATGGATACCGAGGTCTATTCCAACACCGGCGGACAGGCCTCCAAGGGTACCCCGCTGGGCTCCATCGCCAAATTCGCGGCCTCGGGCAAGCAGACCGGGAAGAAGGATCTCTGCCGCATGGCCATGACCTACGGCTATGTGTATGTGGCCTCCGTGGCCATGGGCGCCAACAAGCAGCAGCTCATGAAGGCCTTTGTGGAGGCCGAGAACTATCCCGGCCCCTCGCTCATCGTTTGCTATGCCCCCTGCATCAACCAGGGCATCAAAAAAGGCATGGGCAAGAGCCAGGAAGAGATGAAACTCGCGGTGCAAAGCGGCTACTGGCCCCTGTACCGCTACAACCCCATGCTGGCCGAGCAGGGCAAGAACCCCTTCAGCCTTGACTCCAAGGCCCCGGACGGCTCGGTCCAGGAATTTCTGAGCGGTGAAAACCGCTTTGCTCAGCTGGAGCGCTCTGCTCCGAAAGAGGCCAAGCGGCTCCGGAAGCAGATCGAAAAAGAACTGAAGGAACGCTACAACATCCTGCGCAAGCTGGCCGAAGACCCGGAATTCATAACCGGGGAGGAGCCGGACAAAAAATAGTTTGGCCTGGACCGGAAAAACCGGTCCGAGCTTTGCACACGGAGGCAGGGGCGACCCTGCCTCCTTTTTTTGTTTCAAGCCGCTCTGCACAGCCCGGATGTCCAGACAGGAGTTCTTTCTCACCAATCTCCTCAAATGCCGGCTGCCCGGAAACCGGCGCCCCAAACAGCGGGAAATCGAGGCCTGCCGGCCCTTTCTTCAAGAGGAAGTCGTATCTTGCCAGAAGGAAATGCGGGAGGGTCTAAGGGGGATTTATCTTTCTCGTGAGTTTGCGAGGGCGCGGTTGAGCTTGAGACCGGAGATCCGATTGAAATGGCGAAGGTTCCCGGTAACAAGCTCCAGATTATGGCCGATGGCTGTAGCCGCAATCTGAATGTCCGCATCGGGAAGGATCATACCTGTGTCTTCGAGATGCGCGCGGAGGCTGCCGAAAACCCTAGCAATGCCGATGTCGTAAGGCAGAACGGTGATGGAGGGCAGAACTCGCTGCTCGATATTTGATATGTGCCGTTCGCGGTCATGGGAACGATAGGCACCTTTGTACAATTCGCCTATCACAACAGCACTCGTGAATTGCTCGTCGCGAGCAACTCCCATTATCCATTTCACATAGGCTGCTGCGGGATGTGGGCGGAGAAGCTCCGAAATTGCATCAGTGTCAAAGAGGAGTGCCATAGTCAGCGTTCGAGATCAGAGGTGTTTCGTTGTCCCTGTCGAGGGGACGCGTCAAGTATTGAGGTCAATTCTTCGCTATTCTCCCAACCGCCGACAATACTGGCCAACCCACTATCCGGACCTGCTTTCCTCAAACGTTCAAGGTGTTCGAGATCGCGAGGACGAACAAGAGCGGCGACTGGTTTCCCATGCCTTGTGATAAGGACTGAGTTGCCCGCTTCAACTTTGCGGATGCATTCTGAGAAGGTGGCCTTTGCCTCGGCCACGGATATATTGCTTTCCATATTCGGCCTCCTTTTGAGTCATTATGACCATTATGACCAGAATGTCAAGGGTTGAGTTGAAAAATCACATGTGGAGTTGAGACTGCGCTCTCGCCCGACTGCTTGACGCCGAGAAGGGAATGTGCTTCCTCCTCTCTTTTTTGCAGAGAACCCCCGAAAGGAAAACAGCAGAATCTTTCCAGGGGGTTGACATTTGATTTGGCCTGCTTGTACTCTGCCGTTAATTTATCATTTGAAGAATGATTCAGAATTTTGCCCACAGATCACTCAGATTCACAGCGACTGGTCCTGTCATGCCAACGACGCCCGGACCGCTGCCCAGGAGACCCTGGCCTTTGATCAGGCCGTCAAGGAGGCCTATGATTTCTATAAACAACACCCGGAAGACACCCTGATCGCGGTCAGCGGGGATCATGAATGCGGGGGCCTGTCCCTGGGTTTTGCCGATACCGGTTATGCCACTAATCTGGAGATCCTGAAAAACCAGAACGTCTCCTATCAAAAGTTCACAAACGAGATCCCGGCCGGCTTCAAGGGAAAAAACCGGCAGCCGGCATTTGCAAAGGTCAAGCCCCTGATCAGCAGACATTTCGGCTTGAAATTCGAGGCCGAACCCCTGAATCACCTGGCTCTCACAAGCCATGAGTTGATCCGGATCATCCGGGCTTTTGAGCGCAGCCTGAAAGGTGATCCGGTGGTCAGATCCAAAGATCCGAAACTTTCTATCCTCTATGGCGGGAAAGAGCCCCTGCCCCGCATCCTTAACCAGAAGGCGGGCCCGGCCTGGACGACCTTCAAGCATACCGGGGGTCCGGTGCTCACCTCTGCCGTGGGTCCGGGATCGGACAAGTTTAACGGAGCGTACGCCAATACCGCGATCGCCCTGAAGATCATGGCCGCCATGGGGCTTGAAGACCAAATTCACTAACATCGACTGTAGACATCTATTTCATTGATATTCGTTTTTACCCTGCTGATCAATGATTCGCAGGGTAAAACGAATATCAGGAGCACCACCCCATGTTCTGGCTCATCCTCGCCGTGGCCACCGCCTTCTTCAATGCCTCTGCCGCCACCGTGACCAAGCGCTATTTTTCGCATCTCCGGCCCTGGGAGATCGGCATGATCCCCACCGTTTACGGTGGAACCATCTGCCTGGCCATCCTGCCGTTCATTCCGGTCCCCCCTCTGGACGCGGCCTTCTGGCTGGCCTGGTCTCTGTCCCTGCCGATTCTGGTCACCGCCCTGTTTTTTCAGTACTGGGCCATCGGCCTCTCGCCCCTGTCGCTGACCATGCCCTATCTGTCCTTCACACCGGTCTTCGTGATCATCACCGGGTTCGTCATCCTGGGAGAAGTCCTGAACCTCTGGGGATTGCTCGGGGTGGTGGCCATCGCCGCGGGCGGGTACGTCCTGAATGTGGAGCCAGGCGGCAGGCGAGGCCTGGCCGACCCGGTCAAAGCCGTGTTCCGGGAGCCCGGTTCCTGGCGCATGCTGGTCACGGCAATCCTCTTCAGCGTATGCGGGGTGCTGGGACGTATGGGGGTCCTGCATTCCTCGCCTTTTTTTTTCGGCCTGTCCCTTTACCCGGCTCTTGGTGCTGCTTTTCTCCTCTTCGGCCTGATCTCCGGCCGGGCCAGGCTTTCCAGCCTGTGGACAGACCCCGGTCCGGCCCTGTTGGCCGGAGCTTTTCTGGCCGCAGAAGTCATCTGCCACCACTTCGCCATTTCCCTGACCAAGGCGGCCTACATGCTCGCGGTCAAGCGTCTGAATACCCTTATCTCGGTCATCTACGGCGGGGTCATCTTCAGGGAAGCAAACATCAAGATACGCCTGGCCGGGACCGCTCTTATGATCCTGGGCGTGGCCATGATCGGACTGTTGGGCAGATGATAAGAACAACTATTATAAAGACCTGCTTCATTCGGTCCAGAACGCGGATAAACATGAGACCCGGCCGCTTTCTGATGAGGAGCTGCGCGTTATCCAACGAGTAGCCGACAGACTCCCAAAGGATCAGGACATTTATGACGCAGCCCACCGCGAAAACGTCTGGCGGAAATATAGGACCGGGCCTTGCTTTCGTTTCCTTATCCGAATGCTCCTTGACTCCCCCTCTTCCCTCTGCCAGCATGCGGCCAGTTTATTTTGAAAAAAATGTAATCCGTCAGCCTTTTGTCGATACTTTGACAGTTTGAGCGGCAAAAGAAAGCAGAGGTTCACCCACGGATTATACTGCTCCAACTTACCTTTTTCAGGATTCTGTCGATGAAATCAAAGGACATTCAGTCTTTGTCTCAAAAACCAAAATTGGATCAGTATACCTCAAATAATCAAAAATATGATTCCGTTTGACAATTGATCCATATGTGGGCATATTGTAATTACACTAACCACAATTGGAGGTAAAAATGACAACTTTAATCAGAATAGGAAATTCGCAGGGTATTCGTATTCCAAAGGCAATAATAGAGCAAGCCCGATTGGAAGACAAACAATTAGAATTCAAAATAATTGACGACGGGCTGTTAATTCAACCGGTTAAGAAGAACAGAGACGGCTGGAAAGAACAATTTGATAAAGCCCTTAAATCCCAGGAATCAAGCGAAGCGGATCAGGAGTGGTTGGATGCCCCATTGGTAAATGAAGAGGACTGGGAATGGTAAAAAAAGATGTTCATAGATTTGAGATATGGCTGGTTCAACTTGATCCGACACAAGGTTCTGAAATCAAGAAAACAAGGCCGTGTGTTGTTGTCTCCCCTGATGAAATGTCTGCACTGAAGACCGCGATTGTTGCTCCAATGACATCCAAAGGTTTTAGCTATCCAACCAGAATTCAATATACATTGCAGGGTAAAAAAGGATTGATACTACTTGACCAAATGAGAGCCGTTGACAAATCCAGGTTATTTCAAAAACTTGGTGTAATTTCCCAAAGCGTGCAGATACAAATTATCAATTGTTTGCAAGAGATTTTCGCGTATTGAGGGCTAAGCAGTCAGCCCAGGTGGCAGCCAGGGCCGGCGGCCTTTTGACAAATCGAGTTACCCCGCCCCCGGACCCGAGGCACCGGACCCGAGGGTTAGTTATCTCAAATCATATATATTTTCCGGTTTCAAATGTTCAGAAACTGTTACAATGATCTCTATATAAACCATAAGGTTTTTATAAGAACCATATTCACTAAACAGTACATTATGTTGCGAGTTGAGTTATGTTGCAAGGGGGAATTATAAACCCGTCTGAATATCTTGTTCAACGAAATGAGTTGTGAAAATCCTGATCCCGTGTGAAGCCGTAAAATGGAAAAGAGTCGGGGTTAAATCTATTGTAAAACAAAAACAGGAGGTCTCCCATGAAAGACCGTTTAGTATTCAGGTATATCGTCATTGCTGTAATACTGTTTTTGGGTGTTTTGTGGACTTTTGGATCCGCAGCCCAGGAGCAGCAAGAATATCCCAATGACCGGTTTATTGCCGATGTCCGGTGGCTGAAATCTCACATGGAGGATGAAGATCTGGTGATCGTGGATGTCCGGACCGATGAATATTTTGACAACGTGGTGATACCGGGCGCAATACGCATGCAGTGGTCCGAGTTCCGGCACAACGACATTGGAAAAAACCTTGCTTCAGTATTCAAGGGGGTTCAGGCTGCCCAGGAAATATTGGGCCGCCACGGCATTGTCCCTACGGATACGGTGGTGCTCTATGATTCGGTCAGCAGAGACGGGGGGGCCACAGCCTCCTACTTGTTCTGGATCCTGGATGTGATGGGTCATGAGAACAAAAAAATCCTGGAACGCGGTATCGATGCCTGGAAGGAAGCGGGCTATGAGGCGGCAACCCTGCCGCGTGATGCCGAGCCCGTATCCTACCAGATCCCTGCAGGCAGCCTCCGGAAGCACCTGCTCATTGACGAAAAATTCATCTACCAGCGTCTGGGGGATTTTTACTATCAGATCGTGGATGTTCGTTCCAGGGAGGAATATTTAGGCAAAGCGAGGTCCAAGGCTCTGGACGGTACGCCGTTGAGGCTGGGGCACATTCCCACTGCCGTCAATATCAGTTATCAGGCCGCATGGACGGATGAGGAAACCAAGGCCATCAAATCCTACCCGGAACTGCAGGAACTATACAAGGGGCTCGATCCCTCCAAAGGCGTCATTGTATACTGCGATTCGGGAAGGCGCAGTTCTTTTTCCTATTTTGTGCTTCGTTTGATGGGCTTTGAAAATGTCTATACCTATGAAGCCTCTTGGAAAGAGTGGGGAAACCCGGAAGTTTTTCTGCCGGTGGAAACCCGGGAGAACAAGTTGACCGGGAATTTTCTGCCAGAGCCGGTAAAAATGACCGAATCTGTTCAACCTGCCGGCAGCGCTCCGGCAAAAACCGGGCCGAACGGTGATCAAACTTCAGGTGGCTACGTATCCTGTGGAGGTTAATCATGCAGAAAAATCAATTGACATCGCCATATTGGAAATGGGTCCCGGCCTCCTTTGCGCTGGCAGGGGTGATTCTCTTCATTTTTGTCACCTTTGGCCCGCCGGCATCTTCTTCCGGATTTGTGGCAGCATTGAAAGGGGCCATTGAACCGTTGGCGCCGGCCTATGTGGAAGTCAAACAACATTATGCAATGTCCGGCGGACCCGGTTCCTGGGTGTTTGCTTTTGTTCTGGGAATGGCCATCGGCGGATTTATCGCCGGACGCACCTTCCCGGTCCAGGTGCGCGACATTCCGGAAATATGGGAAAAACGATTTGGAAGCAGCCGGACCAAGCGTTATGTCGCTACCTTCGCCAGCGGATTCATAATCCTGTTTGCATCCCGGCTTGCCGGCGGCTGCACCCTGGGGCTTTTTATTTCCGGATCCACCCAGCTGGCTGTAAGCGGCCTTTATTTCGGTGTGCTCATTTTCGCATTTGCAATGCTTACGGCCCGCATTGTTTATGGCGATATCGGAAAGGAGGAAAAATGAGTATTCAGATATGGCTCGGCCTGATCTCTGGCATTGCATTCGGTTTTGTGATCCAGCGCATAGGCGCTAGCAATGCGAACAAGATGGCCCGTGCGCACTTGATGATCGAAGGCGATATCCCACGGTTCATGCTACTGGCCGTGGCGCTTTCGGCAATCGGCCTTGTGGGGCTGCAAGCCTCCGGTGTAGGGCGCATGCTGATCATTCCCACCAGCCTGGTGGCGACGGGGATCTCAGGCATTTTGTTTGGCATTGGCTGGGGGCTTTGCGGATATTGCCCGGGAACCACCTGGGCGGCGGCAGGTGAGGGGCGCATGGACGCGGTTTTTGCCCTTCTCGGCGGGCTGGCCGGCACGGCCGTCTTTGCCCAGGTGCATGAAATTCTGATCCCGCTTTTGTATGCGCCCACCAATGCAGGCCAGATCACCCTGGCGGACTGGTTCGGCAGCAAGCCGGCAGCAGCTGCGCTTCTTGTGGTGGTGTTTGCCGTCTGCATCTGGGGTATTGGCAAACTCTGGGCGAGGAGCGGCCATGACGTCACCAGCTGAATCCCCTTTTTTAATTGCCGTATTTCTATTTGGCACCATTTGCATGCTTGTACAAGGGTGTGAACAAGCCGGCGTCAACGAACGGGAGCTGGATGTGCCCCGGGGGTATGTTTCGGAAATACGGGTAGAAATTCAGGATCGGGTTGTGGGTTTCGGTCCCTTTGTGGGATATTATTTCAAGCCGGAAACTCCTGGTGATTTCACCCGGCTGCGGTTTGTCAGCTATAACGAACGGAGTTTTTACACCCGCGATCTTCCTGAAAATGTTAAACTTTTTGAAGGCAGGGCCATATTGACCAACCTGCCAAAGGTTGATTTTGATTTGCCCGATTCCGGTCGTATCAACCCTGTTTATTTTTCCGACGCTCCCCGGCAATGGCTCGCCACCCGTCCCGAGACCAAAGACGAATATGTTCATTTTCACTCATGTTATGATGCTCAGGGTCCGGTGCTCACAGGGTACTGGTTCCGGCATGAGGCGGTGGCGCCATTTACTTATGACATGGGCGGCCGGGTAGGACCGCAAAGCCCATTGTATCATGAAGTTACGCCCGGAACAGACAAGGCCTTCGCCCGAATTATGGAGTTTGATTATGGGCCAGACTAACAGAAGTCAATTTCGCTCCTAAACGGCTGGTAACTTAACCGTTATGCTTAAGGAAACAATTAATGGCATCAATATCTTCACGCTGATGCACACTGGTAACACCCCTTCAGCCATATGAAAAAGGAGGAAATATGAACATCGGTTTTATCGGCATGGGTATTATGGGAAGCCGCATGGCCATGAACCTGTTAGATGCAGGCAATGATCTCACCATCAGCAACCGTACCCGGGAGAAATCCCAAGTCCTGCTGGACAAAGGCGCAAAATGGGCCGAATCTCCTGCAGAATTGGCACCCGTTGTAGATATTCTTTTCACCATGCTGTCGACGCCGAATGCGGTCAAGGAGGTGGCAACCGGAGAAAACGGTTTCCTCCAGGCTATGCCATGGCGGCATACAGTGAAACCCTTGTGCTGGGCGAGGCCTTTGGTTTCAGCAAAGATGATGTTGCCAGGGTTCTACTCGATGCCCCGGTTACCGCTGCCTTTCTCAAAACGAAACATCCGCTCATCGCCGAGAACAATTTTGAAGAACACTTTCCCCTGTGCTGGATGCGAAAGGATCTCCACCTTGCAGCCGATGCCGCCTACAAGAACGGAATTGCCCTGCCGGCCTTGAATTCTATAAAAGAACTCTATGGCCTAGCTGAAAAGCAAGGATTTGGTAGAAAGGATTTCGCCGCCATATACGCGCTGCTGGCCAAAGATATACCTGGTGACAACTGAGGTTGTAAAACTTCTTTATCACCCAAGCTGAAACCATTTGCCGGCCATCCTTTTGTAATGCTTATGAGTGCCTCATGATCTGGCAAACCTGAGAGGAGAATAATTAGAAAAATGGTCGTGGGTCCGTAGGTCCGGGGTTGGACCTCTCTACCATCCTTGAATTTTTGTATAAATGATCAAAACCAGGTCCTGTAAATGTCTTAGGATCATTATTTTAGGGTTTACCCAATGAAATTGAGCCGAAGGTGAACCTGCGAATAGCAGGATTTAATCGGGGCGCCCATTCGCACCTGCCCCATGAAATTTCTTCCCATTTCATTTCATCGGGGTGATTCGCCTGTCCAGTTAAACCCTCTTCCGTTTAACCTGGGCGGGCCAAATCTTATCTTGCCTTACGTTGAGCAAAGTATTAGCGGATGGACATGGACACCCACGATCCGGTTTTCGAATTTATTTGAAAGTGAACTCAGATAAGGTAGGAACTAAAATGACACGGACGACGATAGAAAGTGATGTTCGAAAATTATCACTTGATGTCGAAACAGGAGAATTGCGCATTCAAGACGATATCGGCGTTCAATCTGACAATTTATTAAAGTGTTGGGACCAAATTAATAGTGTGTATCCAAATCTTAAAAATAAACTCCAAAAACGGCACAAAGAGATAAAACGAGTTGGAGGAGAAATAGCAAAGATAAGCGGTAACTTTAAAGCACCTGTTGTGGCTAAAACAAAAGTGAAAAGGAATGACCCATGTCCTTGCGGGTCCGGCAAAAAATATAAAAAATGCTGTATGGATAGATAGTTTAAAAGTTGAGCCATAAACGTAAATCTAAGAGGACACTTTCCCGAAATAATGCTGTTCTTTATGAACAGGCACTTGATCTGTATCTAAACAAGAATCAACCTAATGAAGCTCTTCGAATTCTCTTCAAACTTGCCAAGGCTGGTTTCGGCGAATTAGACTTTCAAGGCAAAATAGATAACCAGGATATTGAGCAGCAAGGTAATGAGAAAAAAACCGATTACTTCCAGGATTTCTTGCAGGCTTTTGCGATTCATGTTTATGAGCTCAATGGCGAAGAGGGTGGCATAATTGGGAAAAAGACCAGCAATAAAAGCCAGATACATGGCATAAAGGACGTGGATGTTACTTTCTAAATTTGTGTCGGCAAAGTATTGCGTGGCGTAGGCCAGCTCAATGAACTGCAGGCCGACAAAAATCATCGCCAGATTGATCCCTATCTTGAACCACCGTTGCTTGTACCTGATGAAGTAGTGCCAGAAATAGCGCATAATCTTGTGTCTTACCAGTGAATGACATCCTTGCGGATGTTTCGAACATGGAGCTTGTTGAAGAGGCGAATTATCGGACCGATGATCATCTGACAACTGCCGATTAAGAAAAGCCAGGTTCCGTCATAAACGAGTAACGAAGAGAAAAAAAATATGCTCCCGATAATGAAAAACAAGGAAGCGAGGAAGTCATTCAGGATATGAAGCCATTCGTATATTTCGTGAATTTTTCGTTCATGGGCGGTTGGTTTCACGCCGGTCCTCCATATTCATTGTTTGCATGAATGGAAATATTATAAAAGTCTAAAATAAAGTCAAGGGCCAAAATATATATTCTGGAAATAAATAATTATGCTTTTATTGTGCCTTTCGTAGAAAATGACAATGAAATATTTTTAAAAACTGTATCTCCAAGTCGTAAATATACCAAGCTCTATGATTTAAAGGAGGATTATCATCAAACTCAGAGAAAAGCCATTGAAGAAGGCATTCCATACCAGACACTTATTTCCAGCATCATACACAAATACTTGAACGGTTCTTTAGAGCCAAGACCATAGGAACAGAACAAAGGCATTAACTAAGCCGCCTGACTTGTTATGCCTGGAGTTTGGCGTCTAATGGCGGATTCAACCATACTACGGAGATCGGAACTATGAGGAAAATCATGAGTGAGTCAACTCATCGGAAATCCGCGTCGGCCTCCAGGATCAGTTATCCGGTGACGCGGGTCTCCATGGGAGTTCGGTGTGTGGCATTGTTTGCAATGTTGGTGTTTGCGAATCTTCCCGCCATCACCTTCGCCCAATCATCATGCCCGGGAATTCACGTGAAAATTCCAAACATAAAAAACAGTACCGGAAATATAGCTTGTGGAATTTTCGAATCGCCAGAGGGTTTTCCCAATAAATTTTTGGGTTCGGCAAAGGCAATTATAATAAGGAAAATTCAGAAGACAAAAGCGCAATGCGACTTTTCGGATATCCCGCCGGGAACCTATGCGATCGCCGTCATCCATGATGAGAACATGAACGGCGAGCTCGACACCAATTGGTTTGGTGTCCCCACGGAAGGCTACGGCTTTTCAAATACGACCATTGACGAATTCGGCGCTCCTGCGTTTTCTGCCGCCAGCCTTCCATACGATGGGCAAAACATAGATCTGACGATCAGGTTGAATTACTGAGCGACCTTCACGATGCATTACAGCATGAAAATAAGGGATTGATTGACCGGTGGTGAACAAATACCCGATTATTCACCCATAACTCGCTATTATTCATCTTCCAAATGGGGTAGACTTGGAGCAAAAGCTTAGATGACCTCAACAGTGCGGCCTGAGCAGCTGTCGGGCTGGAGATCGTATCTCTAAGGCTTCAACTGGATGTCTAGCCTGACTTTATTACGGCTTGGGCCACATTTTATTGACATGAAACAAAACTGGATAGTGACTTTTGAATATACAGGAGGAGACGGATATGTTTAAAAAAAACAACCAGGAAGGATACATTCAGGTAATGGAGGGGATTGAACGAAAAACACTAGTTTATGGAGAGAATACGTTGCTTGCGGAATTTGCACTGAAAAAGGGAAGCATCCTGCCCAGGCATCACCATTCCCAGGAACAGACCGGCTATCTGGTCAAAGGTTCCTTGAAACTCTCAGTCGGGAACGAGATGTTTGAGGTAAAGCCGGGCGACAGCTGGTGCATTCCGGGCGATAGCGAGCATTGGGCAGAAGTTTTGGAGGATTCAGTGGCGGTTGAGGTCTTTTCGCCGGTTAGAGGAGACTATCTTCCTAAAGATGACGGTTAATCGTTGCCAACTGCTACGGGAAAGAATATACCGAATGAACTTTACTATGCCTGATGATTATGGAGAAAAAAATGAAGGAAATACAATTAAATCCGATTGGATTTGTTTCATCACCAGTTACTGAAAGAATGGATGAGAACTGGGGTGAAATAAAATCAAAAATCATATTAAATTCTGAATATGCCGGTGCATTCTCAGGCTTAGAAGACTTTTCTCACGCTATTATCGTTACCTTTCTGCATCAAGCAAAATTCGATAAAGAAAAGCACCTTCAACGCAGGCCAAGAAACCTGGAAACAATGCCTAAAGTCGGCATACTATCCCAAAGAGCTAAGAATAGACCAAATCCTATAGGTATAACGGCGGTAGAGATCATCAGCGTTGGCGATGGTTATCTTGAAGTGGCAGGTTTAGATGCCATAAATGAAACTCCCGTACTTGACGTCAAGCCGTATTACCGGCATTACGATAAAATAGATAACTGTAAAACTCCCGAATGGGTGGATAGATTGATGAACAACTATTTTTAATCAGGCGGCGCTTAAGTCCATTAAGGATTTCTTTTCACATCATGAACAAAACCGCAGACAAGGTGCTTACGATCAGACCCGCGATCACCGGGACCAGATTTTTCCGGACCAGATAGAGGACGTCCACGCCGCAGATGCCGGCCACAGCCACCAGGGAGCTCCAGGCCACCAGGGCGCCGCCTCCGAACCATATCGCACCCTGCTGGCCGATTGCGCCGAGGGTGGCGGCGACATTGGCCTCGCCTCCGGCCAGGGCTGCGGCCAGAGTCCCTGTAACCGGCAGACCGGAAAAGCCGGAGCCGTCCAGACCGGTGATGGCTCCGAGAATCAGGATACCGAAGGCGGAGGCGATCCCGGTGGGCGGAATGACCTCGGCGATGCTTTTCCCGAAATCGAAAAGGAATCCCGGGGCGTCCGGGCCCAGGATGGCTGGAGCGGATTCAGGGCTACCCATGAAGAAGAATCCGGCAATGGGGATGATCGGGCCCATGATGCGAAAGGCGAAGACCAGGCCGTCGGCAATGTAGTCCGCGACCCTGTCCAGGCCTCCGAAGCCGTCGCTGATCAGGGCGGCGACGGAGATGATCAGGATGGCCATGCCTCCCAGCAGGGCCGAGGAATCCCCGCCTTTGATGTCGAAGGCGAACATGGAGACAATGACGATCAGAAAGCCGATGCTCATGATCCAGGCCAGGGTCTTGGCCTTTCCGCCACGCTCCCCGGACCGTGTTTCCTGAGGGCCCTGTTGTTTGGAACCGGTCAGAAATTCCGCGGCAGAAGTCTCTGCGTCGAATCCCCGGACTTCTTTTCTGTTCAGGATCCAGCCGAGGCTGATGGCGATCACTCCGGCTATGAGGGAGAGGATGGTTGTTTTCAGGGTGACCATTTCGATGGGCACCCCTGCGGCCTTGGCGGTCAACCCCGGAGCACCCTGAATGATGGTGTCCGCGGCCAGGGTCATGCCCTGCCCGGCCAGGGCCAGAGCCATGGCCCCCAGGATCGGAGGCAGTCCGACCCTGACTGCCACCGGGATAAGCAAGGCCCCCAGCAGCGGTGCAGCCGGGGTCGGCCAGAAGAACAGGGAGATGACCGTGGTGGCGACGACGATGACCAGGTAGCTGGTCAGGGGAGTGCGCATGATTTTTTTGAGGGGGATTACCAGCAGGCGATCGGCGCCTTCCCGTTCCACCGCCCGGAGCAGGGCTACCATGATCCCGATGATCAGGAAGATGTTGAACAGACCCTGACCGGCAACAAAGCTGGCCGTGAACACGGTCTGCATACCCCCGACAAGGCTGGCCTTATAGATCACCCCGATGAGAAAGGTGAACAGAACACAGGGGATGACCACATTTCTGCGCATGACCATGGTGAAGACAACAAGCACGACTCCGAGTAGGTAGAGCCAGTGTGAGATACCCATATTTGTACCCTCCTTTTGGTTGTCCAGGTTGGCCTCCAGACCTGAAGATCCGAAAGACGAATCCTGGAACCTTTGGGTTGCGGGCGAAGCCCGCTTTACCCGTGTTCTAGGCCGATGTTCAAGGCATACTGCAAAAAGACATAGACCAGGTAGACTCCTAAAAGCCAGGCCCCGCTTAAACGGGAAAACCAGCCGCTTTTGTTGGTGAAGATAAAGAATCTGAAGGAGTATAAGATGAGGAGCATTGCCGGAAAATGGAACAGGAAGAAGTTGGAAGGGATAACCAGGGGCCTGGCGCAGGCCGCGGCTCCGATTACGAAGAGGCAGTTCAGGACGTCCGCTCCGACGACATTGCCTACGACAATTTCCGGATACCCTTTGCGCACTGAGGCTATAGCGGTCATCAGTTCCGGCAGGGAGGTGCCGAAGGCGACCAGGGTGGCGGCGATGATGTCCTCCGGGATACCGAACCTGAAGGCTATTTCCGAGGCACTGGGGACAAGAATCCGGGCTCCGATGATGACCAGGGCAAGTCCTCCCAGGAGCATGGTCCAGCTCAGCCAGAGGTTGCTCGGTTCTTGCGGACCTGATTCCCGGGGATGGGGATCCTGGACCAGGCTTTGAACTGACCAGCGGTAGGTCAGATACAAATAGCCCGCTAGCAGTAGTAAAAACAGAACGCCGACCCATCTGGCCAGGATCGGTTCCCCGGTCGTAGTCTGCCTGGCGATGACGGACAGGACGACCAGGAGAGTGGCCGCTCCCACCTGTATGGTACCGGTGCGGTTCAGGATGAACTTGTGGACGGGCACCCTGACCAGGAGGCAGGTCAAACCGAAGATGAGGCCGGTGTCGGCGATGATCGAGCCGACACCGTTGCCCAGGGCCAGACCTGGGTTGCCCATGTAAGCGGCGGTAACAGAAACAAAGGCCTCGGGCATGGTGGTCCCTAAGGAGATCACCGTGGCCCCGATGACCATCCTGGGCAGGCCGGTCCTTTTGGCCAGGTCGACCACGCCGTCGATCATCCAGTCCGCACCCTTGCACAAAAAGACGATGCAGACGCAGATGATCACGAAAAGCAGCAGGGTCGGTGCGTCGGCAAGAAGGTTTTCAAGCAAGATTGTTTCTCCGGAGCGCTGCCGCAGGATTCAAGTTGAAGATATAATATTGCTGTAGTCCTGATCCAGCTAAGCTTTTTCTTAAATCGGGCGCTGGAGGCGCGACCAGTCTCCGCCGAAAAAACTACAATCGGATCAGGGCAGAAGAAAAGGGTCGCCTCAGGGTGTTCAGCCTGCAAACACTCCTGTCAGGCCGGCCTTTTCAACCCGGTCCGCTATCTCCTGTCTGTCGGTGGTATACAGGTTTCGCTTTTTGAGACGTTCAAACAGGACCGATCCGGAAAAGGTGAATTTCTGTCCCAGCTCATTTTTCTCGAGCATCTCTTTGCGGACATGGCTCAATGCGTCGCCCACGGCCAGGCTGTCCGGGAGGCTGAGCCCGGGGTTCCTGTTGACGTATTCCGCGGCATTGAAACCGGCCAGGGTTCCGGTACAGATGGCCTCTGTGTGACCGACCAGGAGCCCTGCTTTTTCCCCGGCGCAGAACAGGTTGTCCAGGCCTTCGACCTTGAGGGTGTCATCCCGGGGGGACATGGCCACAAAACGGATGGAGTTGCCCAAACCTCCTGCATAGGGGTCTTCATAGCGGGCCTGTTCCAGCCCGGGGATCTCCCGGAGGACTTCCAGGGGAAAGAAAGGACTCATCAATTTCGCATGCCCGGTATCCAGGAGAATGACGTTCTCTTCAAACTCGGACAGAGCATACTGCTGGCAGGCCTTGAGGGCAAGCTTGCCTTGAATCCGTCTGGATTGGGGGATAGGGACCAGGGCCACCCCCTTGGTGTCAAGCAGACGGTGAAGATCCGGGGAGAGCGACTCCTTGAGGAGCTTGCAGGATCCGCTGAAGGCCCCGGACTGGTCTCCTTTCCTGCCTATCAGTTCCTTGACCCCGGCCTTTGCCGCGAGGCTCACCCGGCCTCCGAAGGAATGGCAGCGCAGGACACACATCACGCAGCCGTTGCCGAACTTGTTGCAGTTGGCCGGCCCCCCGGCTGTCCCGGTGGTGTCCACAAACACCTCCCCGTCGATCTCAAACTGTTCCCCGGCCTTTTTACCCGAAAGGGCGCTGATGCGGTTGCCGGTCATCGTTACGTCACTGATCCTGGTCTGTAGACCGATCTCGATTCCTTTTTGCAAAAGATGGACTTTCACGGCCGGTTCGATGTGGGCGATACTGTACAAATCGACATGGCTGTGCCCTGGAAATTCGATATTTTTGTGCAACAGGTTTTGATCTATGACCTCGAAAAGATCCCCGCCGGACATGGCCAGCATCTCTTCAGTGGCGGTGTAGCGGCCGTTGTTGCGCATGATGCCGCCCACCAGGCCGGTTCCCAGGAGCATGTCGGTCCGCTCGAGAAGGACGACGTCCAGTCCCTGTTTTCTGGCGGCCAGGGCAGCGGCGCATCCGGCCCAGCCCCCGCCTACGACAATGGCTTTCATATAATTACCTCTTACTGACTGTTGACGTATTGTAAAAAAATATTTTTTCTAGAGCCAAAGTCCGATAAACACTCACGGGTCCTATGTTCAGGATTTCATCCTACTCTACAACCGTGAACCTGGAACCTTGAACCAATTCAAGTATGCAGTTCCGGTTTCTTATGCTTTGCGGCCGCCCTTTCCCAGGAATAGACCGGCGGCATTTCTGATGCTTCCGATTCGGTATGCAAGTCCAGAAAGACCGGTCCCGGGCCGGCGAAGGCCTGATCCAGGCCTGTCTCCAGCTCTTCAGGGGTCGTGATGCTCAGGGCCTGGACTCCGAACCCCCGGGCTACTCCGGCCGGGTCCCCCGGGGTGAAGTCCACGGAGAAATATTTCTCCTGGCTGTGCAGGGCCTGCAGGGCCTTGATCCAGCCGAAGCATCCGTTGTTGAAATGGATCAGGATCGCCGGGATCTCCAGACGGCTCAAGGTTTCCAGCTCCCCGGCCGACATGCCCAGGCTGCCGTCGCCGAAGAGTCCGATAAGATTGGCCCCGGGACAGGCATAATGCGCCCCGACCAGGGCGGGAATGGCGTAGCCCAGACCGCCGTAGGCCCTGGGGATGATAAAGTTCGATTCCGGATTGGTCAATTTCAAAAAGCGGGTGATATACGGGGTCGGGGTTCCGGCATCGGCAATCACGATCGCGGGGTCTTGGAGGCGTTGATTCAGGGAATAGATCACCTGCTGGGGTTTCAGGGGGATGGTCCCTGCCCGGAAGGATTGGGCCGAATCCCGCCAGAACTTCGACCGGGCAAGGTTCAGTTCATCCACCCAGGGAGATGGTCCGGCCTGAAAAGCGTTGATCTGCAGCAGGGAGACCAGGTCCCTGAGGACCAGCCTGGCATCGCCGGCCACACTGACGGTATTTTTGTAGTTATTGGACAAAAGTTCCGGGTCCAGGTCGATCTGGATGATCTTGCGCTCCGCTTTGAAAGAGGGCAGGCTCCACTTGATGGTCGAGACCGATCCGAGCTTGCAGCCGCAATACAAAAGGACGTCGCCTTCTTCCACGGCCCGGTGGGCATGGGGATGGTAGCCGTTGTCCCCGATGACCCCCAAGGCCAGTTCATGTTCGTCCGGCATGATTCCCTGTCCGGAAATCGTGGTCACCACCGGGGCGGCCAGGATCTCGGCCAGTTCCAGTATCTCCTGGAAAGCCTGGGAATGGTTGCTGCCTCCACCTGCGATCAGGACAGGGCGATCGGCCTGCATCAGGAGCGCACAGACCTGCTCCAGCTTTTCCCGGCTGCCCCGGGTGCGGTAGGCCGGATAGACCGTGCATTCCTCTTCACTGTAGATATCCAGGCTCTCTCCCGGAAATTCAGTGGTCAGCACTTCCTGGGGCAGGGCCAGGTGGACCGCGCCGGGCCGGCCTGTGGTGGCCACCCTGAAGGCCCGTCTGATGATTTCCGGAAGGCGGGCCACATCCTTGACCAGATGGGACCATTTGGTGACCGGTTCAAAGAGTTTCTGGCAATCCAGCTCAGTGATTGTTTTTTTGCCTTCTCCGGCCAGGGGGATATCCGAGGTGAACACCACCAGGGGGATGGAGGAGGCATCGGCTTCGGCCACGCCGGGAAGGATATAGAGAGGGCCTGCTCCGCTCGGGCATTCGCAGATTCCGGGCTTGTGGGAAAGCCGGGCGTAGGTGTCGGCCATGAAAGCGGCCGAGCGCTCATCCCGGGCCAGGACATGGCTGATGGATTCGGAAGCGGAATTCAGGGCGTCGTAAAGCGGGATACTCGTGTCCCCGGGCACCCCGAAAATCGATTCCACTTTGTAGCACTTCAGCATTTCGACAAGGACTTCTGCCCCGATCATTGGATACTCCTTAAAGTGGGATTTGATTAATAATTTAATTCTGTCCGGTGGCTGCCTAAGGAGAAAAGCGAGGCAATCCTGCAGCGGGTTGAGGTTTCACCGGACAAGGCAACCCAAGCCTATGCAGGTCTGCCGTGAAAGGCCTATTTCAGGCTCCCCGCCACGAAATCACGGCATGCAAGCCTTATAAGCCTGCTTCTTAGCATACTCTCCAAAGGCCTGGCAGATCGGCGAAGCCGTCCGCCTGCCGTCCTTAATCAGACAAAAATTCCGGGGCATGGGCACTCCCTGAATCCGAAGCGCGGACAACAGCCCGAGCTTGATTTCTTTTTCCACGGCCCTGGCCGAAAGCACGGAAACCCCCAGACCGGCCAGCACTCCTTCCTTGACTGCCGTGGACGAGCCCATTCGGGCCGATATCCGAATCCGGTCTTTGATCTCCGGGGTTTCCAGGCCCAGGTACCGCTCCATCACCTTCAAGGTTCCGGAGCCTTGTTCCCGGACAAGAAAGGGCTGCTGCAGGAGTTCTTCCCGGGTCACCTGCTCCTGTCCGGACCAGGGATGCCGTGTGGAAACCAGAACCACGAGCTCATCCTGCCAGAGCTCATGCCGGACGAGCCGGGGATGGACATCCTGATGGCCCACGACCCCGAGCTCCAGTCGCCCCTCCAGAACACCGTGTTCGATTTCCTTCGAGTCAGCGATGTCCAGCTCAATAAAGACCCCGGGGTTGTCTGCCTGAAACCGGCTGATGACCCCCGGCAGGAGATACTCGCCCGGGATGGTGCTGCCCCCGATTGTGAGCCGGCCTTTTTTCAGGCCTGAAAAAAACTGCATCTCCATGCCGGCCAGGCGTCTCATCTCCAGAAGCTTGACCGCCTGATGGTAAAAGAGTTCACCGGCCCGGGTCAGGCGAAGTTCACGCCCCAGACGGTCCAGAAGTTTGAGGGCCAGACTTTTTTCCAGGTTGGCGATCCGCTCGCTGATGGTGGCCTGGGCCAGAAACAAGGCCTCAGCCGCCCTGGAAAAGCTGCCCAGCTCCACCACTCGGCAAAAACCTTCCAATTGGCGAAAATCAAAATCATAATCGGGTCTAGACATCTTAAGCCTCTTGCATTGCATGTCATTATCAGGGCTGGACAAACGACGTCGGAGGTTTTATACTGCATACAGTGTTCAGGCGAAGAAAATGAGGGCCTGTCTTGTCCGGCCCGGAACTTTCTTCGGCAGGTCATGCATCGGCAATCGCATTGTAGACTTGCTCCCGGGAATCATCCCCCAAACGTTCAGTTTTGAAAGGAGTCGAACATGAAAAAGCAACTTGTATATGCCGGTTTGCTGCTCATGGTCTTGAGTCTGGCCGCCTGCGCCAGCCCGAGCAAGCAGCAGCAGGGGACGGGAATCGGGGCTGCGGCCGGGGCCGGTCTGGGCGCCATCCTCGGCCAGGTCATCGGCGGCGACACGGAATCCACCTTGATCGGAGCCGGTATCGGGGCCGCGGTTGGAGGACTGGCCGGCAATCAGGTCGGAAAGTACATGGACAAGCAGGAACAAGACCTCAGAAATGCCATGGCCCAGAGCGAGGCCGCCAGCATCTACCGGGATAAAGAGGTACTCAGAGCCACCTTCAAGTCGGAGGTACTTTTTGACTTCGACTCCTCCACCCTCAAGCCCGGGGCCTATCCTGAACTGGAACGAGTGGCCAATGTCCTGAAAAAATATCCCAAGACAAGTATCCTCGTGGAAGGCCATACCGATGCCAGCGGATCGGAAGACTACAATCAGACCCTCTCGGAAAAACGGGCCCAGGCCGTGAAAAAGGCCCTTATTCAAAAAGGCATTAGGGAAGTGCGCGTCTATGCCGTGGGCTACGGAGAATCGCAGCCCATCTCTTCAGATCCCGCTGCGAACCGCCGGGTGAACATTGTTATCGAGCCAATCGTCCAAGAATGAAGATAGGCTTGCCCAGGTGTCAGCTTTGCCTCTGGCAAAGCTGACACC
>JAABTT010000027.1 GCA_011389765.1 Desulfohalobiaceae bacterium S24 | reverse complement strand
AGTCTTTTGGAGAAAGGAGACCCAAAGCTTCCAATCTTGATGCGGATACCCGGGCTCTGAACCGCAGAGTGGAGCTTCATCCCAACTGGTAAGCGACCCGCACAAAACTAGCCTTCCATAAAAAAGCCTTGCCCCGGCGTGCCGGGGCAAGGCTTTTTTTGATCAAAATGACCAGCGGATCTGGAAAAACAAGAAAAGGTGTCTTGTTTTTCCAGACTGGAGCTATCGTACGAGAATAAAAGAGAAATACAAGAATGATCCGGCCACAGTCAGGCTTCCCTTGTCTGTTTTTCTCAGACATTTTGGTCAACAAAACAAGCCAATATATGAATAAGGGATTGTTTTTATTGAATGCGATAGTTTGGTATGTTTCTTGCTAAATAGATCCGGTGCTGCCGGGAAAAGGTGAAAAGGGTTCTTCGTCTTTCCCACTCATATGCTTTCCCAAGTCATATATTCTTTTTCCCGGCAGTCCCCATCAACAGTCTTTTTTTAAAGGTTTGGCGATGCCGTCCCCAGGACCCGACGCACCCCCACCGAACCCGAAGCAATCCTCTCCCGGGAGGATCAGGCCTGAGCCGAACAGCGGCGTCTCTTTCGGCGAGCCCTCTTTTCCTCCTCTACGGGCTGGGCCGGGTGCTCTTCGCCCTGTTGTTCCGCACCATGGTCAGCGGACGGGAGCGGGTCCCGACACAGGAATCCTTCATCCTGCTGCCCAATCACGTCAGTCTGCTCGATGCGCCGATCCTCGGGATCGCGCTCGATGCAGCGCTGTTTCAGGTCGGGTTCCTCGCGAGCCATGTCCCTGCGCTCCGCTCCGGCCGTGCCGAAAGCCTGAGCGTCGGGTTGACACCCCCGCGGGAAGCCACTACACTAAAATTCATCTCCCAGGCAGCCCAGACCCTGGCAACCCGGCAATTGAGGAAGGAGGCCATGCTGTTAAAAACATTGGGCACCATCCTGGTTCAAAAAGGATTCTGCAGCCAGGAAGAGGTGGACATGGCACTGCATCTGCAGAAACTCAGCGGCAAAAAAGTCGGTGAGATCCTTGTCGAATCGAATAGCATCAGCCACCAGCACATCATCAATGTCCTCTTCGATCAGTACCACAATTCTTTTCGTAATACGGAGGCCGACCACAGGGAGGAGCAGCTCCGGGAATTGATCACCCTGGAAAAAGAGCTTAAGCTCGCCCGGGATATTCAACAAGGCTTTCTGCCGCAGAATCTGCCGGACATTCCCGGTCTGGACGTGGCAGGCGCCTGTACCATGTGCTGTAGCGTGGGGGGCGATTATTACGAGGTTTTTGAAAGTGACTTCGGATGCTTCAATATCGTGGTCTCCGACGTTTCAGGGCATGGGGTCGCCTCCTCCCTGGTGATGGCCGGTCTTCGGAGCATGCTCCGGATCGAGCTGCAGACCGATTGTTTGTATCTGGAAAAAATTGCAGCCAAAATCAACAAACTCCTGTACAAGGATTTTTCCAATAACGGACTGTACATCACTTCCCTGTTTGTCCGGTATGAGCCTGAGACCCAGGGCCTGTGCCTTGTCAACGCCGGTCATCCCCGACCGATCACTTCATTGCCGGACAAGGCCACGTCATACCAGAAGGCCGACATCCCCCTCGGCATCTTTGAAAATACGGAATACACTCTGTATCGCACCACCATAGAGCCCGGGGAGTGTATCCTGCTCTATTCGGACGGACTCACTGAATCCGAAGACGAGCAGGGGCATCCCTATGGTGAGCAAAGGCTTCAGGAATTTCTGACCGGGTCCACCGCCCGGACATCCCGGGAGCTTGTCGATTCGATTCTCATGGATGTTCAATCCAGGACTGTCGTCAAACGAGATGACATAACCCTGCTTGCCCTGTGGAGGCATTGATGGGCTGTCTTTTCTTTAACCGAGCAAAACGGTCCTGAACCAGATCCCTGTCAGGCGATGCGTGATTCAAAAAGCATAAAGATATCCATTGCCAGCCGGCTGGACTGTGTTTGTCTCGTGGTCCTGGCCGTACGCGGGATATGCAGCTCCCTGCCCTTGGATCGGGAGCAGGCCATCGACCTGGAGCAGGCGGTCTGCGAGGCCGTCAACAATGCCATTGAACATGCCCATGTCAACGATCGCTCCCTCCCGGTGGAAATTGAGTTCCAGGTCCAGCCTGATTGTATCTGTATCCATATTTTCGACCATGGATTGCCCTTCAGGCCCGACCCGAAAGCCATTCAGGATCCGGTGCCTCCCCGACCGGGCTGTCCGATACCTGAACGGGGGCGGGGCCTGTACATCATTTCCCGGACCATGGACGAGTGGTTTTACAGCAACGGTCAGGGCCGCAAAGTGCTGACCTTGAAAAAGTTCTTTACCCGGCCGCCTGTCTAGAGGCGGTCTGCAAGGTCCGTTTCGGGCATCCGGGCGGATCGTGCCAGGAGCAGGCAGGATGAAGGCGGCCCAGGAAAGACGCCGGGAAAACCGGCTGCCCATCGAATCGGCGATTCTTCCCTTTCTGGGGACCCGGCAGAGCGATCACCAGCCTTTTCAGTATCTTCTTCACGATTTGAGTTCCAGCGGCTTGCAGATATCCATTCCCCGCTGGGTCCAACGGCGGGAGCGGGTCTTTCCCGACGAATCGGTCAGCCTGCACCTGCCCTTTCGACTGGGCGGAGCCACCTACGTAGCCGGCCGAATCGCCTGGGAGCGCTGGGACCAGGAGATCGAGGCCCAGTTATGCGGCATTGTCCTCCAGGAAATCTATCCCGAGCTGTTTCCGGTGGTGATTGCCCTGGACAAACAGGAGGTCTCCGTGGATCTGTCCGCCTTCGTGGAACTGCCCTCCTCGGCCAAAATGGGAACTCTGGTCCGAACTGTGCTCAAGGACGCTTTGCTCCTCAAACGGGGCATGCACATCTATTTTCGGCATCTTCGAGCCTATTTTTCACGCATGGTCATGATTTCCAGGGATGAGTTCGAGCAGTTCAGTCAGGTGGTGATCCGGGATATCTCCAGAAAAGTCCTGGATGATCAGCGCCGTCTCCATGACATGTATCGGCAGCTCAGGCGCAAGGGACAATCCGACATCCTGGACAGCCTCGATCTGGAGGCTGTCCGCTCCATCCTGGAGCCCTCCATCTATGTGGAGCTCTTTCGTCCCCTGCTGGAGTCGGATGTGTTCAGCCGGTACTTTCAGGCTCTGACCGCCTTGGAGCGCAAGGGTCTGACCCACAACAACACCCTGGTCCTCCTCTATATCCGCTCCCTCACCGAACCTTCCACCTGATCCAGTCCCGAAGCCGAGATTGTCCTGAGGAGCCAAGCCGGCGCAGAGTCAGGACGGAACAGGGAAACTCCCGCCACAAAAGGCGCCAGTCGATTTCCTTGTTCACCTGGAACCAGTTCAGACCGTCCAGGTGCCACTCCCGGGCGGTCCGGGCCGCGGCCTCGATCCACCGCCCCTTGTCCCCTCCCGCCTCGGCCGATGCGGTCTCAAACACGATGATCATCAGGCAGAGCGCAGCGATCCGGCAGGGTCTAACTGCTGGTCTCATAATGCGGGGACTCCAGGGGGTGGTTGAAGTAGAGGATCGCGGACAGAATGAGAAAATGATAGCTGCACCAGAGCATGTTCACGCTCAGGGCAAGGGCGGGCACCCCTTCATAGTAGAGTCGCAGCCCTCCCCAGACAATGGCCCCGAAACTCAGCACGGCCAGTCCGATTTGCGGCCAGAGCGTCCAGAGGGGCAAAGACGGGGTTTCGCCCTTGGGGGTCACCCCGAACGTGCCGTGCACCCCGAGCAGGGCCAGCACCGAGGCCTTGATATAGACGGGAAAACAGATGGCCTGGAGCACGACGCCGGTGGTGATGTCCCGCAGCTTATAGTGCCGCTGGGACATGGACCAGCCGAACAGGGACAGGGTCAGGATGATGTAGGGGGAGTAGAACAGGGCATAGATCTCGGGCTTGGCATAATAGCTGGGGATGTCGAACAGCAGAAAGAGGGCCGGGCAGATGATGGTTATCGCCAGGATGAGGCCGATGAAATAATGGGTGCAGGACAGAAAATACTCCCACCATTTGTTCGCGGACAGCTTGAAGGGATTGCGGATGAAATGGCCGATCACGCTTCGAAACATACCCACCGTGCCCAAAGACCAGCGGAACTGCTGCCGGAAGTAGCCGCCAAGGTCCTCCGGTCCCAGTCCGAAGGCGGTGACCCCGTTCAAATAGGCGGACTGCCAGTTTCGGATATGGAATTTGAGGGAGGTGGCGAAATCCTCGGTGACTGAAGACTCGTCAAAACCGCCTACATCGCGCAGGGCTTCCCGACGGATGATCACGTTCGTCCCGCAGCAGAACATTGCCTGCTTGAGGCTCTTGCCTTCGCAGATGTATTCATAAAAGACCGCCTGCTGAAGACCGGAGGCCATGGCCACCCTGTTGCTTTCGAAATTGGTGTAGTACTGGGGCGTCTGGATAAAGGCCAGCCGTTCATTGGCCTCCATCCGGGCCAACAGGGGTTCGACAAAGTCCGGCAGGGGATTCATGTCCGCGTCAAAGACCACGATGTAACTCTCCTGGCCGGGATTGCCGAGTCCGTCAAAGGACTGGCAACGGAAGCCCTCTGGAGGATGACCGTCCAGAAAAGCCAGGAAATCGTTGATCATGCCTGCCTTGGCCCCCCGCCAGTGCCGGCGGCAGAGATTGACCCCCAGTTTCTTGCAGAGACGGTCCACCTGGTCTCGATAGGTCTCGGCCGCCTGCGGCTCCCAAGCGGGGAGTCCGTAACGGGTATCGTCCAGAAAGTAGATCCGCTTGCGGGGATAAGTCAGATTGTAGAAGCAGGTCAAGGTGTCTCGCAGTATAGGCAAGGGCTCCTTGTAGGAGGAAACCACGATGGCCACCCAGGGGAAGCTGCTCAGAGCTGGAAGAGGCTCGACCGGCTTCTGTTCTTTGCTGCGGAGGACCCGGAGGACGTTCAGGAAATAGCCGAAGCCGTGCAGCATGATAAAGATTTCAGCACCGAGGAGGAAAAAGGCGGCAAATTTTTCGTACCAGGGATAATCAGCCAGGAAGAAAAGAAACAGGCGTACCGTCAGATAGGCACCGATGGCCATGAGTACGGCGAGGAGTGCCGACCAGATGAAGACGGATTTGAAAGCGCTCAACCTGCCGATATCGTGTGTTCGTGCGTTTTCCCCGTCTGGCGGCCTTTCCGGAGTCTTGGTCATGATCCGCTCTCCTTTGTGGTCCCCAGCAGGCGGTAACGCAATTCAAGGAGCAGAGAATGAGCGTCCCACTCCTCGGAACGGTGAAGCATGCCGGAAAGGGCGAATGCCCAGCCCCTGAAGAGTTCATACTCCCATTCGGCGCTGAATTCAAAAGACTCGTTGCCGGTATCGTCTGTGCCCAGACTGACCGCGAGTTCGTAGACATGGTCCGCGGCCCGGCAGAAGAAGAAGTCCGAGAGATCATGACGCCATTCCAGGCTCATGTTGCCTCCCAGATAGTCCTGGGGGGTCCAGTAGGGATGGACGAAGTCGTCGACCCGGGCTCCCGGAGACAGCGGACGGCCCATCTGGTCCACGGGAAATCCGTCCTCTTCTGTATCCCGATATTCGCCGGACAGGACAAGGCTGAGCTCCCGGGGGTGATCGCTCAGGGTGTAGCGCAGGCCGGCGTCAAGCTCCCAGCCGGTGTTGTCGTCACTCAGGCCGAGATCGGCGGCCCGGGCCGGAAGGGGGTCGTGGTAGAATCGATACGCTCCGCCCAGCTCAACCTCGAAGAACCTGGAAATCGGCATCCGGAGATCCAGACCCAGGCGATCGGACTGGACTCCGTCCTCCAGGGCGAAGACATTGGATACTTCGTTGCGTCGTTCCCAGAAAGCCGTCAGCCTGGCAGCACTCCACAGATTGAGGTTCAGCCTGGCGAAACCGGTCTCGGTGTCCCTGGCGAGTTCTTTTTGGAATCGTTTCCACCCCAGGCCGCCTTCAAAGCTGACAAACTCGTTGGCCAGGAAGGTCCCTTCCAGGCTCAGTCCATGGGCCGTCATGACCTCACCCTGGCGCTTGGGGTCCTCCCGATAGCGATGGCCGATGATGCGCAGCTTGTGCCGGCAGTCGATGGGAACCTCCAGGCCGAGATCCCAGCGTTGCCTGCTGATCAGGGCCGCTTCCCCCCGGCCTTCGTTTTCCTCGCCACCCTCTTCGTCAAATACATGGAATCTCGCCAGGATGGCGGGGTTGGATTGCTCCTCGTGTTCCTGCAGGGCCTTGCCGGCCAGGCTGTGCTGGGGGTCCAGCTCCAGGAGTTTCCGGTAGGTTTCGGCCTCGTCATCGCACAGCCCCAAGGCGCACTGGGTCTGGGCCAAATCGAAAGAGGCCTCCTCGTTGCCGGGTTCGACACTGATCACCTGCTGCAGGACGCGCATGGCCGGAATAAAGCGTTTGTCCCAGAGCAGGCGCTTGCTCCGGTACTCCAGCCAGGCCTTGCGCTGTAAGCGGAAATCAGGGGACAGCCCGTGCAGGGCCGCGCTCACTTCCCGGGCCAGACGCGGGGAGAGGGACGCGCTTTGCAGCTCATAGGCCTGCTGCATCCGCTCATATCCCGGGACTGGACCGGCTTGGCCGGCCGGGAGTGTGCCCTTTGTCCGGTCTTCTGCAACCCTTGACTGGAGATAGGACCAGGCCGGGGACAGGGAAGACTCGACCAGTGCCTGACCCAAGGGCCGGAGACGCCGGAGCAGGCGACTGTCCAGCGACGGGGTCCAGACCTGCCGGTAGAGCCCCTCGGACCGCTCGGGCATCTTGCCCCAGAAGGCCGTGCGGCCGGCCTCTCTCCAGACCACGGGATCGTCCGGATTGTCCTGCTGGAGCCCGGCATAGACCTCCAGGGCCTTTTCGTAGCGCCTGGACCAGCCCAGAACCCGGGCCTGGCTGATACGGATCTTGGAACTCTCGGGAAAGGCCTCCCGGAGGATCCGGAGTTCATCGATGGCCCTGCGGTACTGTCTGTCGGAGGCCAGGGTCTGGGCCAGCTCCAGCCTGGCCGGGACGTAATTCGAATCGATTTCAAGGGCCGCGGCCAAGCACTCGGCGGCCGGACCGAAGTATCCCTCGCTGCTCAAGACTTCGGCCAGATCACGGAATTCTTCGGGACCGCTCAGGGGATGCCGGAGACGCTTCACCCAGTCCCGAGGGGGGTGCTGTTGTGTCCACAGGAGTTCGAACCGGGCCCGGGGCTGTTCGGGGGTCCGTTCCAGGACCCTGCGCCAGACGGCTTCGGCCTCCTGCTGTTGTCCTGCCTGCGACAGCATTCGCCCCAGCCCGAGCAGGGCCTGGACCTGGGACGGTGAGCTTTCGGCGACACGGCGGTAAACCGCTGCGGCCTCCTCAAAGCGATCCAGGCCCTCCAGGGCCCGGGCCTTCAGCATCAGGCTCCGGCCCATCCCTGCCGGGTCCTCGCCGCCGAAGCCCGGGCGCTGTTCGGCAGGAATTTCGGAAGGGAGATCTTCCCAGCGTTTCAGGGCCTCCGAAAAGTCCTTTTGCCACAAGGCCTGGCGGATGAGCAGGAGATGAGCCCGGTATCGCTGGGAAGGGCTGCCGGTTTTCACGGCGAGTACCTCCATGAGGACCCCTTCGGCCTGATCGTAGCGCTGGGAGGAGGCCAACACTTCGGCCAGTTCCAGCCTGATCCCGGTATCACCGGGATGCTCGGCCAGCCAGGAACGGTATCTGGACTCGGCCCCGTAGAAATCCCCCCAGAGGACCATGAGTCCGGCCTGCTGCAGGTGGGCCTTGAGACGATTGTTGGATGCGGAGGCCGCCACCCCCCGGGAGGCCAGCCGCCGGCAGTCCTGATAATGACCGACCCGGGCCAGGAACTCGGCCAGTTGAAAGAACTCCTTCGAATCAGCGGCCAGGGAGTCCAGGGTCTCGGCTAGCTGGAGAGCCTGCGAACGTCGCTCCAGATCCAGGAGGATTTCAGCCAGTCGATGTCCGAGCTCGAACCTGGGACGGGCTTTCCCGGACCACAGGCCCCAGAGCAGAGTTTCGGCCCGGTCAAGATCCCCCGGCCGGCCGCGGTGCTGCAGGGCCTTGGCCAGCAGGAGCGCGGCTTCGGTATCGTCGATACGGCTGTTCGCCGACACTAGGCTCGCATCCTCCGGCTCCCCGGGGTTGGATGTGGACGCCGAAATTCGTATGAGAAATGCATCCGGAACCACCTGGTAGAGATCTTCCTGCAGGGCCTTTGCCCGGTCCAAAGAAGTCAGGGGTCCAATAAGCACCTTGTGCAAGTCCTTTTCCCGGACAATGCCCACCCGGTCCTGGAAGGGAAATGGCAGGCGGCGCCGGCAGAGCCGCTGTCTGTCTTCGGCATGGGACAGGTCATGAAAAGCCCCGGCCTGAAGGTACATCCGAATGTCCCGCCCGGTCTCACCCACGCGCTCTTCACCCGGCAGGGGTGCGCCTGCCATGGCCTGCACCGCCAGCATGATCCCCCCGAGCACGAGCAAAATTGTTTTCATGACCCTCTCTGCAGCTGTTCGTTTCAGGTTGAGCAGCGTTTAAATGTTTCCGCCCGGACAGGGGTAAGCCTGCCTCAGGAATCTGGCAGGGTCCGGCGCAACTGCTCGATGGCCCGATCGTACTCGCCATTCCAGATGAGGACCCTGGACAGCTTCCGGCGGACCTGGATGTCTTCTGGCCGGTGCTCCAGGATGATCCGATAATGTTTCAGGGCTTCCTCGTATTTCTGACGCCAGCTCAGGACCTCGGCCAGTTTGAAGCGGACCCGGTCGTCCTCAGGATGATTCTGGAGATGCTCCCGATACAGGGATATGGCCCGTTCGTATTCTTTCTGGCTGACATAGATATCCGCCAGGTCGATACGGGCCTCCGGACTCAGTTCATCCCGGGGAATACCCTGGAAGGCCTGAAGCGCTTCTTCGCTCCGACCGGCCCAGAACAGGACCTTGGCCAGTTCCAGCCTGGCCTGCTGGTGCTCCGGTTTTTCTTTAAGAACCTGCCGGTACTGGCTGATGGCCTCCGGATAGCGCTGGACATAACTCAGGACCCGGGCCAGCTCGAGACGGGCCTGCCAGTCCGCGATCTTCTCTCCCGGCTGAGCGGATCGCTTCGGTGCTGCAGAGGGGCTGGGAAGGCCTAAAGATTGTTCGAGTCCGAAAGCGGGCGGCTCACCTGACTGCTGGGCCCGAAGATTCGGACAGCAGATTGCCAGGACCATTCCGGTCAGCAGCAGGCTGTGGCTCAGGGCTTTCATCATCCCTCCTTCAGAGCGCGCTTGTAGTCGTTGATGGCCTTGTGAAACTCGCCGCGTGCAGTCCGTATTCTGGCCCGGGCGATGAGGGCCGGACGCCATTCCGGGCGTTGTTCCAAAAGCCGGTCTAAAAGTTTTAGGGCCTGGACATAGTGCTTGGTGACCCCCAAAGTCCTGGCCAGCTTGAGAGTCCAGACCGGGTTGTCGGGATGGGACTGATGAAGCGCCCGAAAGACCTCGACGGCCCTGGAGAAATCCTGGCCGGCCAGGGAGGCGTCCCCCAGTTTGGAATAGACCTCGACACTCCGGAGCCCCTCCGTGATGGCCCGGGAGTAGGCCTCGGCCGCATCTTTGAAATCACCCCTGGCAAAGGCCTGTTCGGCCTGCCGGAAGGCGACCATTTCCGGATGTCTGGAATGATAGAGCCAGGGAAGGCACCCGGCGACGAGGAAGAGCAATAGGATATGGGTGAGGTACTGACGGGGCTTGGAACGGAGAATAAGCATTGTTCTGCCTGAAACGAATCACTCTCAGCGTTGATCGGGCTTAATGCAGACTGCGTACCGCCTCCTCTTTCGAGGGAAATATCCTGAAAACATGCTTGTCCAGTCGCGTGATGTCAAAAAGCTTTCGCACCCTTTCCTGCACATTGAACAGGGCGATCCTCCCGTTTTTACCGAGGCTCTTGAGGCTGGACAACAGGGCGGAAAGCCCCGAGCTGTCCATATAGACGACCTGATCGAGATCGATGGCCACCGCCGTATATCCGGAAAAGGAGGCGTCGACAATGCTGTTTTTGAAGTCGGGGGCGGAGTGGGCGTCGAGCCGCGACTCCTGCGGCCGAATGACCAGCACACCGTTTTCAATCTTTTCGGTTACCTGCATCAGTGTGGATCCTCGAAAATGTCCGTGTGCCTGTTCACCCGTGTGGAACTGCAGCGTCTCGTTGCAGAGGCTGAGGCCCGGCCGTTTCAGGTGCCGCTCAGGCAGGGTGCCCGTACACCGGGTTCAAAACAGAACGAAGGATTCTCCTCGACACCCACCCTGGCCGGAAAATGCTCTTTTTTCATTGACAGGTTCAGATAAGCTATCGGAGAAAAGAGTGTATGTCAATATTGTCGTCAAAGGCACGCGGCCCTGCTGGATTACTTTTTCTTTTCTTTTTGTAAAACCGCAACTCAGACTGTTTTCCTTTAGACGAAGGATTGCTCCACGTGAGGAATAGTTAAGCATGCCAATCCAATTTGTACATATGGCTCTGCCGGTCTTGGTCCAAAAATCAGAAAAGGTGATGGAAAGGCACCAGAAGGGTTTTATCAAGTAACACCTTTCCGGGCTCAGCCTCGGCGTGGTCTTCGACGAGGTGCCCCCGGATTCCTCCCTTGCCGTGGTCACCCAGGCGGCCGCAAGCTACCACGAACACGGCTGCGACGCCCTGACCCACGCCATGGAGGCCTTTGCCTCCAGCGCACCTGAACAGCGGGGGCAGCGGGTCCTGGAAACGGCCCGCGATTTGCAGGAAAAGCTGTATGCGCTCTGCCGATTGCCACGAACCCTGGAAGAGGCCGGCGCCTCCCGGAATCAACTTGGAATCATCACCAGAAAAGCCATCGATGACGGTTCCCTGATCTTCAATCCCCGGGAGGTGTCCTTTGACGACGCCCTGGAACTTGTCAAAAAAGCCTTTGCCCCATAGACTGCAATTTTCCGGAAGGGACCTGCAGTCTCTGGGCTGCCCCCTACAACCTCGACAATCTTCCTGGTGGATGTGGCATGGAAATCATCCTCTCCAAATTGTTGCCCGTCTTTCTGTACCCCCTTGGCCTGAGCACGCTGATCCTCATCCTGATCGGCCTGTTTTACAGACCCGGGAACAAATGGGGTGGCCTCCTGCTGGGTTTCGCGCTGCTCATCCTCATCCCGCCCTCACTGACCGTAGTCGCGGACGTCCTGATCTGCTCCCTGGAACAGAAATATCCGGTGAGGGCGATCCGGGAGTATCCCCGGGCAGGAGCGATCGTGGTCCTCGCCGGCGGGGTGGCCGATGTCCGGCCGGAAACCCTGAAACCGAGGCCCGGCAACAATTTTGACCGGCTCTATCACGGATACGAGTTGTTCAAATCCGGCAATGCCCGGCTCATCGTGCTGTCAGGCGGACATATCGGCTGGCAGGTCCGGGCGGGGAGCCCCACCGAATCGGAATTGATGGCCGCCCTGCTCCGCAGGTTCGGGGTTCCCAAACAAAGCATCCTGGTGGAACCGGACAGCAGAAATACCCATGAAAATGCCCGCAACACGGCCAGGCTTCTGTTGCCAAAAGAATATCTCGGCCTGCTCTACTATACCCTGAGGGGCTGGGCATGAAACAGGACTTAATCGGCCCCTCCAACAAGCTTCTGGAAATCGATCTCAAACACCGCACCTGGTCGGTCTCCCGCATCGACCCTGAGGACAGACGCAGGTTCCTGGGCGGCAAGGGCCTGGGGGTCAAACTCCTGTATGAGCGCCTCGAGCCCGGGATCGACCCACTGGCCCCCGCGAATGTCCTGGCGGTCATGCCCGGTGTTCTGCTGGGCACCGGCGCCCCCTGCTCCGGCCGCTTTCACGCCCTGGCTGAAAAGCACGCGGCCTGCCTGGCCATCCGGCTCATCGATTTCAGCCTGTATACCAGACTGTGGTCCAGCGTCACCGGAGTGCGCATCTCCAATCGAGAGTTCCTGCGAGCCGGCGAACGTATCCATCTTCTGGAGAGATACATGAATACCCGGGAGGGCATCACCCGGAAGGACGACACTCTGCCCGCGCGGATGCTCCGACAGGGTCTGAACTCGGATCCCCATAAGCGGACCGTTCCCCTGGAGCCAATGCTGGAAGCCTACTACCGTGAAAAAGGCTACACCGCCGGCGGCATTCCCAAGAGAAGCACCTTACAGCGCTATGGATTGAATTGACCTTTCAATCGTTTTCCATTAGTGAAAAATTTTTGTTTTTTCAGCATTTTCATCAGAATGGAGGCCCGTATGCCGATTCGTAAGATTCAAAAAACCCCGTCAGCTCACTCCTTTCCGCTCTTGATAAAAAACCTGCTGCAGGCCCCCCTGGTTTCATTTCCGGATCAGGAAATCGTCTACCGGGATCAATTCCGCTACAACTACACAACCCTTGCCAAACGCGTCAGCCAATTGGCCAATCTCTTGAAGCATCACGGCGTCGATGCCGGCGACACCGTGGGGGTCATGGACTGGGACAGCCACCGCTATCTGGAATGTTTTTTTGCGGTTCCCATGCTGGGGGCGATCCTGCACACCGTGAACGTCCGCCTGGCGCCGGAGCAGCTCCTGTATACCATCAATCATGCCGAAGACGACGTCATACTGGTCAATTCAGACTTTCTGCCCTTGCTGGAGGCGATCAAGGACCAGCTCAAGACCGTGAAAAAAATCATCCTCTTGACTGACGAGGCCCAAGCGCCTGCAACGAGCCTGGATTTGAGCGGGGAATATGAAGCCCTCATGTCCGGAAGCAGTGACTCCTTTGAATTTGATGATTTTGACGAAGACGCCATGGCCACCTTGTTTTACACCACAGGCACCACCGGCCTGCCCAAAGGCGTCTATTTCAGTCACCGCCAGCTGGTTCTGCACACCTACGGCCTGCTCTCGACCTTCGCCACCTACAAGTCTCTGGACGTGAACAACGCCGACGTTTACATGCCTCTGACCCCCATGTTCCATGTCCATGCCTGGGGGGTACCCTACATGTGCACCATGCTCGGAAACAAGCAGGTCTATCCGGGCAAGTATGAACCGGAAATGATTCTCAAGCTGGTACTCGGCGAAAAAGTCACCTTTTCCCATTGCGTGCCCACGATCATTCATATGCTGGTATCCAGTCCCGTCATCAAGGATCTCGACCTGTCCAGCTGGAAGGTGATCATCGGCGGAGCGGCTCTGCCCAAGGGCCTGTGCAGGGCCGCCCTGTCTCACAATATCAATATCACCAGCGCCTACGGCATGTCCGAAACCTGTCCCCTGCTCACCGCGGCCCTGATCAAACCGGGCCTGGAAGACCTGGATATGGACGGGCAGGTCCATTATCGCTGCCGGACCGGGATGCCCGCACCCAATGTCCTTCTGGATATCGTGGACCCCATGGGCAACCCCCTGCCCCACGACGGCCAAACCACTGGCGAAGTGGTCACCAGAACGCCCTGGCTGACCCAGGGCTATTTCAAAGATCCGGATAAAAGCGAAGAATTGTGGCAGGACGGCTGGCTGCACACCGGGGACGTCGGCTTTATCGATCCGGAAGGCTACCTCCAGATCACCGATCGGATCAAGGACGTTATCAAGACCGGTGGTGAATGGCTCTCCTCCCTGGAGTTGGAAGATATCGTCAGCCAGCACGAAGCGGTCAGCGAGGCCGCTGTGGTGGGCATCCCCGACGAAAAATGGGGTGAACGCCCCCTGGCCTTGATTGTCCTCAAAGAGGAATACGCAGGAAAAACCACGGAACAGGACATCAAAGACTTTTTTGCTCAATTTGTTGAAAACGGGACCATACCCAAGTACAGCGTTCCCGATCGCATCGATTTTGTCGCGGCCATCCCCAAAACCAGCGTGGGCAAGACAAACAAAAAAGAGATCCGAAAACAACATTTTTAAAGAGAAAGCGACGTATTGTGGAAATATTTTGTAAACCTAAATAGATAAACTTTTTGGCGGCTTGCAGTGCGCGTATTCTCGATGAATCGACAACATCCTCAAATTGTCGAATACACCCGGATCACAGCAAGCCGCCAAAAAGTTTATAAGGAGTGATGTATGAAAGAAGTGGTGATCGTAAGCGGCGCCAGAACAGCCGTGGGCAATTTTCAAGGGACTTTGAAAGATACGCCTGCCGCCCGACTAGGCGCTCTCTGCATTCGTGAAACCCTCAAAAAAGCCGGTTTGAGGCCCAAACCCGCCGGCTCCATGCTGGACAAGGCCCCGGAGCCGCTCAAAGGCGGCGGGATGATTGATCTTGAAAAACAGTACCAGCAATGGGACAGCGCCCACCGGGAAATCGAGGTGGACGAAGTCATCATGGGCAATGTGCTCCAGGCCGGACAGGGACAGAATCCGGCCCGCCAGGCCTCGATATATGCGGGCATGCCCAAGGAGACCCCGGCCTTCACCATCAATAAAGTCTGCGCTTCCGGCATGAAGGCCGTGGCCCTGGCAACCCAGGCCATTCAGACCGGAGACGCCGAAGTGATGATTGCCGGCGGCATGGAAAACATGAGCCAGACACCCTATGCCCTGCCCAAATTGCGGGAAGGGGCCCGGATGTTCAACGCCGAAGCCCGGGATCTCATGGTCTATGACGGACTCTGGGAATTGTACTACAATTATCACATGGGGGTCACAGCGGAAAACATCGCGGAAAAATACGGAATCAGCCGGCAGGAGCAGGACCAGCTCGGCCTGGAAAGCCATCAGCGGGCCAGGGCGGCCATTGCTTCCGGAGTCTTGGAGGAGGAAATCGTACCGGTGACCATTCCCCAGCGAAAAAAAGACCCCATCATCTTTTCCGTTGATGAGCGGCCCATGGACACCACATTGGAAAAAATGGGCAAACTGCCTGCGGTCTTTAAAAAGGACGGCACGGTCACCGCCGGGAATGCATCGGGCATCAACGATGCCGGGGCGGCGCTTCTGTTGATGAGCCGGGACAAGGCCGAAGCCATGGGACTCCCCATCCTGGCCCGCATCAAAAGCCACGCAGCCGGAGCCCTTGATCCGGCCTACATGGGGCTCGGGGTCATTCCGGCCGCGCATCTGGCCCTGGAAAAAGCCGGCTGGTCTGTCCGGGACCTGGAATACACGGAGCTGAACGAGGCCTTTGCCTCCCAGGCCCTGGCCTGCATCAGAGAACTCGGCCTAGATGAGAACAGAACCAATACCAACGGCAGCGGGATCTCCATCGGGCATCCCATCGGCTGTACCGGAGCCCGAATCACCTATGCCCTGGCCATGGAAATGAAGCGCAAGGGCTACTCCAAGGGTCTGAGCGCCCTGTGCATCGGCGGCGGCATGGGCTATGCCCTGACCCTGGAGCGCTGAGGGACAGGGAGGAAACGGGGAACTCGGAAGGCGGAAGGCGGAAGGGGAAAACCGGAAACGCGAATTGTCACGAAAGAAGCCCTGAGGGCAGGCATCAGACCTGCCCTCAGGGCTTCCTTTGAAAAAGAATCTATTCTGAAATCAGTCTGGACTGATTTCAGAATGCGGATTTCTCGCTCACCGCCTCTTCAGCCTCAGCCAGGATCTGTTTGATCGCCTGCCTGGTTTTCTCCGGAACCCGTTCCCTGGCGCCGGAATGCTCTCGGAGAATCTGTCGGGTTTTCTCACACATCCTCTCCTGCAGAGATTTGGCGCCTGCAGCCTTCCATTCCTCATCATTAAATCGATCCATAAGACCGGGAGACCAGCTAAAATTCCTGAGCTCCTCTGTGTGGTCCAATTCGGAAAAACTGCCGTCATGATGCGCGATTTTATTAACTTCCTGAACAGCCAGGGTCTGTTTGTTGACCAGCACTCCCCGGGAAATCCTTCGGCTCATGGAGATCAATTCATCCGCCAGAACGAGTTGGGGCAGCGACCCGGTCATTCCGGACTCGAGAAAGCCCACATCGTGCACCAGATTGGCCCCGCTGAGCGTGGCGGCATGAATGGAAAAACAGGCCTCGAGGGCACTCTGAATATCCACGAGTTTGGAATCCGAGCACCCGCCGGCGGAAAAGGCGGGTAGGCCCAAATATTCAGCCAGTTCGGTAATGCCCGCTCCCAGGAGGCTCAATTCCGGAGCGCCGTAGGCAAAAACCATGGAGCGCATATCCATGATGGACTGAGTCCCTCCGATGATCAGGCAGGCACCGGGATGGGACATCTGGGTGATGATGAGGCCGATCAGGGTATCCGCCAGGGTGACCACCAGCTGCCCGGCCCCGGTGGCCGGCGTTGTGGCCCCGGCGCTGTTGGCCGGTGAAAAAATATGCGGGATTCCGTTTTGGGCGCAGTAGATCAACTTTTCCGCGGCATCATAATCACAGACCAGGGGTGAAATGGGTTCGCTGTAAAAGATGTAATTCGGCCGATGTCTGAAGGCCTGCTCCCCTCCGGCCATGGCCATCGCAATTTTATGAATGATTTCACACTTTTCTTTGGTAAATCCCCAGGCAATCACCGGCTTGCTGCTGTTTTGGATGAGTTCGGCGAATTCATAGACCTCCTGCAGTCCATCGGAGACGTCGGATATCCAGCCCAGGGACATGATGAATTCAACATTGGGAAGGGCGTCGCACACCCTGGCCACAGTGGAGACATCATCCAGCCGATAGGGCCGGCGCTCCCCGCTCAAGGGGTCTTCGAAATTGGGGCAGGTCGGGCCCGGCCCGAAATAGGTCCGGCCGAGTTCAATCCTGAGCCGCCCGCTTCCATCCCAGCTGTGAATGGTGGTCACCGGAGGGACGCTGAGCAGGGCCTGAGAGACGAGCTGTGAAGGGATGTAGACCCGATTCCCCTCAACAGCGCATCCTTTTTCCGCCAATTTTTCCAGAACCAGGTCGTGATGAATCCGGGCCCCGGTATATTGCAGAACCTCCAGGACCTCACTGTATATTTTTCGTTTTTGTCCGGCGGATAAAACCGAAAACCGGGCCGCTTGATCTTCTATCAGATTAGTTCGGGTGCTCATAGTCTTTTTTTATTAAGATTCAATTTCGTAATATCGGCATGACGTCCGTTTTTTGGATCATGCAAATTTCAACATCTCTTTGCGGATCAGCCGTTTTCACTTTGAGTGATCAAAGCCTCTAAATCGGACAGTAGACTGTCATCAAGCGGATCCGGCGTATGCTGCTCAATGATCAGCCTTGTTTCATGCTTCAATTTATCATGCATGGAGATTTTGCCCCTTTTTTCCCAGGTGCCGTAGGGCAAGCGATCTATGAACCTGGGCCTGAACCAGTCCCGCCAATGCTCCAGGGTGTGGTCCTGGGTCAGAAATTCCCCGCCTGGACCGACCGCGTCGATAATTTCCAGGGCCATGTACTCATCCCGGGTGCTGATCCCCCCTCCAAGCTTCATGATCATGCCGATGATTTCATCGCACATGGTAATGCTCTCCAAGGGGAGATTCGGCCTGCTGCTGCGGCGGCCCAAGCCCTGGATGAGATTCGTCCCGGCCAGAAACTGATAAAAAAGCGAGGTACACATCTCCACGGCCGCCTGGCCGTCCAGCATCTTTGAATCGGTACACCCGCCGGTGTTGAGCATCGGAAGACCGACCCACTTGGCCAGATCCGCCTTGGCGCTTGCCGCCAGAACATGTTCTGGGGCACCCAAAGATGGAACGGTTTTTTCCCGGCAGGAAACTGTGAGCTCTCCGCCCATGATCAACGGACTTCCGGGCTTTTTGAGATAACTGAGCACAGAGACGAGCATGGTCTGGGCCAGAGCCTGGACCAGCATGCCGGCCAGAGACATCGGGGCGTTCACGCCGGCTTTGAGCACGGGATGATAGACAAAAGGAATCCCTTTTTCCGTGCAAAACAAGAGCTTCTCAGCAAAAGCCCAATCAAAATAGAGGCTGGCACAGGACTCCATATAGACCGCAAAAAAAGGATGCAGTCGAAATTCTTTTTCCTTGCCGCGAATCCGGACTCCCATACGCCATAAATCCTTCAGGGTATGTCGGCCAAAGTCTGAAAAGAGCAAGGGTTTGGAACAGCCCTGGAGCAGGGTGAGGAATCGTTTTTGGTCTGAGATATGGCCCGGGACCCGGCTGTCCACCCTGGTGGTCGAGACGAGAAAATCAAAATTGGGAAGGGCGTCCACCAGCTTTGCCGTTTGTAAGGCCTTTTCCAGTGGAAAACAGGCATCTTCATCCTCGGAAACGTCGGAGGCCAGGACCGGACCTACATCGGCCCCAAAGGCCACCTCGTCTTTTTCCAGATTGACCCATTTTTTCTTATTCCAACCCTTAAAGGTGATCTTGCAGGGGTGGTTGCGCAAGGCCTTTTCCACGAGATAGGCCGGAACACGCACCACGTTATCCCTGGTCACCAGGGCATCGCTCCCGCCGAAAAGGTCGCGGGCCTCCTGGTGGAGAAACCTGGCCCCGGTGTTCTCGACAACATCCAAGGCTGCAAAATAGATCTGTTCGATCTGATCTTCGGCCAATATATTGAAATTCGGCGTTGTCAGCACTGATTGCCTGCTATCCATAGACCTCCCCATAGACCTCCCCGCTTCTTGCCCTAAAACTTACACTCCCGAAATAAAGTCAAACTATGAACATCGAGATATTGAATCTTAAAATATTTAAAATTCAACAAGTTAAAGCACCCTCAAAATTTGCTGCACCTTACTTCCCCCCCTCTCTTTCGTCAACTGCAAATTTTTACAATTTTCTGAGCTTAAAAGCGAAATTTGCAGTCATTATCTTAAAATATCAAACATATTTTTTTTGTATGAAAAAAATATTTTTCTTGACATCAAAAATTATCCAAATTATATCTTTTGTCAAACGGAAAAATACTTTTCTTTAAATAGCAATATATTGGTTATGTAATGAGTGAACCCTTGAATATTTATCAAGAACTCAAAAAACGAATCGTTTTCTTGGAATATCAGCCCGGGCAGACTCTGCGGGAAAAAGACCTGCTCGAAGAATTCGGAGTCAGCCGGACCCCGATCCGGGAAGCCTTTATCCGTCTTGAATCCGACGGTTTGGTTCGAATTTTCCCGAATCTTGGCACCATCGTCTCTGAGGTCAGCTTCCAGCAACTCAAAGAGGTTTTTGAAATCCGCTCTTTTTTGGTTCAGCTGGTGGGCCAGCTGGCCGCGGCCAGGGCCACCGGGGATGAACTCGCTGAAATCCGGTCCAAGGTTGAGGCCATGAAGCAGTCGAGCGATACCAACAGGCTGATGCAGCTGGATTCAGAAATTCACGAACTCGTCAATAAAGCCACCAAAAACGAGACCTTGGTCAAATTTCTGGGCATACTCCGGGACCAATCCATTCGCATCCAAACTTTCTCGCACAACAACAATGCCTATTACCAATCCTTGACTGCGGAACTGGAAGAACTGATCACAGCCCTTGAAAATCGAGACGGCGAGGCCAGTGCCCGTATCCTTGAGAAACATACCAAGGGTTTTGTGGAGCAGATACGAAGCCAGTTTTTATAAACGCACCAGCAAACAGGGAGGCAAAGGATCAGCATGAAAACACACGCCAGAGTCGTCGTTATTGGCGGAGGGTGCATCGGGGCCAGCGTGGCGTACCATTTAGCAAAGCATGGCTGGCCTGATGTGGCTTTACTGGAAAAACACGAACTGACATCCGGATCGACCTGGATGGCGGCCGGAAATTGCTCTTATCACCACGGCAACTACTATGGTTCAGCCATCAACAAACGAAGCGTCGAAATCTACAAGAACCTGGAAACAGAAACCGGCTATTCACCCGGCTGGCACACCACGGGATCGATTCGGACCGCAGACTGCAAAGATCGCATGGATGAACTGGGCTACACCTACTCCATGCACAAGTGCCTGGGAATCGATGTGGAATACTGCTCCCCGGAGGAAATGGCCAGGCTTCATCCGCTCATGAATGTGGAAGGTCTCATCGGCGGCCTCTACTGGCCGGATGACGGAGACGTCGACCCCAACGGCATCACCCAGGCTTTTGCCGGGGGCGCCAAAAAAATGGGCGTGGAAATCAACACCCATACCCTGGTCACCGGCCTCTCCCGGAAAAAGAATGAAGAATGGGTGGTGCACACGGAAAAAGGGGACATCAGCTGTGAATACATCGTGAACGCCGGCGGACTCTGGGCCCCTGAAGTCGCGGCCATGGCCGGTATCGAAATCCCCTCCATCCCTATCGAGCACACCCATATCCTGTTCGAAAGCATCGGGGCGGTCCAGGACCGGGAGACCTACCTTCCCCTGGTTCGCGACGGAGACCGCTCCATCTATATCCGGCAGGAAATGGACAGTCTCATCCTGGGCATGTATGAACATAACGCCAAACAATGGTACAAGGACGGAGTTCCCTGGAGCTACGCCCAGACGGAACTCGAGCCGGATATTGACAATATTTCGGAAAACATCGAGCATGGCATTTATCGCTTCCCCATTATCGGCGAAACTGGCTTCAAGCACGTCACGGCCGGTCCCATCACCTACACCCCGGATGCCAATCCCCTGGTCGGCCCGGCCTATCCCTTGAAAAACTATTTCCTGGCCTGCGGCTACAGTTTCGGAGTCACCCAGGCCGGGGGCATCGGGGAATACATCGCCGGCTGGATCATCAACGGCGAACCTGAACTCGATCTGTGGACCGTGGATTCCAGGCGATTCGGCTCCTATGCCAACTGGGCCTATGATCATGAAAAGATACCGGAAACCTATTCCAAACTCTACGACAAGATCTATCCCAACGAGTGGCGGGAAGCCGCCAGGCCCAGTCGAACAAGCCCGATTTATGAATATCAGAAGCAGGCCAATGCCTCCTTCGGCGACTATCTGGGCTGGGAATGCCCGAACTGGTTCGCCCCCAAAGGAGAAGAACCGCTGGAGACGCCTACCTGGAGGCGCTCCAACGCCTTTGAACATGTCAAAAGGGAATGCCTGCATGTCCGGGACCATGTGGGTCTTCTGGATTTGACCCGTTTTGCCAAGACGAAAATCACCGGCCCCGGGAGCGAGGCCTGGCTCAACGGCCTGACCTGTCAGAAAATCCCTGCAAAAATCGGCAAAATCGCCCTGACCCCGATCCTGGACGAGCAGGGACGCTTCAAAACGGACATGACCGTCACCAAAACCGGCGAGTCCGACTATTTTCTGGTCACGGCCAGTGTCGGAAAACGCCATGATCATCATCTGTTTCTGAACGAACTTCCCGGGGACGGCTCCGTGCAGATGCAGGATCTGACCTACAGCATGGGCTGTTTTGTCATCGTCGGACCCAAAAGCCGCGAACTGTTGGAAAAAGTCTGCTACGGGGACGTCTCCAACGAGAGCCTGCCCTACGCCGCGAGCAAGGAAATGTATGTGGGCCGCATCAAATGCCTGGTCAACCGGATTAACTATGTCGGAGAGCTGGGCTATGAAATCTTTCACCCCATCGAGCAGCAGATCCCCCTGTATTTGAATCTGATGGATGCCGGGCAGGAGGTGCAGCTGGAGATGGTGGGCATGTACGCCATGGAATCCATGCGTCTGGAGAAATGTTTTCTGGGCTGGAAATCAGAAGAAACCGTGCATCACAACCCTTTGGAAACCAATATCGCCTGGACGGTGAAATGGAACAAGGACTTCCGGGGCAAGGCGGCCCTCAAGAAGGTCAAGGACGAGGGGGTCAAACAGAAACTGGCGGCCCTCGTTGTTGAGGCCACTGATGCCGACGCCCTGGGCTACAATGCTCTCTATAAAGATGGCCGCTATTTAGGAATGACCTCGGCCGGTGGATACGGCCACCGCATCGATAAAAGCATCGCCCTGGGTTATGTTTTGCCCGAATACGCAGAACCGGGGACAGCCCTGGAGGTGAACATCCTCGGCCGGAACCGCAAAGCCGAAGTGGTGTCCATGCCCATGTACGATCCGGACAACAGCCGCATGAAATCCTGAAAACGGCAAGCCCGTTTTCAGGATACAGGGGTCTGGTAAAAAAATGATCCCAAAAGGGGAGCAAACAACATCATAAAGGGAAAATTTATGCAAATCTATGTCTGCTTGAAGCATGTCCCGGATACAGCCGCGAATATCACCCTCAAGGGGCAGGCTGATTATGAGGCCGGAGCCGTGAAATTCGTGGCCAATCCCTATGACGAATACGCTGTGGAGGAGGCTGTGCAGCTCGTGGAAAAGGATGGTTCCGGAGAAGTCGTCCTGGTAACCCTGGGACCGTCTGAAGCCGTGACTACCTTGCGGAGTTCACTGGCCATGGGGGCGACCCGGGGGCTGCTCGTGAAGACCGACGAAAAATTCTGCGACAGTAAAACCACTGCCCGGGCCCTGCACGCCGCCATCCTGCAGGACGGTTCCCCGGACCTGATCTTCACCGGCAAAGTCGCTGTGGATACCGAAGGCAGCCAGACCCCGTACCGGCTGGCCCGGCTCTTTGACCTGCCGGTGGCCAATGAAGTGTCCGCTTTGGCGATCAATGACGGCTCGGCTGTGGCGGAACGGGAGCTGGGGGCCGGCAATCGGGAAGTTCTGGAAATGAAAACTCCCTGCGTGATTGGAACGACCAAGGGGCTGAACGAGCCCCGTTATCCAAAATTTCCGGATATCATGAAGGCCAAGAAAAAAGAAATCAAGGAACTGGCCCTGGCCGACCTGGACCCGGCCTTGGATCCCAGGCCCAACCTGGGAAAACTGGAACCGGTTCCGGAACGCTCCGGCGCCACAATGATGGAAGGCAGCGTCGAGGAAAGCGTTGCCCAACTCATCCGAACCTTGAAAGAGGGAAAAATGCTGTAATCACGCTTCACGAGACCAAAAGTCGGCAACCATTGCGCTTTTGTCTCTGCCACCCATGACCTTATAAGGCGCTTGGTATGACAGAGGCTTTGTTTATTGCTACACAAGCATTAGTATGGAGCAATTTTAAAAAAAATATACTTACGAGAGGAATACATTGCAATGCTCCGAAATTTCAAGCCTCAGCTGCAAAATTTTGAGCAGGCAAAACCTCAATGTATGACGACCGTAAGTATACGGAGGAGAATATGCCAAAAACCGGTATTCTGCTGGAAGTTGAAAACACAGAGCTCAAAGATATCAATTTCGGTTTGGTCACAGCCGCCCGGGATACGGGGGCCAATGAGGTCCTGGCCTTTACCACGGAGGAACTCGGAACGGAAGCCCAAAACGACCTGGCCCGGTATGGGGTTTCACAATTGATCCGGCTCAGGACAGACTCTGCCGACATCACATCCAGCCCGGACAACTGTGCCGCCGCATGTGTTCAGGCCGCCCGGGAATACGGCCTGGAGTATTGTCTGGGGTTGGCCACGGCCTTTGGACGGGACATCTTTGCCAGAATGGCGGCCCTGCTTGATGTTGAGCTGGCCGCGGATGTGCTTCAGATTGATTTCAAGGCGAAAACAGCCGTCAAATCACATTTTTCCGGAAAAACCATGGCCACCGTCTCCCTGCAGGAGACTCCGGGACTGCTCACGGTGCGGCCCAATGCCATCAGCCCTGTAGAACAGCCTGCAACCCTGGAATCATCAGTTTTTCAGGCCGATATCCAGAGTCAGGCCAAGGTCGCCGTCAAAGAGATCAAAACAAGCGATGACCGCAAAATGGATCTCACCGAAGCGCCGATCATTATCACCGGAGGACGGCCCATTGGAAAACCTGAAAATTACGCCATGCTCCAGGAATGCGCCGATGTTCTGGGCGGCGCGGTCGGGGCCTCCCGGGCTGCGGTTGATGCCGGATACGCCCCGCACTCCATGCAGGTCGGGCAAACCGGGAAAACAGTCAGCCCCAATCTTTATCTTGCCTGCGGGGTGTCCGGTGCGGTGCAGCATTTTGCCGGCATGAAGACCTCCAAGGTCATTGTGGGCATCAACAAAGATAAGGATGCCCCGATTTTTGAAAAATGCGACTACGGCATCGTGGGTGATATGTTTGAAGTCGTCCCCGCCCTGACCAAAGCTCTGCAACAAGAGAAGCAAGGCTGATGGACGATTGCATCTTGACTCTTTGATGCCCAAGAATACTCAAACCTGAACGAGGCATTTGTCCACGAATATTTTCTGAACCTTTTCTGAACATTTTCTTACAGGAATATCTAAAAAATTGCTTCAATTTTTTAGATAAGGAGAGACACATGGAGAAGACACAGCAGAAGCCTTTATGGGGACCCAAAAAACCGCTGAAGTCCAGCTACGACGCGGTGATTGTGGGTGGCGGACTGCACGGCCTGGCCACGGCCTACTTTCTGGCCCGGGACCACGGGATCACCGATGTGGCCGTGATCGACAAGAATTTCATCGGCTATGGCGGGGCCGGCCGGAATACGGCCATTGTCCGGGCCAACCAGCGCACCCAGGAAAACGTGCCCCTGTACAAGGAGGCCCTGGACCTCTGGCCGGTGCTGACCAAGGAGCTGGATTTCAACCTGATGTTCAACAACTGCGGGAACCTTAACCTGATGCATTCCGAGGCCGCGATGAAGGCCGCGCGGATGAACATCTCCACGGCCCAGTTCCTTGGAGTGGAGAGCCATCTTTTGGACAAGAAGCAGGTCAAGGACCTGGAACCGGCCCTGAATGTGAGCGAGGACATCGTCTACCCCATCCACGGGGCCATGTTCCATCCCCCGGGCGGCATCCTCAGGCACGACGCCGTGGTCTGGGGCCTGGCCAAGGGCGTGGCCGGCTACGGCGGGGACATCCACCAGCAGACCGAGGTCACGGCCATCAATACGGAAAAGGGGAAGATCGCCTCTGTGGACACCTCAGCGGGCTCCATCAAGACCCCCAAAGTCCTGGTGGCGGCCGGGGGCTATTCCGCGGCGATCATCAACATGATGCTGGGAATCCGGCTGCCCATCAGCGTCTTGACCATCCAGGCCATGGTCACCCAGCCCCTGAAGCCGCTTCTGGACCACGTGGTCTCCTCCGGGGCCTACCATGTTTACTGCAACCAGACCCTGAAGGGCGAGATCGCCACCGGGGCGCACATGGACGCCTGGCCCAACTACACCACCCTGACCACGGCCCACTATATCAAGCACCAGGCCGAGGCCCTGACCCAGTTCCTGCCCTGCCTGGCCGGGCTGAAATTCATGCGCATCTGGGGCGGCCTGGCGGACATGACCCCGGACATGGCCCCGATCATGGACGGCAACGATCATATCCGGGGATTTTTCATGGACTGCGGCTGGGGCTATTTCGGCTTCAAGTCCTGTACCTCCACCGGGAAATACATGGCCGAATTCATGGCCACGGATGAATATCCGGAGATGCTCAAGCCCTTTACCCTGCGGCGTTACGAGCAGCACAGGCTCATGGGCGAGACCCCGGCTTTGGTCAATTATTCTCCAGATAATTAGTGTTTGGACGGAAATTCACCCATCTCCTTTGTCACTGCAAAATTTCGAAATCCTCATGTATGAAAATACACTGCGTTTTCAAAATTACTTGTTCCTCGGATCTGGGCAAATTTGCGTCCAAACACGGCAGACCGGTCTCCTCTTAATTATCTCTAATAAAAAAATCTGAAGATTTTTTTTGGGATTGAATTGGAAAAAAATAGATATTTTTTTATCCGGACCAAGACCCGGAATGACCATAGGGCAACAATCGACAAAAAGGACCTGAAGCATATCTTCACTGACTCATTGAAGGAGAAAAAAATATGGCGCTGACACTAACCTGCCCGATCTGCGGCGAGCGGAACGGCTACGAATTCAAGTACGGGGGGGAGGACAAGGGTCCCCGGCCGGAGGAATCCGGCTTGAGCCCTGAAGCCTGGTGCGACTATGTCCACATGAACAACTGCGTGGCCGGCGTTCAAAAGGAATGGTGGTACCACCGGGACGGCTGCGGGGTCTGGTTCACCACTGAACGGGACACCACCAGCAACCTGGAAATACACAACGCGGAGGTTTCATGATGAACAGAATCACCAATCTCCCGACCCTGAAGATCGACCCTTCAAAAGCAGTCTCCCTGAAGTATCACGATATCCCCTATCAGGGCTGTGCCGGCGACACCGTGGCCACGGCCCTGTATGCCGGCGGCGTCAGGATCTTCGGCCGGAGCCTGAAGTATCACCGCCCCCGGGGCCTGTACAGCCTGGACGGGGAATGCAGTAATACCTGCATGGAGATCGACGCCATCCCCAATGAACGTAGCGAGAACCTCCCGGCCAGAGACGGGATGGTTGTCAGGGAGCAGAACGTCAAAGGATCGGCCGAGCACGACAAGCTGAGCTTCATCGACAAGCTGGACTGGGCCATGCCGGCCGGCTTCTACTACCATACCATGCACAAGCCCGCCGCGCTCTGGCCCCTGGCCATGAAACAGATCCGCAAGGCGGCCGGCCTCGGCCGCCTGTCCCCTGATTTCCGGCAAACCGGACGCTTTGACGAAATCTTTCCCTCGACCGAGGTCTGCGTTATCGGCGGTGGCCCGTCCGGAATGCAGGCCGCCCTGAGCGCGGCCGAGCAGGGGCTCAGGGTCATCCTTCTGGAAGCCAGGCCCTGGCTCGGCGGCTTCTACGACTACCGGACCGTGCAGGACGATCATGCGGTTCCGCTCTACGAACGAGGCAGGAAGCTGGCTGAAAAAGTAAGCGCCCATCCCGGGATCCGGGTCCTGACCCATACCTCTCTGGTGGGGACCTACAACAACGGCCTGGTGACCGCCTTTCGCAGGGGATCAAGCGAGGACAGCTTTGCCGAGCGCTACATCGAGATCCGGGCTAAAAGCGTGGTGGTGGCCACGGGCTGCATCGAGCGGCCCCTGCTCTTTGAAAACAACGAGCGGCCGGGGGTCATGCAGGCGGGCTGCGCCCACCGGCTCCTGAACACCTTCGGCATCCTGCCGGGGAAAACCGCGGTCTTTGCCGTGGGGCACGACCTAGGCCTGGAAGCGGCCCTGGACCTCCACGATCAGGGGGTCAACATCGCCTGCATCGCGGATCTGCGCACCGAGGGGCAGAATCCGGACCTGCTCAAGGCCCTTGAATCCAGAGACATCACCTACCAGCCGGGGCAGACCGCCCTGGAGGCCCACGGGAAAAAGCTGCTCACCGGCGTGGTTCTCGGCTCCATGGACGGCTCCTCCCAGAAAACCCTGCCCTGCGATCTCCTGGTGGCCTCGGCCGGCTTGACCCCGGTCAGCGGTCCTTTGACCATCAACAAGGGCAGCGTGGCCTATGATGCCCACACCGGTTCCTTTCTGCCCGACAAGCTGCCGGAGAACACCCGGGTGGCCGGCCGCATTCTCGGCCTGGGCGATCCGGAGGCCATCGAGGCCTCGGGGCACTTGGCCGGACTTCAGGCCGCGCAGGACTGCGGACTGGATAGTGCTGCAGATCTGCAGAAAGCGGAACAGGCCCTGGCCGAGCTCCCCGGCCCGGAAAAAGGCACCGACTTTGTCATCGGCCCGGTCAGTGGCCGCAAAAGTTTCATCTGCTTTGACGAAGACACCACTATCAAAAATATCAAACAGGCCATCAACAAAGGCTTTGACGTGCCGGAGCTCATCAAGCGCTTCACCTCGGCCGGCACAGGCCCTGGTCAGGGGGGCATTCCGGACCACAACCTGCCCCTGTTCACGGCTCTGTATCAGGGATCGGCCCAGGAGTCGGTCAGGCCCACCAACCGGCGGCCGCCCCTGACCCCGATCTTCCTGTCCACCTACGCTGGACGCAACCACGACATGGCCAAACGCACCCCCATGCACGACCGCCAGAAGCAGGACGGGGGCATCTTCCGCCGCCTGGGCGTCTGGCGGCGGGCCCGCTACTTCTCCGAAGATCTCTCCTGCAGGCAGGAAGTGGAGAACGTACGCAGCAATGTGGGGATCTTTGACGGCTCCACCCTGGGCAAATTCCGCATCCACGGCCCGGACTGCCTCAAGGCCCTGGACCGGGTATTTGTGAGCGACATGCACAAAGTCAAGCAGGGCCGGATCAAGTACACCGCCATGTGCAACGAGGACGGCTGCGTGATCGACGACGGGGTGATCACCAAGATGGGGGAGAACGATTATTTCTTCACCACCTCCACGGGCCGGGCCGGAGCCACGGTGGAATGGATCCGCTACCACACCCGTTATGAAGGCCGGGACTTCCATATGGTCAATCTGACCGACGCCTTCGGGGTGATCAACCTCTCCGGCCCCAATGCGAGAAAGGTCATCGAGAAGGTGGTGGACCAGGACATCTCCAACGAAGCCCTGCCCTTCTCCGGAGTCAAGGGCTTCAGCATCGGGCAGAACGTGGAAGTTTTCGTAATGCGCCTGGGCTTTGTGGGCGAGCTGTCCTATGAGATCCATGTCCCCTCCTCCTATATGGAGTCGGTCTGGGACCTCCTCCTGGAGGCCGGACAGGAATTCGGGATCATGAACTTCGGAGTGGAGGCCCAGAACGTACTGCGCATGGAAAAGGGCCACATCATCCTGGGGCAGGAGTCGGAGCAGCGGACCAATCTTCTGGACGTGCATCTGGGCTTTCTCTGGCACCGGGACAAGCCCGAGGCCAAAACCGTGGGCAGCCTGGCCCTCAAGCAGGCCGAACAGGATCCGGACCGTTTGAAACTCGTGGGCCTCAAGATGCAGGAGGCCAAGGTGCCCGGGGACGGCTGCGTGATCGTGGACGAATCAAGGATCCGGGGCTATGTCTGCACGATTCGGAAAAGTTTTTCCGTAGACGGGATCGTGGGGCTGGCCCTGGTGGAAGGGCCTCTGGCCAAGCCCGGCAGCGTGGTGTCCATCTATGAAGACGAATGCAAGGGGAATCTGCTCAAGGCGGACGTGGTGCCCCTGCCCTTTTACGATCCTGAAGGAGCCCGCATGAAAGCCTGAATGCAGCGCAGCGCTGCATTCAGGCTATATCAGGATGTGTTGGAAAAAACCGGATTGTATCTGCAATGTGATGGAATAGGTATTCCTTAACTTAACCATATCCAAAATCGTGTCTGCACGATTTTGGATAAAGGGAACGCGCTATGGTTGCAATTACACGACGCTCACCAGTTGTTTTTGATGTCAGTCCGAGCCGGCAGGAGAAACGGGATCACTGGAACGTGGCCCTGGAGTATCCCGGAGAAGGCGAGGGTCCCTGGATCACGGACCTCTGCCACAAGGACCGCTGGGATGTCCAGGACGGCGACCTTGTCTCGCTGGCCTCGGATACCCTGCCCATTCCCGAAGGCTACGGACAGGTTGCCTTAAGTCCTGAAATGTCCGTGAACCGGATGAACAGGACCCAGGCCGCGGTCTGGCATTTTACGGATCAGCCCGGCCCCATGCCCGTGGTCTCATCCTTTACCGAGACCACGGAAGCCACGGTGTTTCTGGCGCTTTACGGCCCTCGAGTCTTTGCCGTCACCGAAAAATTGACCGGCCTGGACCTTGGCGGGCCGGACAAAAAACCGCCCCAGCTCGTGCAGGGACCGTTCTCCCACGTCCCCTGCCAGATCGTGGTGGCCGCGAAAAGCGGGGAATATCCCGGCATCCTGTTTACCTGCTCCCGGGGCTATGCCCGGGACATGGTCCATGCCGTGATGGACGCCGGCCAGGAATTCGGCCTGCGGCCGGCCGGCGAGGACCGCTTCAAGCAATGGCTCAATCGATTCTGAGCGGCAAGACCGCTCATAATCGATTATAAAAAGAATTTTTGTTCAGGTGAAAATTTGGCCTTCCTCCTGAATTCCAAGGAACATTCAGTGAGGCTTAAAAAATATGTAATTTTTGAAAAGTTCGACCAAAGCTTTCCACCTTGAACAAACTTCTTGCAAAAAAAATGCTCGAAAGAACAATTCACCATTCAAAAATTACAAGGAGCTAAGAAATGACCGAGAAGTATGATGCCATTATTATCGGTGCCGGCGTCATAGGCGCGCCCATTGCCTATGAACTGTCCAAAATGGGCTACAAAACCCTGAGCGTGGACAAGCTGCATGATGCAGGGGAAGGCTCAACCGCGGCCTCCTGCGCCATTGTCCGGGCGCATTATTCCACTGAAGACGGGGTAGCCACCGCCTATGAGGGAATGAAGTACTGGCTGGACTGGGCCAACTACCTGGACAATGTCCAGGATGAAAAAGGGCTGGCCAAATTTATGAACACCGGCTCCCTGCTCATCAAGAGCCAGGGCCATGACTGGCGCAAGGTCAAAGGGCACTATGACGCCGTGGGCGTGGCCTATGAAGAATGGGACAATAAAAAAATCGAAAAAATGATTCCCGTAATCAATATGTGGGAGTACTGGCCGGTCAAAAGGCCCGAAGATCCAGCCTTTTTTGATCCGCCGACCCAAAAGCTCGAAGGCGGGCTGTTTTGCCCCGAAGGCGGGTATGTCAACGACCCGGCCCTGTCCACGCATAATATCATGCGGGCCGCTGAAAAATACGGGGCCCGGTTCAAGTTCAACTGTGAAGTGGCGGATATCCGAAGCGAAAACAACAAGGCCAAAGGCATCACCCTGAAGGACGGCACGCAGTTCGATGCCGATATCGTGGTCAATGCTGCGGGTCCGCATTCCTTCAAGGTCAATCAGATGGCCCAGGGTGTTTTTGAAACCTGCAACATCAAGACCCAGGCCCTGCGGCACGAGGTCATGCACTGCCCCTCCCCTGAGGGCTATGATTATCTGAACGACGGCTATCACATCTCGGACGGGGATGTGGGCTGCTACTACCGGCCCGAGGTGGGCAACATGTTTTTGATCGGCAGCGAAGACCCGGACTGCGATCCCCAGGTCTGGCCGGATCCTGACGCCTTTTACGCCGGGGAAGGCGGGCCGGGTGAAAGCAAGGAACTGTCCAAAGCCCAATGGAAAGCCCAATGCTACCGGCTGGGCCGACGGGTCGAATCCCTGCAGGTTCCGGAACAGCCCAGAGGCGTGGTTGATCTCTACGACTGCTCCGACGACTGGATTCCGGTCTATGACAAATCAGACATGGACGGCTTTTATATGGCCATTGGCACCAGCGGCAATCAGTACAAAAACGCCCCGGTGGTCGGACGGATGATGGCTGAACTCATCGATGCCGTGGAAAAAGGCCTGGATCACGACCAAAATCCCTATCAGTACGAACTCAAATACCTCAAAGGCCGGACCTTTGATATGGGCTTCTACTCCAGAAAGCGGGAGATCAACTACAATTCCAGCTTTTCGGTGAATGGCTAAGAATTAAATATTGACGATTGAATATTGACGATTGCTGCAGGAAGAGAGAAATTGACTCTTGATTGAGAAGCATAATAATGCGCATCTATGTCTGTGTGAAGCAGGTCCCGGATACAGCGGCCTCGATTCGGGTCATCGAAGGCAAGCGGATTGATGAACGGATGACGTTCATCATCAATCCCTATGATGAACACTGCCTGACCGAAGCCGCGAAGATCCGGGACGCCCGCCCGGGCTCCGAGGTCATCGCGGTAAGCCTCGGCGGCCCGTCAGCCCGGGACATCCTCCGCTCGGCCCTGGCCATGGGGGCCGAGCGGAGTCTTCACATCCAAAGCGAGCGTCCTCACGACGCCATGGAAACGGCCAGGATTCTGAAAGCGGCCATCGACCTGGACGGGAAACCGGATCTGATATTCACCGGCCGGGAATCCATCGACAGCTGCGGCATGCAGACCATGTTCCGACTCGGGGCCCTGTTGCAGATCCCGGTCCTTTCCAATGCGGTGGACGTCGATATTCAGGAGGGCGAAGCCTTTGTGAGCACCGAAGCCGAGCTGGGAAGCAGGCTGCAGTATTCCCTGAGCCTGCCCTGTATCATCGGGGCCGGCAGAGGATTGAACACCCCAAAATATCCCACCTTTCCGGACATTATGAAGGCCAGGAAAAAAGAAATTCGAACTCTTGACCTGCAGGACCTCAGGTTCGAGCCGTCCGCGAGCTCCATGGAACTTCTCGAACTCCGCACGGTTGCCGAGGACAGGACCCCCCGGCCCATCGAAGGAGATCCGGATACAGCAGTGGAGGAACTCATCCGGATCCTGGAGCAGGAAGCCAGGATTATATAGAATTTTCGATCATTAGGACTGCGAGGCAGTCAAACCGGACTCAATAAACACTGAAATGATGCAACAGGCTGGAGTTTTCATTGAAGAAACAGACGGGCGGGTCAAGGACTCGGTCCTTGGGGTCATCTCCTATCTGCGCCAAAAAGACGTCGCTTGCTGCGCCTTTGTCATCAGCGGCTCTCCCGGCGGTCACGCCGAACAGCTCGGGGCGTACGGAGTGCACAGGATTTATGCGATCGAATTTCAAGAGGAAGCGCAGGCCCGCAACCCCCAGTTCAAAGCCCGGGCTGTGGCAGAGGCCATGCAGGCCGCCGGCGTGACAATCCTCTTCGGCCAGACCAGTCCGACCGGCCGGGATCTTTTGCCCAGGCTGGCCGCTCTGTTCGACGCCCCCCTGGTCATGGACTGCACAGAGGTGGATCTGGAAGACCTGACCGTCTCCACCTCCGCCTATTCCGGCAAGACCGAGGCCCTGTACAGGGTAAGGGGGGAGTATCTTTTTTTCGGCATGCGCCCCAACCATCACCTTAAAAAACCGGCTGCGGCGAACCCGGAGCTCATCCCTTTTCACGCGAAGCATCGAGACGCAAACGGGACGGCCTTCATCGGAAAAACAGACACTGCCGACCAGGGGAGGGATCTGAACGAGGCCAAGGTCATCATCTCCGGAGGCAGGGGGCTGAAAAACGGCGAGAACTTTCAGCTGCTGTTCGACTGCGCCCGGGAGCTCGAGGCGGCGGTTGGGGCCTCACGGGTAGCAGTGGATGAAGGCTGGGTCCCCTATACCATGCAGGTGGGCCAGACAGGCCTCAAGGTCAACCCAAGGTTGTATATAGCCTGCGGCATTTCCGGCTCGGTCCAGCATTTTGCCGGGATGAAAACCGCGGGTCTGATCATTGCCGTCAATACCGACCCCAAGGCCCCCATGGTCAAGAATGCCGACTATTATCTTCTCGGGGACCTCTTTGAAATCATCCCTAAACTTACCCAAAAACTCAAGGCCAGAGCAGTCGGCAAGAAAACAGCATGACAGTGGCTCAAAAAATCAGCACGCCCATCCCTGTTCGCTTCCGGGACATCGACTATAAAAAGCCCATATCTACTGACGCTTCTGCTGCCGTTCCTTCCAGGCCTTCTGCAGCCTGGACTTAATCTCCCCCCACTCCTCCCTGTTGAATTTGCCCTGCCGGTACATCTCCTTGAATTCTGCAGTCAAGGTCTCCAAATCATAAGTTTGGTCCGCAAGGCCTCTTTTTTTCAGCAATTCACTCGTTCTGGTCACGGCCTTGTCCCCGGCGGTTCGGGCCCATTTATCCCCATAGCGGGCAGCGACCAACCCCACGGCTTTCAGAACTTTTCTGTTCATAGACTGCTCCACTGTTCATGTCTTCGAAAAAAGTAAGCAAAACCTGTTTAAGAAAATGATATCTGAGCAGGAGAGAGAGTCAAGCCTTTTCAGGTATACTGATCCAACTTGGCTTCTGATGTTGTTGACTGCCTCAGGCTTAGACGATAGTGTGTCTTTCTGTCAGCCAAGGCATTCCTAAACTATAAGCCATTCGCCAGGCGGTCTAAAGGATGACTATGAATGCTCTCAATCTCAGTTTGCGGACAAAATCTATGCTGGCCCTGGGTGGGGCCTGTCTGCTGGCTCTGCTCCCGACTATCTGGATAGGACTTGAGATGCTGGAAAGGATTCAAGCTCAATTGGGTCAAGCTTACGCCCAAAATTTTACCCTGCTCAGCGCCCAGCGAATTGAAGCTCCGGTATCCAGGGAACTGGCCCTGGCTCAGCGTTTCGGTGATTCGCTCCTCCTTCGGCAGTGGCTGATGGACGAAAATTCAGATTCAAAAAAATCCCGCTTTTTTCAGGAGGCCGATGAGTATCAAGAGGCCTTTCAAGGCGGCAACTACTTTGTCATCAACCAGGAAACCCTGGCCTATTATTTCAATGGTCCGGACAAGAAATACAGTCAAAGACCACGCTATCATTTAGACCCAGAAAACCCCGACGATGAATGGTTTTTTACAACTATTGAGGATTTTGATACTTTTACCATTAACGTCAATCCAGATGTTCACCTTGGAAACGTCCAGGTCTGGATAAATGTTATGGTCTGGAATGATGATCAAAAGATCGGCATGGCTGGGACAGGCCTGGAGTTGTCTCAATTCTTGGAGGAATTCATCACTGCCGATGAACCGGGGGTGACCCCTATGATCTTGGACGCCCAAGGCTTTATCCAGGCTCATCCGGACGAGAGCCTGATCGCTTACGGTTCAGGGGCTGAAGCCGATACCAAGAAGTCTGACCAAGAGCAGCCCTCCCTCCAGAAGGAATTTACTGACTCATCCGACTCCAATAAGCTCACCCAAGCCATGCAGAGAGCACAAAAGAATCCAAAAAATGTTGAAACCTTCCGGGCCAAGCTCGACGGCAAGGAGCAGCTTCTGGCCCTGACCTGGATTCCGGAGCTCAGCTGGTATGTGCTCAGCGCCGTGAACCTGAAAGCGGCCCAAGTGATAGACGACAAGTGGATTATGACGGTCGTTGCTGCAGTATTCGTCATGTTCTGCATTCTGCTCCTGGTTTACGGCTACGGTGTTGAAAAACTCGTCCTTCGCCCCTTGGGGGCCCTGCATACCTCCGCCATTGCTTTGGCCCATGGAAATTACAACGTCACCCTGCCCCCGGCCGGAACAGACGAAATCGGTGGCTTGAGCCGGGCTTTCGGCTCCATGATCGAGGAGATCAAAAGCCATACAAGGGAACTGGAAAATAAGGTCAGCCAAAGGACCAGTGAACTGGAGGAGCAGTCTACGCTTCTGCAGGAAGCCAATGAAACGAAGACCGAAATGCTGAACAATGTCATGGAGAGCATCCATTACGCCCAGACCATTCAGCAGGCCATTTTGACCAACGAGACCCATCTTCAACAGATGGTTCCGGAATGTTTCACCATATGGCAGCCCAAAGACGTGATCAGCGGTGATATGATCTGGAGCAAAGAGCACGAAGACGGCTTTGCTGCAGCGGTCATCGACTGTACCGGTCACGGGGTTCCGGGAGGGATCATGACCATGGCCGCGGTGGCTTCTCTGAACCGGGTGGCCAGCGATATCGGCGTGCAGGCCCCCCACCGTGTCTTGCAGGAGTTGAGCCGGCTGATCCGGAAGATGCTCTCCAACCAGGATGTAGCCCAATTTTCAGAGGACGGTCTGGACATGGCGCTTTGCGTATATTCCCGCTCGAACCGAACCCTCCTGTTTGCCGGGAGTCGTTTGAGCCTCGTGTACGAACATGGCGATCAGCTTGTACAGATCAAGGGCGACAAGGAAAGTCTGGGCTATCGGTCCTCAAATCCGGATTTCCCTTTTCAAACCCATACAATCCGGCTTCAAGGGCCGGTGACCTTCTATTTGGCCACTGACGGGATATTCGATCAGATTGGGGCGGAGACGGGTTTGCCCTTGGGCAAACGTCGGCTGCTTTCCTGTCTGCAAAACATCCAGGGGAAGCCTATGGCCGAACAAAAAGAAGCTCTGCTTGACATGTACGAAAGCTATCGGGGGGCTGAAGAGCAGCGGGACGATGTCACGGTCCTTGGCTGCCGCCTGACGGCCTGATCCCCAAATAGGAGCCTTCACGAGGGAGAGAGGCTCTGGATAAGATCTCTTTGAAGGGCTGTCCTGCAGCTGCAACAGTTTCCACACCTTGGAGGACGCGGTGAGTGAAGAGTCCATTTTTTCCCGGGAAACAAAGGTGATAGACCAAGCCGAATCCATCGCCGCGCGGACTGAATTTTCCGGCAACCCTTTGCTCCAGCCATATTTGGATCTTCTGAAAGAATACAGGAAGCTTTTCCGCCAGACGCAGCGTGTGGTGAAAATGAGCGACCGTATGCAGCAAAGCCTGAACGAGCTCAATGCAGACCTTCAATCACACAAAGAGATCCTGTCCAGGATGTCCTATGTGGACGGCCTGACCTCGATCGCCAACAGGAGGCGTTTTAACGAATGCATAGAGGCGGAGTGGAATCGGGATCAGCGCTCCGGGAGTCCATTGGCGCTCATGATCCTGGATTTGGACTATTTTAAGCAGTTCAACGATAATTATGGCCATGCGGCGGGAGACGATTGTCTCATCAAATGCGCCCAGGTCATGGCGCAGTCGATCAAAAGACCCGCTGATCTTGCAGCCCGGTACGGGGGGGAAGAGTTTGCCATACTGCTCCCGGAGACAGAGCTTTCCGGGGCCATGCAGCTCGCTTCCCACGTCCAGGCCGGCATCTCGGATTTAGCCGTCAAACACGAATATTCGCCAACTTCATCAATTGTCACGGTGAGTATTGGGGTAGCCGTTATGGTTCCGAATCCTCATTCAACCTGCCAGGATCTGATCGAAGCTGCCGATGACCGGCTCTATGCGGCCAAAGCGGCGGGACGTAATCAAATCAAAGGAAAGGTGGTCAGCAATGGTGCATCAAATTCAGAAATTTTATGAACAACTCAAAGAAGAAGGCATTGTTTTCAGCTTTACCGGTCCGGTCTCTCAAAGCCTTTTGGAAGGTATAGGAGAGACACTGCGGCAAAAAATGACTTTGGAAGAGACAAGTATCAATGTGACGCATAAAGTCTTTTCAATCTTTGTGGAACTCATGCAAAACGTCATCAATTATTCAGAGGAAAAGGGGACCGGAGAATACGAGCAGGACCTCAGCTTCGGCATTTTGATCATCGGAAAACGCGATGAGCATTTTTACATTCAATGCGGCAACTATATAACCCAGGCCCAAAAAGGCCCACTCACGGAAAAGCTGAGCAAGATTCAATCCATGAACAAGGATGAGCTCAAGAAATATTACAAGGAGCAGCGGCGGAAAGAGACGGCTGATGATAGCAAGGGAGCCGGTCTCGGTTTTATTGAGATGGCCAGGAAGGCGACCCGGCCTATTTCCTACGACATTATCCCCATCCAGACGGGAAAAGAATTTTTTGTCGTGACAGCCGTTGTCTGATTTTATTCTCCCATCCGAATGGACAGCCAAACCGCCAGGGCCACGGAGTCAATAATGGAAGCTTTTGTGCGCGAAAAAGGCAAAGCAACTCCCTGGATCAACTTCGATCCGGAGAAAAATCTCTTAAAAATCAAGGGTGAATCATACCCGGAGAATTCAGCCAAGTTCTATTCTCCCATGCTGGAGTGGCTTGAATCGTTTCTGCAGCAATCGAATAAAGGTCCGATAGAAGTGGAGATGGAGCTGGTTTATTTCAACAGCAGCAGTTCAAAAATTCTGATGAATTTTTTCGACATGCTCGAAGAGGCGGCCCGGAGCGGTCTGCCGGTCACCGTTCAGTGGAAGTATCACCAGGATAACGATATCTCCCTGGAATGCGGCGAAGAGTTCCAGGAAGAACTGGAGTATGTCGACTTTCATCTGCTCGAGTTAAAACCGGACGAATGAACGGTTTCAAAAGCTTTCAAAGGGACACGCATGCTGGTTATCCTCGTCAGTTTTGCCTTTGGCTTCGGGTTCGCCCTGACCCGCATCGGACTGCCCCCCATGGTGGGCTTTCTCCTGGCTGGCTTTGCCTACAATATCCTGGGCTTTGCCCCTCCTGCCGGCCTGAATGTTATATCGGACCTGGGCATCACCCTGCTTCTGTTTTCCATCGGGCTCAAACTGGATGTCAAAGACCTGCTCAAAGGGGAAATCTGGGGCAGTGCCACGGCCCAGATGTGCATTTCCACCCTGCTCATTTGGGGAACCCTGTTTTTGGGAAAACAGTACCTGGACGCCCCGCTGCTGGATCTTTCCTGGCAGGCCCTGCTGGTCCTCGGCTTTGCCCTGTCCTTTTCCAGCACGGTCTACGCCGTGAAAATCCTGGAAGACAAGGGGGACATGACGGCCTTTTACGGCCGCATCGCCATCGGCATCCTCATCATGCAGGATTTGTTCGCCGTTCTTTTCCTGAGCGCCTCAGCCGGAAAAATCCCCAGCATCTGGGCCTTGAGCGTTCTGGCCCTGCCCTTGCTCCGGCCGCTGCTGTACCGTCTGCTGGATCTCTCCGGCCGGGGGGAGCTCTTCATCCTCTGCGGCCTGTTCTTGGCCCTGGGCGTCGGGGCGGAGTACTTTGCCCTGGTGGGGCTCAAACCGGATCTGGGCGCCCTGGTGATCGGAGTTCTGATTGCCGGACATCCCAGGGCCTCGGAGTTGTCCAAAGCCCTTTTCGGCTTCAAGGAACTTATGCTGGTGGGATTTTTCCTGTCCATCGGCATGACCGGCCTGCCCACCCTGAACATGCTTGCGGCCTCGACCCTGCTCTGCCTGCTCCTGTTTCTCAAGACCGGTATTTATCATCTCATCGTCAGCCGCTTCGGCCTGCGGGTTCGAACCAGCCTGTTCGCTTCTCTGACCCTGACCAATTTTTCAGAATTCGGACTCATCGTGGCCTCCCTGGCCGTGACCCAGGATCTGCTGCCTCCGGACTGGCTTCTGATCATGGCCATGACCGTGAGCATCAGCTTCGCCCTGTCCTCACCCCTCAGCGTTTTTGCGGAAAGACTCTATCAGAAAATCGGGAAACGACTCGCCTTTCTGGAGCGGGAACGCTGCCATCCTCTGGATGCCCCCATCGAACTGGGCCGGGTCCGGGCGGTGATTTTCGGCATGGGCCGCATCGGCAGCGGAGCCTATGACGAACTGCGAGAGGTTTACGGCGATGCCATCTGCGGGGTGGAGCACACCCCGGAACGGGTGGACCAAAACCGCTCCATGGGCCGAAATATCGTCCTGGGAGACGCCGGGGACACCGAATTCTGGCTGAAACTCAAAAAAGACGTCAACCTGGAACTGATCGTCCTGGCCATGCCCAATCACCAGGGCAATGTCTTTGCCGTGCACCAGTTGCGCAACCTGGGATTTGACTGCATGGTGGCGGCCATCGCCAAATATCCCGAGGAAGTGGAGGAACTCTCCGAATTGGGGATCTGCACGGCCTACAACATGTACGAACAAGCCGGGGCGGGACTGGCCAGACAGGCCCTGGAAGGCTGCGTGCTGCGGGAATGAAAAAGCAGCGTCAGACCGCACATTTTTCTTAACGCCAATGCAATAATGAAAGGTACGTGCTTTAAATGATTGGTTAGGCTTCAAAGTTGGACATTGGTGAGGTTTCAGGTGTCAGCGCCGGCCGCTGGCTGGGCGGACCAGCCAGTTTGATCAATGAAGAAACTTCATGTGCAAACACTAGGTCACAGGACAGAGAACCGGTCACAGGGTTCTCTTTCGCGACCTCGCTGGGAGGCTCTTTGGTGTTCTTAGGCTTGCTCGCCGGGGGAAACCGGACCGTGGCCACAGCAGACAACTCGAAGAAAGAAAGAGATTCCCGTTCATCAAAGACGGCTTATCAAAGAACAAAACAAAGAGTCCGGAGGGGGAAAAAATCCCCCGT
>JAABTT010000026.1 GCA_011389765.1 Desulfohalobiaceae bacterium S24 | reverse complement strand
CAACTTTGCCAGAGGCAAAGCTGGTATGAAACTTGATTTTTCTTTGTCCGTCACCCCGGCGTAGGCCGGGGTCCAGCTCTTACATTTTCAGTCTGGATTCCGGCCTCCGCCGGAATGACGGAGGAGGTGACTCAAAGTTTCTTTTTGGATCAAACTGGACGTCTGCGGCCAGAGGCCGGGCTGGCTTCTGTTCTCTGTCCTTTGATCACTGACTTCTGTCCTCTGATCACTGACCTATCCCTCAAACCTCTCCACCCCGTAGGCGGAAAGATCATAGGTACTGCGCCCTTTTGTGATCCAGTCAGAGAAGATCTGTCCGGTAATCGGGGCCAGGGTCATGCCGCTGTGTCCCACGGCCACGTAAAAATCGCTGATTCCCTCCATTTTCTGATAGATAGGCAGCCTGTCCGGGGGCATGGGACGGAGAGCGGCTGCAAAGCGGATGCTCCGCGCCTTATGCAAGGCCGGAATGATCCGCAAAGCACGGCCCACCCGATCGGAGATCATCCGGCTTGTGACCTGCGTATCTTCGCCCACATCTTCGTTGGTCGTGCCGATCAGAATCTGCCCGTCGGCAAACTGTTTGTAGTCCCCGACAGTATGGCGCAGAATCTTGGACAAAGCCTCGGTGATCACCACCTGCCCCCGTTCCGGATTGACCGGCACGGTCAAACCGACCATTTGCGCAATACGCGGCACGTGTATCCCGGCCGCGTTGACCACCACATGAGTGGCGATGGTCATTTCCCCGGTGTGCACCGCTTCGATCCGGCCGGATTGAACCCGGATGTCCTGGACCTCGGTCCCGGTCATGATGCGGGCGCCCAGCCGGGACGACTCCCTGGCCAGGGCCCGGGTCAACTTTAAGGGATTGACTCCGCCATCGGCAGGGGACCAGTACCCGCCGGCCAGTCTTGGGGAAAGCGCCGGTTCCAGCCGGAGGAGTTCTGCACTGTCCAGCAGTTTCATATCCAGTCCCGGGACAACATTGCGCTCCACAACAATTTGGGCCAGGTCCTGCATGGCCGCTTCCGACTCGGCCACGAACACGGATCCCTTGCGCTCGTATTCGATATCCCCGCCCAGCTCTTGATTGAACTTGGGATACAAATCGGCGCTCATTTTGCTGAACCGGGTGTAATAAACCGGCTTCTTGGCAGAAACATTGACATAGCCCATATTCAAGCCGCTGGCCCCGGAGGCGATGAAGCGCTTCTCCACAAGCAGGACGTCCACCTTGGCCCGACTCAGGAAATAGGCGATGGCCAACCCTCGAACCCCGCCACCGATGATCACCACATCTGCTGATTGCTGTTGTATGCTAGAAGTTGACATACATTACGTTTTTGTATCCGCCTTCATTGAAGCCTGTTTTTTGTGCATCGAAACTGAGACCCTGTTCATAGGCCTGTGAAGACCCATGCGCTGAGTGTGGTTCATATACTTACAGAGTTCTTTACAGTACGTCAAAACTTGAAGTCATTTTTGGTATGAAGTCTGAAATACTGTGACATTCTTCATGCCCGAACCTCCTTGATTTTTCAGTATTGCTCGAATGAAACTTCTATACATTACGGCGCATCGCAGAGCAAGAAAGTTCTTCCTTGCCTTTCATAAATATTATGATATGATCAAAAAGGAGCAGATTTCAGATGCAGAATCAAGATCGCATATCAAGGCAGGAAATGCATGTGAAGACAGGAATGCCAAATGCGGAACAAAAAGATTGAGGATCAAACCCCATGTTAAGCCCAGGCAAGCATCGCAGGCTGTACGAATACGTAGAAGAAGAACTCGGCGTCAAAATCATCCAGGGGATCTATCTGCCCGGAGACGCCCTGCCCAATGAAGACGGCCTCTGTCGTGAATTCGAGGTCAGCCGGGGGGTGATCCGGGAAGCGGTGAAAGTCCTGACGACCAAGGGGCTGGTCCGACCCCGTCCTAAAATAGGGACCCAGGTCCAGCCCCGCAGCCAGTGGAACCTGTTTGACGCCGACGTCCTGCAGTGGATGCTCCGGACCGGTCCCCAGCCGGAATTTCTGAAAAAGATCACCGAGGTGCGCTCGATCATCGAATCCGAGGCCGCCGGAATGGCCGCCCGGAAAGCGACCCGGGCCGAGGTGGAGACCATCCTTGAACTCTATTCGCGCTTGAAGAGCATGCTGGACAATGATGCAACCTTCAGCTACGAGGCCTATCTGGAGCTGGACATGCAGTTTCACCTGGCCATCCTCGAGGCTTCCCACAACGAGATCCTGGCCAGTCTGGGCCACGCCATGCGGTTGGCCGTGCACACCGCCCGCCAGGCCGACACCCGTGACCTCGCCGGACAGCAGGACTCCCTGCCCCTGCACAAAGCAATGGCCCGGGCCATTGCCGATGGCGACTCTGATGCCGCCTACCAGGCCGCTTCCGACATGCTCACTCTGGTCTGGCAGAGCATTGCCTAATGTCCCGCAGGACTTTCTCGCGGCGGAGAAAGACGGCGTCGGGATGATCCGCCTAGCCTGATAGCCGGAGCCCCTCCGGAGAAATTAAAAGACTTGCCCTCTATCCATCACCAGAAAGCGGTCGCTGACATTTTCCAGCCAGGAACGGTCGTGACTCACAAGCACGATGGTCGCACCCCATTCCTCCCTGGCGGCCAGGGAGGCCAGACGGATCCGTTCGGAGCTTTCCTGATCGAGGTTCCCGGTAGGTTCATCCAAAAGCAGAACCGAGGGTTTCAGGACCAGCCTGGCCGCCAGGGCGACGCGCTGGGCTTCCCCTCCTGAAAGTTCATGCCAACGTCTCCCGGCGAACTGCGAGGCCGGCAGCCCCACCTGTTTCAATGCTTTTTCCGCCCGGTCCCTGATGACTGTATAGCCCCGCACTTTCAGGCCGTAGGCCACATTGGCCAGGACCGAACGTTTCAGAAGATATGGGTCTTGATCTAAAAGCGAGATCCTGCGCCGGGTGAGTGCATCTCTGGAGCTGACCCGACGTCCCTGAAAACAGACTGTCCCCTGATTTGGATCTTCGAGCAGAGCCAAAAGACGCAACAGGGTGCTTTTGCCGCTCCCGTTAGGACCAAACAGCCCCAGGATGCTCCCCGACCTGATACGCAGGAACGGAATATCCAGCACAGTTCGGCCGTCATATACCTGGCGAATGTTTTTCAGGTGATAAGCGTCCATGCATCACCCTTCGATTCTGCTTTTCAGAAAGAATAGCGAAAGATTGACCGCGAAGGCCATGCCCAGCAGAACTATCCCCAGGGCGATCCCTAAAGAGAACTGCCCCTTGTTTGTTTCCAGGGCGATGGCCGTGGTGATGGTTCGCGTGTACCATTTGATATTCCCGCCGACCATCATGGAAATACCGACTTCGGAAACGATCCGGCCATAGGCCGTTACAGCGGCCGCCAGGAGGCTAAAACGGGCCTCCCAGACTGTGGTCAGCAGCAGATCTCTGGGTTTGGCCCCCAGAGTCAGCAAGGTCGGCCTGAGCCTGGTATCCAGACTTTCCACCGCTGCGGCGGTCAGGGCGATGATGATCGGCAGGCCGAGGATGGTCTGCCCCACTGCGATTCCCGGCAGGGTGAACAGGAGGTCAAGTTGCCCGAGCGGTCCGCGGTGGGAAAAGAAACTGTAGACCAACAGGCCGATAACCACTGTAGGAAAGGACAGCAGGGTGTCCACCAGGAGTCGGATCATTTTTTTGCCGGGGAAGGCAAAATGCCCGAGAAAATACCCCAGAGGGACACCCAGAATCAGGCTGGCGCCAATAGAAAGCGAGGAAACCCGTACGGTACACCAGATCGCGGAATAGGTCTCGGGATGCCCCGAAAAAAGAAATTGCAGGGCCTGAAACAGGCCCTGCCAGAGGTAGTCCATTCCAACTCTTTTAGAAGGTTACAGTTTGTTCTTATCGGGCATTGGGATTGAACAGTTTCTTGCCCAGGAGACGAAAATCCCCGATCAAGGACTGGGCCTCGTCAGACGTCATCCAATCGATGAAGACTTCTGCCGCTTCAGTTTTGGTATTGGTACACCGCTTTGGATGAACCACCAGGGCACTGTACTGGTTGAACAGAGAGACATCCCCCTCCACCAGAATCTTCAAATTCGGATTGCCGTCATTGTTGTCGGCGTATTTAATATAGGTGCCCCGGTCGGTCAAGGTATACCCGCCGCGTTCATCAGCCATGGTCAAGGTACTGATCATGCCCCGGCCGGTTTCCAGATACCACTCAGCCTTTTCCGGAAGGTCGACCCCGGCCTGATCCCAGAGCAGCAGCTCTTTTTTATTGGTCCCGGAATTATCGCCCCGGCTGAAGAATTGAGCCTTGGCATCCGCTATGGCCTGCAGAACCTCTGTGACGCGTTTGCCCTTGATCCCGGCCGGATCGGCCGCCGGACCGATGAGGACGAAATCATTGTACATGATTTGGGTGCGGTTCACGGCATAGCCGTTTTCGACATAGGCCTTCTCAGCCGGAGGGGCGTGCACAAGCAAGACGTCCACATCGCAATTTCTACCCATTTCCAGAGCCTTGCCCGTTCCAACGGCGGTCCACTTCAGCTCGATGCCGGTCGCTTCTTCAAATTTCGGAACCAGGTAGTCCAAAAGCCCGGTGTTGTCTGTGCTGGTCGTGGTGGCCATCATCAGAGTCCTGCCCGCCGCCGGAATGCTCCCGGCCACAAACAGCGCCAGCATCAAACTTCCGATCAATCCTAAACCTGTCTTCATTGTCAATCTCCTTTCTTGTCCGATTTTGTCCTAGCTGAAGTCTTCGTAAATTATTATATATTTTTTGTCAATATTAGTTACATACTATTTAAAATACTTAAAACAACTAAAAATAACAATGAATATTTTGGGGGATAGGTTTATTCAGCAGGATTGGGAGCAAAAGAAGGAAGTCCAAAGACTTGCAGAGACGATAGAGCAAGAAAGGATGAAATCAGGTAGAATATCTAGTGCTGGGGGTGAAGCCGGCGGTATACAATCAGTTCAAGCCTCCCATGATCAGATTCGGGAGCCAGAGCGAGACTGCCGGCACGAACGTTGTCAGCAGGAGCACCGGCAGCGATCCGAAAATCAAAAAGGGAATGCAGTCCCCGACAAATGCCGCAACAGGGACCCCGCTCACCCGGGCCGCCGTGAACAGGTTGGTGGCCACGGGCGGCGTCATCTGGCCGCTCCCTTGATTGACGGCCATGATCGCCGCCATTTGCACCGGATGTATGCCCAGTTCCAGAAACAGGGGCAACAAAAGCGGAGTGGCCAGGAGCATGGAACTGATATCGTCCATAATCATGCCCATCAGGAGCATGAAAAGATTGATGAGCAACAACAAGATAATTTTGTTTTCAGTGATATTGAGCATGGCCTGAGCGATCTGATCGGGAAGCCGTTCATAGGTGAAAATGCGGCTCATGACAAAGATAAAGCAGATGATGAAGGTAATGGCCCCTTCAATACTGGCGGTCTCTTCAGCGGCCTGCAGGAAGGCCTTTCTGGTCAGGGTTCGCCGCACAACGCCCACCCCTATGGCATAGACGGCAGCCATACACCCGGCCTCTGTCGCCGTAAAAAAACCTCCATAGATCCCGCCCAGAATGATCACCGGCATGGCCAGGGCAAAACCCGCCTTTTGCATCGATCGACCCAGCTGTTTCAGGGTGGCGGCCAAAGGAAGTTTCTCTTCAACCCTGATTTCGGATTTCCGGCGACAACACAGATAATTGATGACGAAATAAGCCAGCATCAACAAAAGACCCGGCATGGCCGCCGCCAAAAAACACGCGGCCACAGAGGTGCCGGTGATCATGCCGAAAAGGATCATGGGGATGCTCGGAGGAATCAACTGGCCGAGCAATCCGGAACAGGCCACCAGGGCAGTTGCGTATTCGCGCTTGTAGCCGTAGGTTTCCATCTGGGGCAGGATGATCATGCCGATGCTGGCCACAGCGGCGGAGGAGGAACCGGATATCGCACCGAAAAGCGCACAGGACACAATCGTCACAATACCCAGTCCGCCTTTGAAACGTCCCACCACTGTATTGGCAAACTCCACGATCCTACTGGAAATGCCCGAGGCGGTCATCAGGCCACCGGCAAAGATGAAAAAAGGGATGGCCATGAGGACGAATGAATTGAGATTGCGAAAAATACAGGGAACGGCAAAACCGGAATCGATATCCAGAACCAGCATCATGCCGAGCCCCCCGATACCGAAGGAAACAAACAGGGGGAAACCGAGGACGATCATCACCAGGGTCAGCCCGATAAACAGCAGGAGGATGCTCATGCCCGGTCCCTCCTGTAAAAGGCGATGAGATCCTGGACATGTTTTCCAAGGTGGACGATGAAATGAAAGACGATAAACAGGCTGCACACCAGAAAGCAGATGTGCACCACGATCAGGGGGAGCCTGAGAACTATGGACTGCATGGATTTATCAATGGAATAAGCTGCAAATTCCCAGGACCAGACCACAAAAATGATCATAAAGCCGATGCAGACGCATTTTTCCAGGACGTCGAACCACTTTTTTCCGGCTCCTGTATTGAAGACCCCTCCCATCTTGATATGCCCGTTTTCCCGGGTGGTGACGATCGCTCCGATAAAGATGGACCAGATCATGATGAACCTGGCGGCTTCTTCCCAGGCCGGGGAGGACCACTCAAAAAATATCCTGAATATGACCTGCAGGGCGACAAGCCCGGTCATGAGGATGACGCTTGTGATGCGTCCAATGTCTTCGATCACATGGATCCAACGCATGATTCGTTTGAAGTCGACCTGCATCGCTCCGCCCCCCTTTGAACCAAGCGGTCCACCCGGAAAAATCAATCCTTTCCGGATGGACCTCAGCATCCCTGCTCCTCGCTCACTGAGCATGGTCCCGGATATACTCCATAATGTCTTCCCCGATCACTTTTTCAAACTCCTCCCAACTGGCCCGGCCGTATTCTTTCCAGGCAGCCCTTTGCTCAGGCGTGAGACGGGTGACCGTGATGCCGGCTTCCTCCATCTTCCGGTAGTAGTCCTCCTCGCTCGCCTCGGATTTTTTGTTACCCCAGGCCAAGGCTTCAGTGGCGGCTTCCTGGAGAGCCGTCTGCGTCTCCGGAGCAAGACCGTCAAACAGATCCTTGTTCATGATCACCGCAAAGGGCTCGAAGATGTGACCCACATCCGTGTAAAACTTGGTCACATCCCGAAGCAGGGTATAGGACACCTCAGGCGTATTGTCCTGAGCGTGAGCCACCCCGGTCTGCAGAGAGGTGAACAGTTCCGAAAAGGCGATGTCCACAGTCTGAGCCCCGATTTCCTGAAAAAAGAGACGATCGGCCGGGCACCAGACCCTGACCTTGATATCCTGCTCCACCAGGTCTTCGGGCATGACCACCGGTCCCTTGGTGCTGCCAAGACCGTCCATTCCTATGAAATAGAACCCCAGGAGCTTGACCCCCAGATCGCTGAAAATCGGCTCCAGAAGCTTGAACATCCAGCCGTCAGGGGCGTAGATCTTTTTCCCCTGTTCCCAGTCGTCGGCCAGGTAGACCGTGTACACGGCCTGCAGGGCTGGTGAGAATTCCGGACTGACCGGCAGAAAACCCACTTCCTGCATGCCCCGAACCACATTATCGAACATGTCGCGATACGGGCCAAGCTGCTCCGCCGGATATCCGTCGATTTCGATTTGGCCGTTGGTTTTCTCGGCGACAAGATCGATAAACCGTTCGTGAGTCAGATTGGCTACAGAGTCCGGAGCTGCCGGATGGCCTGATCTCCATTTTTTGGCCATGCCTGTTCCGGTCAGCGCAGACATGGTCAGTAACACCGCCACTGCCGATACAACTGCCATCACTTTCATTTTCTTCATGGGAAAAACCTCCTGTCCTAGCTTAAGGTTTGAAAAAAGACAGCCTTATCCAAAAAAATCCTTCTCATCCTGATATTGGAAAACAAAGCAAAGAATTAACATCAAGCGGACTCTGAAGCCCTGATCCCGTTTTTCCATATAATCCCAGCCGTGTTGAATATGCTTTCTGGCAATGCTTTCGGCCTCATCCCTCTTTTTTTCAGTAATGGCCGTCAAGAGCAGAACAAGATCATCATAATTCATAGAAACCATCCCTGCCAGAGCCTTTCGGATCAAACCCCTTGAGCAGGAGGGGCAGCAGGAGCTTCCAGAGTACGAGCCGGGCAAAGAGGAAAGACAAAAGGGCCTTGACGTGGGGAACCATCATCAGATGAAAAAGCAAAACCCTGCAAAAAATTATTCCTGGGCCACAACAGCCTTTTCTTCTGTCTGGGCCGTATAGCGCACCGTGGCATCAAGGCCCATGGCCTCCATGATCTTCAGGGCGATATCGGTATTGTCGTAGGACCCGTTGAAGGCCTCGGCAGTGACGCCCTGAGCTGAAGTGGTCACAGGCACGCCGGTGTGTTTGTAGGAAGTCCAGGCCATGCCCGCCTTCTGGTTCAGGATATGGGTCAGGGTCACGGCCAGAGGATCGTAACCGCCATAGAGCAGATAGGTCTCCGGATCGGAGGATTTTTCAGCCTCACCGCTCAGACTGCGCTCAAAGGCCTGCATGATCTTGACCGCCTCATGACTTTTCAGGCCCAGGGGATCACCGGGGGCTGCGTCGAACTTCAAGCCGAAGTACTTGGTGATCAAGGGCTTCATGGCTGCAAACGTAGCCTGCTCTCCCTTGTCTTTGAAATCGGCCAGAATCTCGTTGGTGAATTTCCGGAAAGAAATGCTCTGCTTGCTCAGCACTTCAAAATTGGTGGCGTATTTGGTGCCGGCAAACCCTAAGGTCAACCCCCCGCATTCATGGTCGCCGGTGACCACGATCAGGGTCTCATCCGGGTGCTGTTCGTAGAAATCCAGGGCGGCTGCAACCACCTGATCAAAGGCCAGGGTGTCCTGGATCGAGGCCTTGCCGTCATTGGCGTGACAGGCCCAGTCGATCTTTCCGCCTTCCACCATCAGAAAAAAACCTTGGTCATTGTCCAACAGCTCAATACCTTTCCGGGCAAACTCAGCCAGGGTGACGTCCTCAGGACGGGCATCCATGTCATAGGGCAAAGCCCCGCTGTTCTGCAGCCAGGCATTGGAGGCCAGAACCTTACCGGCGCTGCAGTCCAGAGCCATAAAGTCTTCCTTATCGCTGACCACGGTAAACCCGTTCTTTTTAGCCAGCTCCAGGGCATTTCCCTGAAAGTTCTTGGAATTGTCGCGTTGATTGGCCGGATCCTTGAGACCGCCGCCCCCGAAGTAATCGAATCCGCTTGAAGCCAGGGCCACATCGATATCGTAATACTGCCCCCGCTTGGGAACATGGGCATAAAAGGCCGCGGGCGTGGCATGATCAATGGACACGCTGGACACGATGCCGACTTTCATCCCCTTTTCTTTGGCCATTTCAGCCAGGGTCTTCACGGATCGCAGCTGCGGATCCATGCCCACTAGCCCGATATTGGTCTTCTGCCCGGAAGCCATGGCCGTGGCGGAGGCAGCCGATCCGGTGATGAAGCGATCCGCGGCATGGGTGCTGGTAATGCCCTGGGCCGGGAGTATGTTCATTGCCAATGTCTTTCCCGCATACTGTTCAGCAGCGATTCGCTGCGGGATGCCCATCCCGTCGCCGATCAAGAGAAAGACATACTTGGCTTCCTTGGCCGCCATAGGGGCCGCTGCCCATAACAGGAGCAGGAACAGGGCCGCCAGGAAAACCGCACTTCGTTTCAGATCTTTGCTGCGCATACAAACCTCCTTGGGACTGATGGTCTGATACTTGCTTGGGATCTCCTGTCGCAGATCCTGAGCTAGCCCAACAAGGTGACAATCGCGTTTCAATTCTGTTCAATTCTCATCTTGTGATGAGACGCGCAAACGAGCCCGATCACACCCGGTCGAACCCCGATCCATACTCTGTACCGAGGAGACCGTTTGATCCTATGTCTGCGACCGGCGCCCGCCCCTGGGAGAAGTACTCTGAAGGTCACATCAGAGTCTTTTCAAAAACTGTCTGGCTTGATATTCAAATTCCCGGGTTTCAACATCAACTGTCTGCAAGGCACCCTCTTCTGCTACGCTGACCCTGACGTATCCTCCGCCCCCTTCAAAGGTGACGCAGCAGGCATCGCGATCCTTTTCCTCGAGCTGTTCACCTTCGGGTCCGAAAAATGCAACCGCCTTGTCCAGGATCTGTTCCGGCTGTAATTTGGTTTCTTTGGATATTTTCAGCATCTGGCCTCCTTTTCAATATTCTGTTTGTTAACCTTCCAATATTCGCACTGAAAATCAATTCAACGGGTTTGCAAAAAAGGATTGACAACTTTTATAGAAGCATACATTTGTTCAATGCTCAAATCTTCAGAAAAAAATTCAAAATTTGATGCTGCTTTATAGAACACTCTGCATTTCTGCATTCTTTTCTTGCCAATTTCCCGCTGGCCGCGGCGAAGCTTCTGAGCGAAGTCGGGCAATTTCAAATTTCCAATTTCTTTACCAAGGACTTCAACTGCTTCGGAGCAACACAGTTTCTTATTTTCTATGAAAAAGATGAACCGATAAGTCACTGATCATCCCTGAAGCGGCACCGCCCCGTGTTCCACAGTCAGTGCCACGATGTCCAGGCTGGGAATATCCCTGGAGGGCAGCTTTTTCTTGACGGCCAGGGCGGCAGCCGCACCCATGGCCTGGCCCATGGCCATGCAGGTGCACTGGGCCCGCACCCCGGCCAGGGCGAAGCGCTCGGCCGAAACAATGCGGCCGGCAACGGTCAGGCGGGAACTGCCTTTGGGGATCAAGGCCCGAAAGGGCACTAAAGGCAGCAGGGTGTCCTCGGAATGAAAGGTCAGCTCGCATCCCTGCTCCCGGCTGTGCATATCCACGTAATTGAAGGCGTTGCAGACGCCGTCTGGAAAGTCTCTGGCCTCCAGGAAATCCTTTTTGCTGATGACGTATTCCCCCAGGGTGCGGTAGGTTTCCCTGGCCAGGGCAAAAGGGGCCATGGTCTTGATTGCGGCCCGCTCGCAGCCCGGGATGGAAGACCGCAGAAACCTGAACATGCGCAGCATTCTGGACCGGCCCTCGATGTTGGCCTTGGTCTGCCCCTCGCTGCTGGAGGTATCAGCCTCGTAGATATGGGAGCAGTTGTGCCCGCCCCGGTCCAGAAACTCCTTGAAGGGCAGGATGTTGGGATAGGCGAAATCGCCTTTCTCGATCAGACCGGCCGCCACGGCTTCTTCATAGATGGCCTGCACCTCCTTTTCCCAGATTTCCTCGTGCTCGATCCCTTCAATCTTGTACTGCAGACTGCCGGGCTGCCGGATATCGTCGTACATGACCGGCAAGCCCAGGGCCCGGACCACGTCGGAATCGCCCGTGCAGTCGATGAGCTCCCGGGCTGTGGTGATCCGTCTGGTGCCGCGGCCCAGGCTGGTCACCTCCCAAAAATCGCCCTGAGCCTGCACCTCGCTGATAAATTCATGGTAATGCAGCCAAAGCCCGGCCTTGAGGGCCGCTTCCTCGGCAACAGCCGCATACACCGGTACATTGATGTAGCTGTAATAGCCCGGGGTCTCCACCGGACGGCGCTTTGTCCAATCGGGGACAGGCAGGCCCTGCACCTCCTTAGATTGACAGTAGAGTTGCCAGGGGATGCCTTGCACCACCGGCCCGTGCCGGCTGAAAAAATGGTTGGGCATGGCCACCCCGCCGGCGGTCATGGTCCCCCCCAGCATGGATCCCGCCTCGATCACGGCCGTCCGCAACCCTTCCCGGGCGGCCTGCAATGCCGCCACATGACCGGCCGTCCCGCCGCCGGCCACCAGGACATCCACTGTCTCCCGGATGGTTTTCATCCCGGCGATACCTCCTCCTGTGTGATAAAATTTTGAGTTATAAGTTTTTGTTTTTGCTGATCACAGACTTCTGATCTCTGACCTCTGGCGAGTGCAAAAACATTTTTTGCACTCGCATCTTACTTCCTATAGGCTGGTTCCAAATCCTTGATCATTGGATAGTGCTTGATATTCAAGGTCTTCAGGACTGCATTTTCCACATCACAGCTTGCAGCAAGTATGGCATCGGCAAGTCCGACTCCATGAGATTTGCCGAAATCCCGCTTATAGAGTCCTCCGATTTTGGCAATTTCAGAAGTTATGAAAACAGTGGGAAAGATCGAAACAAAATTTTCTAAAATATTATACTCTTTATCACCTTTTACCCCGGCATACAACTCTGCTAGGACTATAGAAGACAAGAAAATTCGCGATGAGTTCGCGTTCACAAAAGATTTCGCCTTGTCATAACCGCGAAAAAAATCCACCAACACGTCTGTGTCTGGAATACATTTCCTCATCGTAAACATTATACAGCATAATTGCTTGTGTCAAGGCGCTACCCCCTGTTCAAAGGAATAGAGGCCATCCCGGTCACCGACCTACTCCATATTTTTCAATGAGAGGACCTGGGCCAGAGCCGCCTTGAGCTCGGCTATTTGAAAGGGCTTGTTCAGGTAGGCCTGAGGCAGCTCGGAATGCTCGCCGGTCATGACCTGGGCCTGATCGTACCCGCTGGCCAGAATCACAGGGATGTCCGCCTGAATTTCACGAACGGCCTCCAGGGTCTCCCAGCCGTCAAGCCCCGGCATGGACAAATCGGTAAGCAGACAGCAGATCCGTCCCTGATGTTTTTGAAACAACTCCAGGGCCTCGGAGCCGTCAGCTGCGCTCAGCACTTCATACCCCAGGTGTTCGAGCATGGTCTTGGCCATGTTCCGGACCATCTCCTGATCCTCGGCCAGCAGGACGGCCCCCTCGGGTTGAGGCGATGATTCCTCGGCCGTTTTTTCAGGCTGCTCCGCGGGAAGATCTTCAACCAGGGGAAGGTAAATGCGCAGCCGGGTTCCTCTGTGTTTTTCGGTTTGCAGACTGATGGCTCCGCCATAGGATTTGATTATTCCCAGAACCACCGCCAGACCCAGCCCCCGTCCGGTGAATTTGGTCGTAAAGAAGGGATCGAATATCTTGTCGATATCCTCCGGATCCATGCCGATTCCTGCATCCCGGACCTCCAGACAGGCATAGCGCTCATCAAAGTGCTCCCAGTCGTGCGGATAGACCTCGGCTTGCCGGATATCCGAACTCTCGATGATGTATGTGCTCAGCCCGATGGTACCCTGATGCAGGTCCATGGCCTCCCAGGCGTTGGTGATCAAATTGCTCAAAATCTGCTCGATCTGACGGGCATTGACCAGGACCACAGGCCCGGGAACCGGCAGATCGGTCTGCAGTTCGAGTGTTCCCGGCAGAGACTCTTTGAGTTTACGGAAATTATGCCGGCAGATTTCTGAAAGATCCTGTGCCTCCCGCTTGGCCGCGGCCTGACCAAGATAGGTCAGGAGCTGACCGCTCACCTCGGAGGCCCGTCTGGCCGATTGCATGGCCTGCTGCAAATCGTTCCGGCTCTGGTGGCGGGCTGGCAAGTCGGTCAAGGCCAGTTCCAGATTGCCCAGGACTACACTGAGCTGATTATTGAAAAGATGGGCCATGCCTCCGGCCAGGGTCCCGATGGCTTCCAGTTTTTTCGCCTGCTGGAGCTGCGCCTCCAGCTGTTTCCGCTCCCGCTCGGCCAGAATCCGCTCGGTGACATCCCGGCCGATGCCGCTGATATAGGGTTCCCCTGTCTCCGGCTGCACCAGTTTGCTCTTATGCTCAATATAGACCTTCCGGCCGTCCCGGGTAAAATAGGCCCCGATCCCCTCATGGCGGCCCTCTTTCCTGAGTTCGGCCAGGTATTCGCTCACAAGCAGACCTTGAAGTTCGGGTTCCATGAAATCCGACGCGGGCCGTCCCAGAAAATCATCCTCGGAGTAGCCAAAGAGTTTTTTCATGGCCGGGTTGACCGAGAGGAAGCGGCCCTGCAGATCCTGGGTATAGATGAGATCACTGCTGGAGTTAAACAGCTCCCGATAACTCTGTTCGCTCTGCCGCAATTTTGCTTCGGCCTGCCTGCGTTCCTCATTCATGACATTGGCCTGCTCCGCGATTTCGGAGAATTCCGAAAAAGGCAGCTGCTCTGTATCAATCAAGGCGTAATCCGAGGCCGAGGCGATGAAAAAATCGCGAAACTGCAAGAGACCGGACTTCATCTTCCTGGAAAATAAGCTGATGAAAAAAGCGGCAATCAGCAGAGCCGCCACAAAAAGCACCCCTGCCAGGAAAATCTGCTTGCGGAATTGTTCCTTGAACCCGGCTTGCGCTGCTTGAATATCTTTCTGAATATCGTCCAGATAGACGCCGGTGCCGATGATCCAGGACCAGGGCTCATAGTCTGCAATATACGCGAGTTTGTTTTCCCGGGTCTCCGTACTGGGCTTCATCCAGCCATATTCCAAAAATCCGGATCCTTTTTCACGGCTAGTCGCGAGGATGTTCTCAATAACCCCGACCCGGGCGGGATCCTCAAGCTCCTGGAAGTCCTTGCCCACCAGGGAGGCAATCGGATGCGTGAGCAAGGTCCCTTTTTGATTCAAGACATAGAGATATCCGTCCTTGGCGTAGCGGATTTTTTTGATCCGCTGCAGTGCTTCTTTTTGGATGACGCTCTCTACATCGTCGAGGTAGAGGCCGGTGCCGATCAGCCAGTGAAATGGCTGGAAGTATTTGACAAAAGCGATTTTAGGAAAAACCCTGGTATCGCCTTTGCCGGGCTTTGACCAGTGATATTCATAAAAACCCTCCTGCTGCTTTTCCACCAGAGCAATCATGTCCTTGACCACGGACTTGCCTCCGGCCCCGCGCATATCAAGCATGTTCCTGCCTTCAAGGTGCGGCTTGTCCGAGAAAAGCTGTTCAATCCCATACAAATCCGTGGCAAAATAATAGCCCCGGCCCTCTTCAAAGCGCATGGGCCGGAGCGTTTCCCGAACCAGAGTTTTCAATTCCTGCTCTGAAAGCCGTCCCTTGTTCCGCCGGTAGATGGAGGTGGCCAGAGCATGAGCTTCATACACCCTGGATTTGATGGACTCCCTGGTTCGCTGCATGACCTCCGATCGTTTGAATTCTATATAGTCAATGGCCTCATGCACCTGAGTTTGAATGACAAACTTTTTCCGTTCAAGAATCCTGGTCTGAAACGACTGCAGGCGTTCCCGATGCTGGGCGTATTCTAAAAAGTACCAGCCGCCGAGAAGCGCTAAAGTCAAAAAGACCAGCACAAAAAGGGAGGTGAAGATATTGAAGAGGTAGAGTGATCGGAAAATTTTCATAGCGTGTACAGGGAATGGAAACTTCAGGACCGGCCGGCCTTGATAATGGACAGCTTAAGGGCCGCCGAATGGATGTCCGCCGCCAGATGAACCGGACTCTTTCCCTTGATGGGATCCCAGCCGGCTGGATTCGCCGTACAGGCGAACTGGACGCGAAGGCCGATTTTTTCAAGCGCTTCCCGGCTTGATATCCCCCGCAGTCCGGCGACGCTCTTCCAGGTCGCGCCGCATGGCGCACCGCGTTTGACCTGAATATCCCGGATGATATCGCCTTCAAGAGTAACGACAAACTCCGGATACCCGAACATCTGAGAGTACAGACCGCACTCGGCCGACTTTGGAAGGGCGCAGCACACCGGCGGGGTCCAGGACCATTGCTGCAACATCTTCCGGCCGGAAGCCACCACCGGGATTCCCTGTTCACTGCAGGCTTTGGATACATCCAGGGAGAGATCGGGGTGCTTCAGGTAATCGAGGACCAGATCCGCCTCAAAGGCTGCCGGCAGGTACGGCCCGGTATCATCGAGGATCGCCGGAAGGGGAACCGTGATATCATATCTGCTGATGGAAAAATCAGCTGCGGCCCTTTCAAGAATGCCTTGAATTTTGCTCTGGCCGCTTTTGTTCTGTTCAAGAACCAAAATCCGCTGTTGATGATTTGCCGTTTGGCTCATCGTTGCCTCATCTCCAAAGCTGACTACGCCCGCAACCCAAATGTTCCAGGTTCACTTCGGATTTAGAAATTCGAAATTCGAAATTCGAAATTTGATGAGGCTTTATAGAACACTCTGCATTTTTGCATTCTTTTCTTGCCAATTTCAAATTTCCAATTTCTTTAACAAGGACTTCAACTGCTTCGGAGCAACACATCTTCTTGTATTCTATGACAGGGATTAACCGATAAGTCACTTAAAGCCTATACTGTATTTTCGAATTTTTCAAGGACTCTGCTTACTCAAATCCCCTTCTCACCCGATCCATCCAGTCCTGGACCGCTTGGCGGAACATTTCCCGGTAGCCTTTTAATCCGCCCAAACCTTTGCGGCCGAATAGAAAATTGACCTCCAAAAAGAGCGGATCGCCGTCAACCGGAAAAAGGATATCGAATCCCGCCAGATCTATGCCTGCGGCTCGCGCCAGATCCAGGGCCATTGCCTGCCCCTGCTGCTGCTTCTCCGGGAAAAGGTCGGCTTCGATCCGGGCTCCCTTGGAGACGTTGTTGTAGAAATCGCCGCCGCCCACCCGGAAATAGCTGCGCACGATCCTCCCCATGAGAACCACCCGGAGATCCATGCCGCCATGATTTATCCGTTCCTGGATCAGAACAGGCTCATCTGCCGGCAGGAGTTCGATCCGGTCTTTAAAAATCTCTTGATCCGGAATGCAAAAGACATTCGACCCGCCGCCTCCGGAATTGCCTTTGAGAACATACGGAAAATTCATGGCCCGTCCCTCGGATTCGTACAGCCTTTTAGCGGCTTGCGGATGCTCAAAAATCATGGTCCGGGGATGGGGAACCCGATGCTCTTCAAAAAGCCGGATTTGCTGCGCCTTGCCGCGATAGCTATACCTGGCGGTTAAATCCGGAAAATACCTTCCGGCCAAACCGGCCACCTGCCGGTGCCGTGCCGGAGAAAAATACTTGGGCATGAGCACGCCGGCCGCATTGCTGATGAGTTCTGCATTCGCTTCATCCAGCGGCGCCAGGGCCGGAAGGTTTGCGTCCAGATGAAACTGGTGATGCAGGGAAAGAAAATAGGGCTGAGGAAGCAAAATAAAAAACCTATCGTTCAAAGCGGTTACAAACCCGGATCCTGTTCGCTTGCTGCAGTCTACGTGATCCGAGCAGCCACTTCAAGACCGCCTGGACAGCTCCAAATCGAATTTGCAGAACAGATTGATTTTTCATTATTCTTTTGATATTGATGCTTGAATTCAGATGCAAACCTATGCTCCATGATGCGGGGGGAAGAATGAAAAAGAACGTCTTTCTTGTGATCCTGGCCATTGTAGCTCTGGCGGCTGCCGGATTGGATCTCTATTTGTATAGTTCGAACAAGGACTTGCAAGAACATAACCAGGATCAGAAGCAACAATTGCAGAATCTGGCTGCCCAAAAAATCGAAGCGGAATCAGTCCAGGCTGAAAACAAGGAGCTGAACAGAAGACTCGAATCCCTGGAAGAAAAAAACAAAGAACTTCGGAAAGCCCTGAACTCAGAAGAAAAGAAACGCTCTGCAGCTGAAAAGCAAGCCGCAGCCAAGCAAAAAGACCTCGAAGACCTCCAGCAGCAGCTGGCTGACAAAGACAATGAACCGGGGACAAAAACAGCGGATCTTCGAAAGGCCCGGGAGTCTGTCAAGAAACAAAAGCTGGCCAAACAGCGTATCCGGGCGGCAGCCAGAGATCAGATCATGGAACTCCGGGACAAGCTCCAGGCGGCCCAGGCCGAGCTGGAGCGGACACGGAAGAAGGGGTCCGAACAGGCCACCGCTCTGCAGCAGGGCCGGCAGACCATCCAGCAGCTCGCACAAGAAAACATACAAATACAAGGTGATACAAAAAATTGGATCAAAAATCTGAGGGCAGAGCTTCAAGGCTGCCGCCAGGATCTGCAGCTGCTTGAAAATGAGCTTGCAAGAAGAGACACCAAGCTTCAGGAGGCGCAAGAGACCATCCAGGAGGGGGAATATGCCAAAGAGCGCATCCAGGACGCAGCCAGGGACTGGATTCATTCCCTGAAGCAGCAACTCCGGTCCGCTCAGGACAAGCTAGAACAGGCGGAAAGCCGTCTGGCGGCAAAAGAGCGTGAACTCCAAAATGCCTTGCAGACCTTACAGGAAAAGCAGGCTGTCCGGGCCAAGCAGGCGGCTGAACAAGCGATTTCGTCCCAGGCCGAAGCCATCCCCCCCGAACCCCAAGAAGCTCAAATTCCAAAAAACGAGGACCGCATCCGGGATCTGCAGGAGGCCATCGCCGAGCTGAAGCAGCAACTCGAACAGGCGCACGACACCATCCAAAAGCAGAAATTGAAAACCGAGCGCATCAGGATTGCAGCCAGAGATCGGATTTCGGAAATGCAGGAAAAGCTGCTATCACTGCAAAGCGAACTCCAAGAGGTCAAATCCGAACTCGCTTCGGCCCAGAAAACCATCCGGGAGCAGGACTTGAGAAAAGAGCGCATCCAGGCAACGGCCGCTCAAAGCATCAAGCGCCTCGAAGCGAAAATTGCCGAACTGCAAAAGACCATTCAGCAAAAACAGCAATACTCCGGAACCTTAAGCCGTCAACTCCAGCAATTGAAACAGAGTGAGCAGACATTGCACGAACAGGTCGAGCAACAGCAGGAGAAAGTGAACACCCTGCAGCAAACCACGACCAGCGTTCATAGTGAAAAAATGGCCTTGAGACAAACCCTTCAGGAAAACCAGCAGTTGCTGGAAAGTCTGGAGGCGCGGCTGAACAGAGTGCAATCTCAAAGGGAAAATGCCGAGGAGCGCCTGGATAATCTGAAGAAGACCTACAGCCGGCTCATCGAAAAATTTCAAAACCAGATCCAGGACAAGGAAATGACCATCACCAAGCTCAAAGGCAACCTCACGGTGACCATTGTGGACAAAATCCTGTTTGAATCCGGGCGGAAAGAGGTCCAGGCGGAAGGGAAGAAGCTCCTGAACAATGTTTCACAAATACTGCGGAAGATGCAAGACAAGACAATCAGGGTCGTGGGGCACACGGACACTGTACCCATCGGCCCGAACCTTTTGCCTCTCTATCAGAGCAACTGGGAACTTTCAGCCGAACGCTCCGCCAGCGTGGTCCATGCCCTGGAAGACTACATCCAACCGGATCAACTCGAAGTGGTGGGACGCTCCTTTTATGATCCCGTTGCAAGCAACGAAACCGAAGAAGGACGGGCCCAAAACCGGCGGGTGGAAATCGTCCTCGCCCCGCAGCTCATGGACTAAGTACATGCAGACGTAAATACAGGGCCGCCTGTTTTTCAGAATTGGAGATGCTTGGGGGTTCTGGGAAAAGGCAGGACGTCCCGGATATTGTGCACCCCGGTCATGAGCATGAGCAGACGTTCAAAGCCAAGCCCGAATCCGGAATGGGGAACAGTGCCGTATCGGCGCAGATCCAGATACCAGCGATATTCCTCGATATCCATCCCCTGGGCCTCCATGCGCCGGCGCAAAACATCAAGCCGTTCTTCCCTCTGGCTGCCGCCGACCACTTCGCCAACCCTGGGAAGCAGCACGTCCATGGCCGCCACGGTCTCTCCGCCGTCATTGACCCGCATGTAAAAAGGCTTGATGGAAGCGGGATAATCAAAGACCACCACCGGCCTCTGGAAATGTTCTTCCACCAGATAGCGCTCGTGCTCGGTCTGGAGGTCCATGCCGTACTCTACGGGATACTCAAAAGACCGCTTTTCTCCGGCCTCTTGGAGGAGCGTCACGGCCTCGGCATAGGGCAGTCGCACAAAAGGGGAATCCAGAACCTCGTCCAAGGCCTGGTTCAGGCCCTTGTCCACGAACCGAGCGAACAGCTCCAGGTCATCAGCGCGGCTCGTCCGTACCTCGCCTAGCACCGTCTTGATGAGATCTTCAGCCAAATCAATGATCGCCGAAAGATCGGCAAAGGCGACTTCAGGTTCAATCATCCAGAACTCTGCTGCATGTCTGGGCGTATTGGAATTTTCCGCCCGGAACGTCGGTCCAAAGGTATACACCTTGCCCAGGGAGCAGGCCATCACCTCAGCCGTGAGTTGCCCGGAAACAGTGAGATACGCGGGTTTCCCGAAAAAATCCTGCTCCATGATTTTCGGATCCGCGGAAAAACGATCCGGCTCCAAGGCGGTCACTCGAAAGAGCTCCCCGGCGCCTTCGCAATCAGACCCGGTGAGGACCGGGCTGTGAACACAGAAAAAACCATGTTCATGAAAATAACGATGCACGGACCAGGAAAGGTCCGATCGGATGCGATTCATGGCCCCATACTTATTGGTGCGGGGTCTGAGCTGAGCAATGCCCCGCAGAAACTCATCCGAATGTCTCTTTTTCTGCAGGGGATAGGTTTCCGGGTCAGCCGTTCCCAGCACCTGGGCCAGGTCGGCCTGCACTTCCCATTTCTGGCCTTTTCCCGGCGACTCCACCAGGCTGCCCTGGATGCTGACCGAGGCCCCGGTCCCCTGTTCAAGGAGCTGATCATAGCCGGGGGTCCCCTGATCCACGATCACCTGGAGATTCTTCAGACAGCTGCCGTCATTGACTTCCAAAAAAGAAAAGCCTTTGGCGTCCCGCTTGGTCCTGATCCAAGCTTGGACAAGAATTGCGTCCCGAGGGCTTTGGGCTTCCAAGGCCTCAACAACTGAAATTTGTTTCATAGTCTATGCTTCCGGATGTGCTCTTGATTCAGGCAAGGGCGTCCTGAATCCTGTCCACTGCCTTGCGTACATTTTCGCGGGTATTAAAGGCGCTCAAGCGGATGTATCCTTGACCGCAGCTGCCGAAACCAACACCCGGAGTACACACCACCCCGGCCTCATGCAAGAGCAGGTCGAAAAAGTCCCAGGCATCCCGCCGGCCATTGATCCAGATATACGGGGAATGAAGCCCCCCCGCGCACTGAAACCCGAGGGATTCCATACTTTGCTTCAGCAATTGGGCGTTTGCCAAATAATACTCGATCCGCTCTTTGATCTGCTCTTGTCCGGCGGGAGTATACACGGCTTCAGCGGCCCGCTGGACAGGGTAGGAAGCCCCGTTGAATTTGGTGCTCTGTCTGCGTAACCAGAGATCATGCAGCGAAACCGGTTCGCCTCGGGAGGTAAAGGCCCGGCAATCCTTGGGCACCACGGTATAGGCGCACCTGGTTCCGGTGAAACCGGCGGTTTTGGAATAACTCCTGAATTCCACCGCGCATTCCCCGGCCCCTTCAACCTCGAATATCGAACGGGGCAAGTCGGGGTCCTGAATAAAGATCTCATAGGCAGCATCATACAGAATCAGAGCCTTGTGCTTCCTGGCAAAATCAACCCACTTCCGAAGGCCCTCTTTATCGATCATCGCACCGGTCGGATTATTCGGAAAACAGAGGTAGATGATATCCACCTGCTCGCCGGGGAGATCCGGCATAAAATTATTGGCCTCGGTGCAGTCCAGATAGACGATTCCCGTGTAACGACCATCGGCAAAGGTTCCAGCCCGCCCGGCCATGACATTGGCATCCAGATAGACCGGGTAGACCGGATCAGGCAGGGCCACCACCGCATCCCCGGCCAGAATTTCCTGAAAATTCCCGGTATCGCACTTGGCTCCGTCACTCACAAAAATTTCATCGGCCTCAATACCGACCCCACGGGCCTGATACTCATGCCCGGCGATCTTTTCCCGCAAAAAGGCATAGCCCTGCTCAGGACCGTACCCTCGAAATGTGTCCTCATCGGCCATCTCCGCCACAGCAGACTGCATGGCCTCGACACAGGCCCTCGGCAGGCCTCTGGTGACGTCTCCGATGCCCAGCTTGATCATCTCCCGCCCGGGATAGCGCTCCTGAAAATCGGTCATGCGCTTCTTAATGTCGGCAAAAAGATAGGAGGTCTGCAATTTCAGGTACTGTTCATTGATTCTGATCATGGCCCACTTCTCTTGACTTCAAAATTCTTAGATTCAGCAATCTTAAATCTTCAATCCTAAATCCTATAATGCAGACTCAGACCTCGACCCTGGAAACCGTCAATTCCTCTTCCGCTTCAGGTGTGGGGCCGATTCCCAGGAGCAGAGAACTGGCGATATAAATGGACGAATACGTCCCCACCACCACGCCGATAATGAGCGCCAGGGCAAAATCATGGATCACCCCGCCGCCCAGAATATACAGGGCGGCAACAACCAGCAGGGTGGTCCCGGAGGTGAGCAGGGTCCGGCTCAGGGTTTGATTCACGCTGGCATTGATAACCTGCCGCAATGGCCTTGTTTTTTTGGATCGCAGGTTTTCCCGTATCCGGTCGAAGACAACAATGGTATCGTTCAGGGAATACCCGATGATGGTCAACAAGGCCGCCACAGTAGTCAAATCGAAGTCCTTGTTCAAAATCGAAAAAATACCCACGGTGATCAGCACGTCATGGATCAGGGCCACGATGGCTCCCAAGGCGTAGTTGAGCTGGAGATACCAGCACAGACCCATGGTGATCAACAGCGCGGCCAGGATCAGGAAGAAAAGAGGGACGGACAAAAGCTCCAGGAGATAGAGGCCGGTAATCAGGCCCAGGGCCATAATGCCCGCGGTCAGCCATTTATGCTCAAAGCGTCCGGAAATATAGATTGAAATGAGCAAAACCGCGTAAAACAGGGCCTGCAAAGCCTTATTTTTCAAATCGGAGCCTACTTTGGGACCCACCATTTCCAGGCGTTGAATGGTAAAGCCGGATCCAAGATGTTCTTCCAGCCCCTGTTTGACTTTTGCTCTGAGTTCTTCCGCTTTCTGGTCCGTGGCCGAAACCCGCAGCAGATACTCATGGTCCATCTGCATGCCAAAGCGCTGCACCCGCAGTTCAGGGAGTCCGCTCGCCTGCAGGACGTCCTTGAGTTCATTCAAATCCACTTCCTGCTCAAACTGGACTTGGATATTGATGCCGCCGGCAAAATCAATGCCATAGTGCAGCCCACCCCGGAAAATCAGCGAAAGAATGCCGAGACCAAGCACCACAAGAGAAGCAAACAAAGCCAATTTCCGTTTGGACATAAAATCGATGCTGGTTCCGGGCTTGATGAGCTGTAATCCCATATTGAGTCCCTCGTAAAATTCGTCTTGCAAAGATAGGCAACATCCGAGTCTGAACAGAATCAAGCTCGCATGCTGAACGGCATTTTTAAATTAAAGCTTAAGTTCCCCAAAAGGAAGGCGCCGCTGCACCCAGAGATCGAAAAAGATCCGGGCCACAAAGATGGCTGTGAACATCGAGGCCAGGACCCCCACGGACAGGGTCACGGCAAATCCGCGGATCGGTCCGGTCCCGAACTGGTAAAGAATAACGGCGGCCATGATGGTGGTCACGTTGGCGTCCACAATGGTCAATGTCGCCCTGGTAAATCCTTCATCCACGGCCTTTGCCGGGCTCAGACCCTGACGCAGCTCCTCCCTTATCCGCTCGAAAATAAGCACGCTGGCATCAACCGCCATTCCTATGATCAGGATCATCCCTGCGATGCCCGGCAGGGTCAGGGTGGCTCCGAAACCGGCCAATACCCCCAAGATGAGGATGATATTCAAGCCCAGCAGGATATCCACGATAAGTCCCCCGACGCCGTAATAGACCAGCATGAAGACCAGCACCAGAACCCCGCCCACGATCATGGAAAAAATGCCCTGATCAATGGACTGCTGCCCAAGGGAGGCGCCAACGGCGCTTTCCTGCAGAATTTTCACCGGCGCGGGCAGAGAGCCGGCCCTGAGGACAATGGCCAGATCGCGGGCTTCTTCCGGGGAAAATTGTCCGGTGATGCTCGCCCGGCCCCCGGCAATCTTTTCCTGAATCGTCGGGGCGGAATAGACCGTATCGTCCAGGACAATCGCCATCCGCTTCCGCACGTTTTCGCCGGTGACCCGCTCAAAAATTCTGGCCCCTCGTCTGTCAAAGGACAGAGCCACATAGGCCTGCCCAAATTCATTGAAAGCCACCTGGGCGTCGGTGATGTGCTTCCCGGTTAAGAGGACCTTGTCCTTGAGCACAATCGGCTGCTTCACGGTTTCACCGCCAGCCTGCTCCTTTTTGATATAGGCCAGCTCATCCCCGGGCGGGACGACCCCTTGCAGGGCCTTTTCCACATCGGCTTCATCGTCCACCACTTTGAATTCCAAAAGAGCGGTTTTCTGGATGAGATCCACAGCCCGCTGGGCGTTTTCCATGCCCGGCAGCTGGACCTGGAGGCGGTCCTGCTGCAGGCGTCGGATATCCGGCTCGGTCACCCCGAACTGGTCGATTCTGTTCCGAATGACTTTCAAGACCTGATCAATGGTTAACTTTTTCACTTCCTCGATGTACTCGGGGAGCAGGGTCAAAACATATCGCTTTTTGCCTTCCTGGAGTTCCTCCACATCACTGATGGTGACCTGCTTGGAGTAATGCTTTCCAATCAGTTCCTCGAGTTCTTCAGACTTATGACCATCCAGCAGCAAAAACTGCAGTTTATCCTGTCCCGCAGCCCGAGGCCGCAATATGAGGATATCCCGATCCCGGGCCTCGGCCCGGAGCTCTTCACCCAGCTGATCCAGGGTGTTGCCCAGGGCTTTCTGCATATCCACCCCAAGGGTCAGATTGATGCCGCCTTTCAGGTCCAGGCCAAGATTGACCACTTTATCCGGGAGCACCTTCTGCAGGGCGTTGTCAGAAGAAAGAAAAGAAGGCAGCGTATACATTCCCCCCAGACCAAGCACCACAACCACCAGGATGATTCTCCAGCGCAAACTGTTCATAGTTCCGGCCTTTTCTCTCCAGATTTAGTCTTGAGCTTTTTTCTCTTTTTTGCTTTCCGAAGCGATCCTTTTATCCGTCAAAGCGGAAATATAGCCCCGATTGACTTTGACCTGGAGATTGTTCCCGAGATCCAGGGTGATCACATCCTCTTGGATAGCCGTGATGCGGCCGTAGAGGCCGCCGCCGGTGATCACTTTATCCCCCTTTTTCAAATTCCCCAGCATGGCCTTATGTTCTTTCGCTTTTTTCTGCTGCGGGCGGATAAGCAAAAAATAAAAAATAACAAACAGAATGATTAAAGGCATGAAGGCGACCAAAGGATTGCCTTGACCTCCAGCCCCCCCGGCAGGCTGCCCCATGGCATACGCAAGACTTTCAAAAAACATACTTCCTCCTCGTAATTGTATTGAGCCTCTGAACAAACACTCGCTGGTTCTGAAAACAAGTGCTGTTGCTTACCTGGAAACCAGGCCCCGTGTCAAGCCTGCCGCCCTTCCCGCTTTCTCTCCGGGTGCTTGTGTTTTCTCTTCCAAGCCGGCCGGAGATCTCCGAGCGGCAGGCCCTGCAGCCTATGGGCAAGCAGGACCAAGGGCTTACCAGAATTCCTTGCGTTGACTGTATGTGTCCATAAACGTCTTAAGGGCTTGTTTCTGGGCTCTAGTCCTGGCCAGGGACCGCACTTTCTCGATATATTTTGCCGTGGCCTGCTTCTTGTTTTGCAAAAGAGCGCTGTAGGCCAGATGGAGGTATCCTTTGAAGGTATCTCCCCTCCTGCCATAGACCTGCCCCAAGAGAGTATGAATTTCGCTGACCTCAGGCAGATACAGCCGGATACGCTCCAAGACTTCTGTTGCTTGATCCAGCTCCCCGATTTCTTTCAGAATTCGAGCCTTGTAATACAAGCTGAGATAATCATCAGGATTTTCCTGAATCGCTCGATTCAGAATCCGAAGTCCGGCTTTGTAGCTTCCGGTCAAAAAATGAAAGCGGCCGTATTCCCGGTTGACTAAAGCCGAGGCTTTACCGCATTCCAAGGCTTCTTGAAAAAACGGTTCGGCGTCGGCGACCCTGTTCAGCCGTTCCAGGGCGACGCCCCGGCCCAGGAGATCAAGGCAATCCGGGCTTGATGCCAAATTTTGATAATGTCTCAGCGCTTGAGCCGCATCAGCGTATTTCGAACGGATGAGCATTTGAACTTTCTGAAACTCAGCCTGATTGGCCTGCTTCTGCTCCAGATTCGAATACTCCGCCCTCAGGCGGTCTTCCAGGGAATGAATCCTTTCGGGAATGCCGGGATGGGTCAACATATAAGCCGGAGGCCGACTCACGCCCCCGAGGAGGTTTCGCTGTTGCATTCGCTTGAAGGACTGCAACAGGCCGCGGGCATCAAAACCGGCGTCCCGCAGGTAATTCAAGCCGATCTGATCCGCTTCCCGCTCATTGTCTCGGGTATACTTCAGAGCCGCGGCCTGACCGCCGGCCAGGGATCCCATACTCACCGCCTGTCCCAGTTCTCCGCCGCCTCCGAGCAAAGCCCCGGCCAGCATCCCGGCAAGGGTGCCTAAACTAATAAGCTTCGACTGTGCGATACGCTCGGCCAAATGGCGCTGGGATACATGGGCCAGCTCATGGGCGATCACTCCGGCCAGTTCCGACTCCTGCTCCAAAGCCAGGACCATGCCAGTATGCACGAAAATGTAGCCGGCCGGCGCTGCAAAAGCGTTCAGGGTTGAATCTCTGATCAGAGTAATGCTCAGGGAAAAGGGCTGCGGGGGCATGGCCGAGCTGGCTTTTTGCAGCAAGCCCTCCAAATAGTCGTTGATCACCGGGTCATATATTATGGGGAACTGCGTACGAATGAGGATATTGAATTCCTGTCCGAGTTCCTTTTCATCCTGAATGGAAAAATCAAGCAATCCGGAGTGGGAATTTCCAGGAGAGACAAGCAGCAGAAAAATCAGGACGGCAGTCAGAAAACAGGCCATGCCCATTGGTTTTCCGGCCGTATCCGCCCAAAAACCGAAACCGCTCGCCTCCCGAGGCAGGAGCTTGCGTTTCCTCAAGAAACCCATAAAATCTCCAAGCACTATCTGTTCATCATGTCCAGAAACACCTGGTTGCTCTTGGTTCCCTTCATTTTGTCCATGATGAATTCCATGGCATCCACCGAATTCATGGAGGCAAGCAATTTGCGCAGGATCCAGACTCTATTCAGGACATCCGCCGGAAGCAGGAGCTCCTCTTTACGGGTGCCGGACCGATTGATGTCGATGGCGGGAAAGATCCGCTTGTCCGCCAGGAAACGATCCAGATAAATTTCCATATTTCCGGTCCCTTTGAACTCTTCAAAGATAACCTCATCCATACGGGAGCCGGTATCGATCAAGGCGGTGGCAATGATGCTCAGACTGCCTCCTTCTTCCACATTTCTAGCCGCTCCGAAAAACCGCTTCGGCCGCTGCAGGGCATTGGCGTCCAAACCCCCGGAGAGGACCCGGCCTGAAGAGGGGGTGATGGCGTTGTAGGCCCGTCCGAGCCTGGTGATGCTGTCCAGCAGAATAATCACGTCCCGCTTTCTCTCCACCAGACGCTTGGCCTTCTCCATGACCATTTCCGCCACTTGAACGTGGCGATTTGGGGGTTCGTCAAAGGTGGAGCTGATCACCTCGCCGGTGACGGTCCGTTCCATGTCCGTTACCTCCTCCGGCCGTTCATCAATGAGGAGGACAATCAAATACCCATCCGGGTGATTGCTCATGATGGAATTGGCAATGGTCTGCAAAAGCATGGTCTTGCCGGTTCGCGGCGGGGCCACGATCAGGCCGCGCTGCCCCTTGCCGATGGGAGTCAACAGATCGAGGATCCTGGACGAAAAATTCTCCGCACCGTTTTCAATAGAAAATTTTTCTTCCGGATACAAGGGCGTCAAGTTGTCAAACAGAACCAGCTTTTTCGATTCCTCGGGACTGTTGTAGCCCACTTCTTCAACCCGCAACAGCGCAAAATACCGCTCACCTTCTTTCGGAGGCCTGACCTGACCGGAAACCACATCCCCTTTCCGAATTCCGAAGCGTCTGATTTGGGAGGGCGAGACATAAATATCGTCGGGACCGGGCATATAATTATACATGGGTGAGCGTAAAAAACCGAATCCATCGGGCAGGACCTCCAACACGCCTTCGCCATAGATGTTCCCGTTTTGGGAGGAACAGCTCTGAAGAATCGAAAAGATCAATTCCTGTTTTCGTAGGTTGCTGGGATTTTCAACATTATACTCGGTGGCCAGCTCCATCAACTCATGCATTGTTTTCTGCTTCAACTCGTAAACATTCATAACTCCGCTCTCCATCAGGTATCCTTAATTAATATATCCGAAAAAATAGCCTCAATTTCAGTCCGTATGGCATCCTGTTCACGTTCAAGCGTGTAGGCGAGTTCCATGGTGATCAACCCCATGGCCTGCTCCATGAGCCTGCTTTCTCCAAAAGACAAATCTTTATCCTGGGAGATGAGCATCAATTCCTTGAGCACATAGGCCACATCTGCCAGATCTCCGGTTTTCAGCTTATCCGAGTATTCCCGGTACCTTCGGTTCCAATTCTGGCCTGCATACCCCTTAAAATCGGACCAGTCCCGTAAGTATTCGAAAAGCTCCAAACCATAGGCCGGCTCGCAGACTTTTCGAAGCCCGACATTGGAGGCATTGGCGACCGGAATCAATAATGTTCCGTTATTGCTCAAAATCCGGATTTTATAGAACTGGATGCTCAGGCCTCCCATTTCTCGTTCCTGAATCGCCTCAACTTTCCCGACACCCTGCGCCGGGTATACAACAAGCTGATCTAATGCAAACACAATACAGCCTCCTGGAGCGAACCCTTTTTATAATCACCCCCTGCCACACTCCGCATGAGGGGGAGATTCAAAACAATTCCGCCTCCACACCAACCCTTGGTGAATTGATGAAAAAGATACCAACACTCTCGACGTTTACCACAGCTGAAAATTTGCCGCACTGAGGTTCTACGGATACAACAGATCCGTTTTACTTCAGAGCTGCGGTGCGCAGGAGGTTGAGCGCCTGCTCAAACCCCTGTCCTCGAAAGGCAAGAACACCTTGAACGGCTAAAGAGAGGATATCGGGCAACATCCGCATCTCCGATTCCTGAAAAGGAGACAGGACATGATCGATCACCTCCTCCCCGGGACTTGGACGTCCGATTCCCAAGCGCAGCCGGTAAAAATCCCGGCTTCCGATTTCCTCGGTGATGGAACGCAGGCCTCGATGTCCGGCCAATCCGCCTCCATATTTCAAGCGGACAGAACCGAAAGCCAAATCCAGATCATCGTGGATCACCAGCAACTGTGCCGGTTTCAATCGATACTTGAAACAGAGCCGGCGCACGGCCCTGCCGCTCAAGTTCATATAGGTCAGGGGACGGCCCAGCAGCCAATGGTTTCCCTGATCAGGCAGATCCCATTGAAAGACTTCGCATTCCCTTTTCCTGTCCACCGGAAGAGCGTGAATCTGTCCGGCATCCTGAGCCTCAATCAACGCGTCGAGAACGGCAAAACCGATATTATGCCTGGTCCGGCGATATCTCCTGCCCGGATTCCCCAGGCCGATAACGAGTCCGGCAGATGACGGATATACCATTCGGAATTCCTGTCGAGATCAATGCAGCGGATATTAATGAGGGCGGTCATAATTTTTATGGGGCAGACCGGCAGTCGGCAGCAAGGACTCGCTTGAATGTACCTTCTCAAAAATTTTTGAAGTTCTATTCGCCGAGAGAGATTGCCGGACAACTGCTGGTATTGAACTGATACGTCGGAACTCAAAATACGGAGCCCGACCACAGTCTCTCGAATGCAGAGGTATGGTCTTCTTGGAGTAATTTGCTCTTAAATTAGAGTTCTGCAATAAATCCTTCGATGCCGGCTAAAAGGAAATTTTCATCCCCAAAGAATTCCGAACAGCGAAAATCTTTGTTTCTGAAGTCTAAAGCGTCGCGTAACAACCAGCATACGGGGCGGCGGGACTGGTTCTGTCCGACAGCGGCACACAAGTCCGGCTACTCCTCAGATGCCGATTCAGCCTCGCCTTCTTCTGTTCCTTCCGCCTCGATCTCAGTTTCCGCGGCTTCAGCTTCTTCCTCTTCCAGTGTTTTTTCCGGAGGCGCCACCCCAACCACTGCAAAGCCTTCTTCGCTTTCCTTCAGAGTCACCCCATCAGGCAGCTTGACATCCTCGATCAAAATGGAGTCGTGAATATCGAGCCCGCTGACGTCGATTTCGATCTGATCCGGAATATCGGAAGGAAGACAGCTCACGCGCAGCGTATCTCTGTAGATAGTGACGATCCCTCCTTCCTCGGCGCCCTTGGCCTCACCCGTGACCACCACGCTGACATCCACGTCCATGGTCTGTTTCAGATCCACCCCGTAAAAATCGACATGGAGCATCAGGTCCTTGGCCGGATGCTTCTGTACTTTCCAGATCAAAACCGGCTTTTGGATCTTCTGCTGATCTTCTTGAATATTCAATTCAACGATATTACTGTTCTGGGCCTTGGCATAGATTTTTTCCAAGGCTCCATACTGGACTTGGAGCGCAATATTCTCCCCGCTTTTGGTATAAAAGACGCCGGGGACAAAACCATTGCTCCGCAAACGGCTCATGGCGTTTTTCCCTGTAGTTGAACGTTTTTCCACATGCAGGCTATATTGTTCAGCCATGGTACAGTACTCCTTCTTGAATTTAAACTTTAGTAAACAACCCGCTGATTGAGGTTTCCTGATTGATATTCTTAATGGCCTTGGCAAAGAGTTCGGCAACGGAAACAACCTCGATCTTGGGACACAACTCAGCTTCAGAGGTCAGAGGAATGGTATCCGTGACCACAACTTTATTCAATCTGGAACTATTGATCCGTTCTATCGCCGGACCGGACAGGACCGGGTGGGTCACGCAGGCATACACATGGGTCGCGCCTCGTTCAAACAGGGCGTCGGCTGCAGCCACCAAGGTTCCGGCGGTATCGACCATATCGTCGACGATTACCGCCGTCTTCCCCTCGACCTGACCGATAATGTGCATAGCGCTTGCCTGATTCGGCTTATCCCTGCGCTTGTCCACAATGGCCAGACCGGCCTGGAGCTGTTTGGCAAAAGCCCTGGCCCGTTCAGTGCCTCCGGCATCCGGTGAAACCAAGACGAGATCGTTCTTCAATTCCCTGAGATAGTTCAACAAGACCTTGGAGGCGTAAAGATTGTCCACGGGTTTATCAAAAAAACCCTGAATCTGACCGGCATGTAGATCCATGGTCAGCAGCCGCCCGGCCCCGGCCACCATCAAAAAATCGGCGACCATCTTGGCACTGATGGGCACCCTGGGGACAACCTTTCTGTCCTGACGGGCATAGCCGTAGTAGGGGACCACTGCTGTAATTCTCCTGGCACTGGCTCGTTTCAAAGCGTCCAGCATGAGACAAAGCTCAATGAGGCTGTTGTTCACCGGCCTGCAGGTGGATTGAATGACAAAGACATCTTTTCCCCGTACATTGGCCCCTATTTCAACCCGAATCTCACCGTCGCTGAAAGGCTGGGCAATGGCGGGAGTCAAGCGGCACTGCACATGTTTGGCTATCGACTCGGCCAATTGCGGATTGGCCGTCCCGGTAATCAATTTCAGTTCTCCATAGCTGTCCATCGGCTCATTATCCTTAAGGTTTTCAATTTTCACAACCCCAGACTTCTCCACTATCCCGCAACGATCTCCGGAATGCTGCGCTAGCTCATGAATATAGAAAGGGATTCCTATCGATCAGGCGATGCCTCTTGGATTGACCTCTCTTCTGAAAGAGACGCAGTCGCCCAAATAAAATCCTTGTCGTCTTCTTGATTGTTTCTTTGAAGATGCATAGCGGCAAGGTGATTCGCTCTTGGCCATTGAAGATGTCTCTTCACGAACGGATGAGGAAAATTCGAGGCAGGATAAACTTTTCAGACCTCAACACTCTTTTCTTCATGTATGCTTGCTGTTCCTAAGCTTCAACCCCAATGTACGAACAGGAAAATGTATGGCTGGGGTGGGAGGATTCGAACCTCCGCATGACGGGACCAAAACCCGTTGCCTTACCACTTGGCTACACCCCAGTGTTCATTGACATAGTGAGAAACCCGGTGTTTTTGCAACCAGGAGCAGGCATGCGCTACCAATACTTGAGAATGAAATAAAGCGACCAGGGCAGAACCGGAACCTGTGAGGACCACTGCCGCCGCCCCTTGTTTCAAGAGGGCTTCTTTGAGAGAACGTAATGCGGGGAATTGGCTGAAAACAACCTGTTCAAAATCATTCCAGCACAGAAAGCCCGAAAAACGAAAGCTACTTTTAAACCGCCTGGTCCGGCCTGTCAAGTCTTTTTGTCGGAGACTCCCCGAAGCTTCAGGCCTCAAGCCTCTATCCCAGGACGCATAGGCTTCAGCAGTGGACACCCTGCAGTCCGGGCAAACCAGGACGAGTCTCAAGGTCCCGAGATTCACTTGAAGGGGCTGAATACTCTCTCCGGCTCCCCTGATGAGGGCTGCTTGATTCAAAAGAAAAAACGGGACATCCGAGCCGACGCGACCGGCCAGATCCCGAAGCTCTAAGGAAGAAAGCCTGTGTTTTTCTCCCGGCAGAGAGTTGAGATACGTCAGGAAAACAGCCGCATCCGAACTGCCGCCACCCAGACCTGCCCCGGAGGGGATCTCTTTGTCGAGGTGGAGATTGAGATCGGGATACAGTCCGGTCCGTTCCCCGAAAATCCGATACGCGGCGAACAGGATATTGGAGCTGTTTTGCAAGGCCCGCTCGGAACAGGTCAAGACAAGCCCTGCCCCGGATTGGGCGGCCCGCAGGGTCAAGCGATCCCGGGGACGGGGCAGGGGCAAAAAAACGGATTCCAATTCATGGAGACCGTCCTCGCGGCGGCCCAGGATCCTCAAATAGAGATTGACCTTGGAACCGGCCCAGAGGCTTACTTCACTGCTCATCAAGGGGGACTGTCCGGAAAAGATTCTGACCGCGCCGCTTGATCAAAAACATAATGACCCCTTTCTGGGCGGCATCGCCCTTGAGCACGGCGTTCAAATCGGCCAGGGAATTCATCGGCCGGCCATTGGCTTCCAGGATGACGTCACTCTTTCTGATATCGGCTTCAGCAGCAGGAGAAGTCTGATTCACGTTGCTTACAATGAGACCCTGGACCTGATCAAGGCCCAAGGCCTGGGCTTCCTGATCCGTGACCGGACGCACCTCAAGCCCTAAAATTGTTGAGGAATCACCCTCCTGCTCCCTTGTGGACTGCGCGGTTTGCAGATTCCGCTCGCCAAGCAGCACATCAAACTCCCGGATCTCCCCTTTCCGCCAGACACGAATCGCCACCTTTTTGTCCGGGGACAAATGACCGATCATCCGAGTCAGCTCCCCGGCGTCTTCAATGGACTCCCCATTCACCGAAAGAATAACGTCCCCGACTTGCATGCCGGCTTCGTCCGCTGGATCACCCGGATTGACCGAAGCGATCAAAGCGCCTTTCGGCTCACTCAGTCCCAGGGCCTTGGCTGTATTGGCATCAACATCCTGAATCACGACCCCAAGCCAGCCGCGCTTCACTTTATTGAACTCCATGAGTTGTGCGATAATCCCCTCGGCCATATTGCTGGGAATGGCAAATCCAATGCCCTGGCCGCTTGCCACGATGGCGGTGTTGATCCCGATGACCTCCCCTTCAAGATTCAACAGAGGGCCGCCGCTGTTCCCCGGATTGATGGATGCGTCGGTCTGAAGAAAATCATCATAGGGGCCGGCCCCGATCACTCGACCCTTGGCGCTGATGATTCCGGCGGTCACAGTATGATCCAGACCAAAAGGATTGCCGATGGCCACCACCCATTGACCGACTTTGATATCCTCTGAATCGCCGAACTGCAGGGCCGGAAGCTGTGTATCCGCTTCGATTTTCAACAAAGCCAGATCCGTTTCAGGATCGGTTCCCACAACCTCCGCCGGATAGCTCTTTTCGCCCCCTTTTAAAATCACTTCGATTTCATCGGCTTTCTGCACGACATGATTGTTGGTGACCACAAATCCTTCTTCAGAGATAATAAAACCGGACCCCAAAGCCTTTTCCCTCCGTTCCCTGGGAATCCCGTCCCCGAAAAATTGATCGAAAAAATCTTCAAAAGGGGAACCTTTTTTCTGGAAAGGTTCTAAAAACTGCTTCATTTTGTCCGATGTGTTGACCACTTTGACCGTGCTGATATGCACCACAGCCTGACCGGCCTCTTCAGCCAGTTCGGTGAACTCCGGCAAAGACGACAAGGCTGATCCGGAACACAGCATCCAAAAAAACAGAGTCCAGACAGCTATTGCGTATTTCAATGAGCGCATCATACAAAACCTCCTCTCAAGTAAATCCAGACTTTTACATTCTAACAATAATTAAGCGCTTAAAATGATAGCTTGATTTAGCGCATTGTAAAGAACCCTGAAATCAGTGGCCCTTACCAGGAAGCCGGGGCCTCGTCCTGCCGGGCCATTTCCCGGAGCAAATCCAATGTTTCCAAGGCCTCATGCCGGTCCAGACGCCGCAGAGCAAACCCGGCGTGAATGAGGACATAATCGCCCACAGCCACCTCTTCATCCAAGAGCACAAGCGAGGCTTGAATGCGGATTTGACCGCCATCCACTGCACACGCAGCCATGCCCTGGGCAATATCCTTCACTTCCGCTGGAACCGCCAGACACATACCCCACCCCCTTTTAAACCTCAGACAAAGAATTCTAAACACACCCTCTGAATTGTCAAGAAAAGGTTCGATGTCCTCGCGGAACTTGCATCCGCTCATGACACACCCCACTGTCTGCTTTTTTCAGATTCCTGTCTGATTTTTCCAGAACAATAATTTCAACAACTTACAAATTTCAGTCTGATTTTATCGGATTTTCATCCTCAACAAGCGTTTTGAAAGAGCCAAATACGACTGAAACCTTCCGGCATGTCTTCAGCTAACACATTGAAATAGAAGAATATACAACGAAAATCTTTACTTTCGAGGTTTTCACCTGTTTTTGGCATGCATTTTGCTAAGATTCTGACAGTTCTGTCCCTGCCGGGGGATAATGTATTGCTCTTCGTGAGCCAACCGCTTACACAAAGGAGGTTTTTATGAAAAACCAAAAAAAATTGGCTAAGGCCCTTCTCCTGACCCTGACCCTGTTTTTTTTGATTGCCGGGACCGGCTTCACTGAATGTTCGCAGGACCAGATCGACCCGAATACGGCGAATGTTGAAGAACTGCAGCAAGTCAAAGGCATCGGAGCGGTCCTGGCCCAAAGGATTGTGGACTACCGGGCGGAGCACCCCTTTCAAAATGTCGAAGAAATCGCTGCGGTCAAAGGCATTGGGGAAAAGACCCTGGAAAAAATTCAGGACGCCTTCTGTTTGGAATAATCAAGGGCGCGCCAATATGAAGGTCGGGAGGCGGGGGTTCGCCCTCGGCCTTCATATATAGTGTTTGGCCGGAAACTCACTCATCTACTTCGTCACTGCAAAATTTTGAAATCCTCATGTATTGAAATACACAGCGGTTTCAAAATTTGCTTGCCTGTGCAGTGCATATGCCCTATTATCCACGCCAACCCCCGGAATAAACCTCCCGGGGACTTGCTCCCACACGGATAAGACCACACAAGGAACGGCAATGCCTGAACACGAACACAGCCATCAATCTGTTTCCCCTTCCGGGGAAGTATTTCCGCTTCCCTCTCAAGCTGAGTATCAAACGGAAAATGAGCGCCTCACAGCTGTGGCCGCCGAGCAGCGGGCGCTGGGTCGGGAAATCGTCGTGGTCATGGGCGTGGGCTTTGTCGGCGCGGTCATGGCCGGCGTGATCGCGGACAGTCTGCGCCCGGAGACAGGAGAACCCTCCAAATTCGTCATCGCGATGCAGCGGCCATCCCCCAGGTCCTACTGGAAAATCCCCTATCTGAACCAGGGGCGCTGCCCGGTGGAGGCCGAAGACCCCGAAGTCGGCCCCTTGATTGAACGCTGCGTCCTGGACAAGAAGACCTTGACCGCAAGCTTTTCCTTCCAGGCCCTGGCTCTGGCTGACGTGGTGGTGGTGGATGTTCAGTGCGATTACCATAAAAACGATTTCGGCAATGTCCGGTCCGGTCATGCCGAAATAGGCGACCTGGAACAGAGCCTTCAAGTCATCGGAGAACGGATTGTTCCCGGGTGCCTGGTGCTCATTGAGACCACGGTCCCGCCCGGGACCACGGAGTACGTGGCCTATCCCATCATAAAGAAAGCCTTTCGCAGGCGGGGAATCAACCAGGAAGAACCGCTCCTGGCCCATTCCTTTGAGCGGGTCATGCCCGGCCGGGACTATGTGTCCTCGATTCGTGATTTCTGGAGGGTCTGCTCCGGCATCAACACGGCGGCCCGGCAGCGTGTGATCCAATTCCTGTCCGAGGTGCTCAATGTTCAGGAGTATCCATTGACAGTTCTGGACAGACCGCTGGAGAGCGAGACCTGCAAAATTGTGGAAAATTCCTATCGAGCGACCATCCTGGCCTTCCTGCACGAATGGTCCTTATTTGCGGAAACCAACGGCGTGGATCTTCTCAAGGTCATTGAGGCCATCAAAGTCCGACCCACCCATGACAACATCATCTTTCCGGGTCCCGGCATTGGAGGCTATTGCCTGCCCAAGGACGGCGGCCTCGGGGTCTGGTCCTACCACACCCTTATGGGGTTTGAAGAGGACATCTTTACAATCACTCCTCAGGCCATTGACATCAACGACACCCGGGCTTTGCGGCCGGCCCAGCTGGTGCGGGACGCCCTGCGCAATATGGGAAAGATTGTGGCTGCTTCCAAGATCGTGATCCTTGGGGCGTCCTACCGTGAGGATGTCGGGGACACACGCTATTCCGGTTCGGAGATCATTGTCCGCAAACTCAAGGAAATGGGAGGCGAGATCGTGGTCCACGATCCGTATGTCCGGCACTGGTATGAATTTGAAAAACAAGACAGCTACCCCGGGGCCGGGCATTCCAGGAAAAATTTTTTCAGAAATCAAGAAGGGCTGACTGAACTGAGCATCGAACGGGCATTGCCCAAAGCCCTGAACAATGCCGATGCCGTAGTCCTGGCCGTCCGCCACACCATGTATCTGGACTTAGATCCTGATCAAATCCTGCGGGAGATTGGCCGCCCAGCGGCGATCATCGACTGCTTCGGCCTGTTGAATGATGCCCGGATCGAACGCTTGTTCGAGCTGGGCTGCGAGGTCAAAGGCCTCGGCCGGGGCCATGTCAAACGCATCAAAGACGAGGTCAGAAACAAAAAAATATGAGCAGTCAAGCCTCCGGTTGAAATCATATCCGGTTATTCTAAAAAAAAAGCCGTCTTCAAGACGGCTTTTTTAAAAAGATCGTTTCAAATTATTAACGATCAAACCTTCGTGGTTTGGCTTCATTGACCTTCAGAGTTCTTCCTCCGAAATCAGTGCCGTTTAGCCCTTCAATGGCTTCATCAGCGCCTGTTTCCATCTCCACAAATCCGAATCCCCTGGGTCTGCCGGTTTCCCGGTCTTGAATCAGATTGACGGACTCGACCTGGCCGTACTGGGCCATAAGTTCACGAACGTCCTCTTCAGAAGAGGAAAACGGCAAATTCCCAACATACAGCTTCTTCATACTTGAACTACTCCTGAAATAAAAAAATAAAGAAACTCCGCCCTTCCAAAAGCGAAGACATAAAAATAATACACTGGGCAGGATAAAAGTCAAGCAAAAAATCACTCCTTGGCTTGCAGAAAAAAATTTAGTATGACAAGGTCCATGGCAGCATGGACCACAGATCAAACCGCCCCTTCGCCCAGATCATTGACCCGGACCATCGCTGTAGGGGACGTTCTCATCGGAGGAGGACAGCCCGTCAGGGTCCAAAGCATGACGAACAGCGATACCCGGGACGTTCAGGCCACCGGCCGGCAAATCCAGGATCTGGCCCAGGCCGGCTGTGAAATCGTGCGCCTGGCTGTCCCTGATCCGGAAGCAGCCCAAGCCCTGCCCGCCATCAAGAAGAGCGCACCGCTCCCTGTGATCGCGGATATCCATTTCCAACATCATCTGGCCCTGATGTCGCTCGAGGCCGGAGTGGACGGGCTGCGAATCAATCCCGGAAATATCGGATCACCCCGGAAGGTTCAGGAGGTGGTCCGCTCTGCTTTGGAGCGACAGGTCCCCATCCGCATCGGGGTCAACAGCGGGTCTGTTGAAAAAGACCTGCTCCGTCGATTTGGCGGACCTGTTCCGGAAGCTCTGGTGGAAAGCGCCTTGAAGCACGTCCTGCTCCTGGAAAAACAGCAGTTTCATCTGATCAAGATCTCTTTGAAGTCCTCATCCGTCCTGAATACCCTGGCCGCCTACCGCCTGCTGAGTCAAAGATGTGATTATCCGCTGCACATCGGCATTACGGAAGCCGGAACCCTTGTGCGGGGCATCGTGAAAAGCAGCCTCGGCTGCGGTCTCCTGCTCTGGGAAGGCCTGGGGGACACCCTGCGGGTCTCCCTGACCGGAGATCCCCGGGACGAAATTTTGGTGGCCTGGGAAATATTGCGCAGCCTCGGCCTTCGGGCCAGGGGCCCGGAGATAGTCTCCTGCCCGACCTGCGGACGCACTGAAATCGACTTGATCGGTCTCACTCGAGACGTGGAGCGCATTCTGCAGCCCATATCCAGGGTCTTCAGCGTGGCGGTGATGGGCTGTCCGGTCAACGGCCCCGGAGAGGCCAGGGAAGCGGACCTCGGGATCGCCGGAGGCAAAGGCAAGGGACTCATCTTCCGCAAAGGCAAGGTGATCCGCAAAGCCCGGGAAGACAGTCTGCTCGAGGCTTTTCAAGAAGAATTGAACTTCTACCTTGAAGAATGAAAATGATATTTCCAAACTGCACCCTTAAAGGACCTTAATGGCTCTGGAATAGGATAACCTCAACCCGGTTTTTCAGAATACCATCCTGAACAAAAAACGAAAAAAATTTTGCTTTAAAAATTTTTTTGGGGTATGACATGCGACTCAGCAATTACTATCTTCCCACTCTGAAAGAAAATCCTGCCGAAGCGGAAGTCGTCAGCCATCGACTTCTGGTTCGGGCCGGCATGATCCGCAAACTGACCTCGGGCATCTACACCTATCTGCCCCTGGGACTGAAAAGCATCAACAAAACCGCGGACATTATAAAACAAGAACTGAACAGGGCCGGCTGCCTGGAAGTCCTCATGCCCATGGTCCAGCCGGCCGACCTCTGGCAGGAGACCGGCCGCTGGGAGGAATACGGTAAAGAGCTGCTGCGTCTTAGGGACAGACACGCCAGGGACTCCTGTCTGGGACCGACCCATGAAGAAGTGATCACCGACCTGATCCGCCGGGACGTCCATTCCTACAGGCAACTCCCGGTAAATCTCTATCAAGTGCAGACCAAATTCAGAGACGAGATCCGGCCCAGATTCGGGCTGATGCGCTGCCGGGAATTCATCATGAAAGACGCCTATTCCTTTGACCGGGATGAAGCCGGGGCCGAACGAACTTACATGCAGATGTTCGAGGCCTACACCCGGATATTTCAACGTCTCGGTCTTGACTTTCGTTCGGTTCAGGCCGACTCCGGGACCATCGGCGGCAGTTTTTCCCACGAATTCATGGTCCTTGCCGAAACCGGTGAAGACACCATCGCGGTCTGCAGCAAGTGCACCTTTGCCGCCAATCTGGAAAAGGCCAAAGTCACGGACGCCCGCCCAAAATGCCGAGAGACCTGTGCGGAATCTGAGCCAGTCAAGACTCCGGATATGCACACGGTGCAGAAAGTGGCTGATTTTCTTCAGGCCCATCCCCGAAAAATCATCAAAACCATGCTCTATGAAGCCGACGGCAAGGCCGTCGCCGCTCTTGTCCCTGGCGATCGTGAACTCAACGAAGTCAAGCTTAAGAATTATCTGAACGCCGTGGAGCTCAAACTGGCCTCCCCGGAGCAGGTCGTGGCCTGGAGCCGGGCCAAAGTCGGTTTTGCCGGCCCCAAAGACCTCGAGGTTCAAACCATTGTGGCCGATACGCTTTTGAGTAAAGAAACCGACTGGATCACCGGCGCCAATCAGGATGAATACCATCTTCGGCATGTGGATCTCAAGCGGGATGTCCGGCTTGCCGGTTATGCGGATCTGGTCAATATCCGGGAAACCGATCCCTGCCCGGATTGCGCCGCGGCTGTCAGCTTTTACAAAGGCATCGAGGTCGGTCACATTTTCAAGCTCGGGGCCAAATACAGCCGCTCCATGCAGGCCACCTTCCTGGATGAAAAAGGGGAAGAAAAGGAAATTATCATGGGCTGTTACGGCATCGGAGTGGGTCGTCTGGTGGCCGCGGCCATTGAACAGAACCACGATGAAAACGGCATTATTTTTCCTCCGTCCATAGCCCCCTTTGAAACCGCGCTCATCGCGCTCAATGTCCAGGACCAAGAGGTTCTGGCCAAAGCAGAAGAATTCTACGCTCTGCTCGAGAGTATGGGCATCGACGTCCTCTTTGACGACCGGGATGAACGTCCGGGGTTCAAGTTCAAGGACGCCGATCTGGCCGGCTACCCAATGCAGGTTATTGTCGGCGGGAAGGGACTCGGGAAGGGAGTCATTGAAGTGAAGGACCGCCGGACCGGAGACCGGAGCGAGCTGCCCATGAACGATTTCGCCGCATCCTTTCAAAACTGGCGGCACCAAGTCTGGCAGGGCTGGGGGCTGGAAGATTGAAGATTGATTACTCGTATGAAACTTCAATTGAACTTCTATGCGATTACGTTGGCGATGAGTCCTTTTCAGGACAAAATGTCCGTTTCTTGAGGCAGCAATCTTCAATATTCAATCTTCAATCTTAAATCTTCAATCTTA
>JAABTT010000025.1 GCA_011389765.1 Desulfohalobiaceae bacterium S24 | reverse complement strand
AGCATTTAAAGCGCGGGCAAGTCCTTGATGAAATGCAATCCGATTCAATCTTGCTTGATTTGGAGGATTGTTTTGAAAGCCTTCTGGATCCTTTTATACTCATGTCGAGCATGTTTCGGGATGCACAAGAAATGGACGTTGACATAATGTATTCGATTTTAGACGATTCGCTCCGTTTTCTTCGGCAGCGTCTGGCCCTTTTGGCTGAAGTTGTGAAGCGGGATGTTGGCACAATCAGTCTCAGGATCAGCGAGACAAACCAGATCGTTCAAGAAGCCTTTCTGGATGGGAAAAGTTACCGGAAGCCTCCCCAGGAGGAAAAGCAATCCGCTTCTGCAGCTCCTGATCCGAAGCAGGCAGAGAAAAAGGCCCGGCAAGAGCTTGAAGAAACCAAAGGGCAAACAATCGTGAGTTTTGTCAAAATGCTGGCCGACACGAATGCTGATGATAAAATGATCGGGGAAGTCTGCCGGAATTTGGCAATGGAAGGATCAACCAGCTGCGCGGCCTGAAGGACGGCTGGAAGGAGTGTTCAAAATGACAGATCAAGAACTATTGAAAATTATTGAATGTAGGTTAGAGCAGGCCGCAAAATTCAAAGAGCTTTCTGAAAAAGATAGTTCGATGATTGACCAGGATGTTTTGCAAGCTTTAGAAAAAAAGTTCGACCAGGCAGCCAAAGTAGTGGCTTTGCACCACAAGGTTAGCTTGACCCCGGAGGAAGTAGAAGCCCTTTACGGGTATCACCCGACCACCTTGAAAAACTGGCGCTATGAGGGACGTGGCCCGAAGTTTGTTAAGGACGGCGGAATTATTCGCTATCGTCAAAAAGACCTGCAGGCATACCAGGAGACGCGTCTTGTCCGGACTCAAGACATGCGTTGAAAAAAAACGGATAGCCTCAATAAAAAATTGAGACCAATCAAGCCAGAACCAAAAAGGCCGCTCGGATATCCGGGCGGCCATTGAAAAAAATTATGAACAGTTCGAAAGGTTACCCGAAAGTTACCCCAAAGGCGTTTTGGCAAAAAAAAGAGGTTACCCCAATTTAGTAACCTCTTGATTTTCTTGGCTCCCCGGGACGGACTTGAACCGCCAACCTAGTGATTAACAGTCACCCGCTCTGCCGGTTGAGCTACCGGGGATCGCTGCAAACGAAAAACTTGTACCTGATAGCGCTTCAGAGGTCAAGCTTTTTTCAAAGGGTTTTCTTTGGACTTGAAAAAGTTCATGTTTTTTTGGAGGCTGCTTTCCCGCTCTTCGGATTGGCCGCGGTCTCTTCTTTGGGGCTCGTTTGCTCTTTTTCCAGGCTTTCCTTGATCTTGTGCCGCTCTTCTTTCGTCTTGGGCACCAGCCGCAGTTGGGGCACCAGAACCTTGGTCACAGGATAGACTTCTTCCACATTCTTGAGGAGTTCCTGATCCGGATTTTTCTCATCCAGTTCCTCAACGATTTCCAGGGTGCCGTCGTACTTTTTCAGGATATACATCTTTTGTCTCCTTGTTTTGAATTCTGTCACTTCCCGGTTCAGAAACGGTGAAAGGGAGAGCATGCGCAGGTCTGTCCGGCTGAGCTTCCGGCAGGGAAAGTCCGGGCAGGACGGACAGCTCAGAAAAGCGGAATATCGTTTGTGAATCGGACAAAAAATATGCCGGTTAAAGATACTGAGCGGATCATCGAGATCATAATTGAAAAGCTTTGTGTCCATAGAAGGCCTGAGAGATCTTCGAAAATTCGGTGCGTTACCACTTTGTTTTTCACAGATCTCCCAAAGAGTCAAGGCCTGCTGCCGCAAGGCCCCGGAGCAAGGAGAGGCTTGAGAGTGAGTGCAAAAGCAGAGTGTATACTGAGTTGTCGGGGCTTTTCCACTGTAAACGAATGGAAGGAGGCGTCATGCAGCGTATCGTGATTGTGTGCTTGCTGCTGCTGGGTCAGGGGTTTTTCATGGATTCTCAAGCCTGGGTTGAAAGGAATGTATTGCACATAGACCTGCCGCAGACAATCGTTCTTGGAGAGCCGTTTTTTCTCGGCATGCGCTCTCCTGTGCATTTCAAAAAGGTTCGCATTGACTGGCTGGACACTGGTATGTCCGTCCCGCTCAAGTTCAAGAATCAGGCCTATGCCGCCCATGTCCTGCTGGGTACGGATGTGAAGCGCCATACCCCCGGAATGAAGACAGTACGGGTTCAGGCGGAAAAATATGGGATCACCCGCGTCCAGGAAAGGGTGATCCGTGTTCGGGACAGACAGGCTCCGGTCCAGAACCTCACAGTGTCCAAGGACAAAGTTGCCTTGAGTCAAGCCGCTTTGGACAGGCATCAGCGGGAGCAGCAGGCCGTGCGCAAGGTCCTGAGCAGGATTTCCCCTGGAAAAATGTGGTCCTGCCCGTTCCAACGGCCGGCTGCCGGGGACATCTCCAGCGCTTACGGTTTGAAAAGGGTGCTCAACGGCAAGCCCCGCTCGCCCCATCGGGGCCTGGACATCAGGTCCGGCGATCAGGCTCCGGTGACGGCTGCGAATGCGGGCCTCGTGGTTTTGACCGCGGATCATTTTTTTGCCGGGAAATCGGTCTACATCGATCATGGCCAGGGCGTGATCAGTATGTATTTTCATCTTTCATCCATCGCGGTCCAAACGGGGCAGCATCTAGCCAAAGGGGAGTTTCTGGGTCGCACCGGTTCCACTGGACGGGCCACGGGTCCGCACCTCCATTTCGGGATCAGCCTGGGCCGGGCCCTGGTCAATCCGGAACCTCTGCTCGGGGATGCCTGCCCGCGAGGTTTTTAAAACTTTGCAGAGAGCTGCATCCATAGGCCTTGCATTATTTTTGAGCCGTTATACAGGGGTGAAACGAGGTCAGCGTATTGAGTCCTTTAATTTGACTTGACAAGGGAAAAGGGTGCTGGTAAAACTGTCTTTCGGCATATCAATTTATCTTGATATTTAAATTTATGGATATACTGAAGCAATTGAAGGCTCTGGCGGATGCCACCCGGCTGCGGCTCTATCTCGTCCTCCTCAAGCATGAACTCAATGTCAATGAGCTCGTGCAGGTCATGGACATGGGCCAGTCCAGAGTTTCCCGGCACTTGAAGGTCTTGACCGAATGCTCTCTGCTTTCCTCCCGGCGGGACGGGTTTTTTGTGTACTATTACGCGCCCTTGAACCACGACAATCAGGATCTGGTCCAGTATCTGAACCGGGCGGTTCGTCCCGGGTCTGTTTACGAAGGGGATTTGCAAAGGGCCGGTGAGGTGCTGGAGTTCCGCAAGCAGCAGACCAAACTGTTTTTCAATCGAGTGGCAGCCCACTGGCGGCGTCTGAAAAATGATATCCTTGGAGATTTCGACTTGAGCGCCCTTGTCCTGAGAGAGATCCCTGAAACCGAGGTTCTGGCGGATCTTGGCTGTGGAACTGGCGAACTCCTGCCGGATTTCGCCGCAAAATGCCGGCGGGTGATCGGCGTGGACAGCTCTCCTGAAATGCTGGCCAGGGCTCGGGAAGAGGCCTTTGGAAAAGATCGAAACATCGAACTTCGCCTGGGCGAATTGGAGCACCTGCCCCTGGGCGACGGGGAGGCCGGCGCCGCGGTGTTGAATATGGTCCTGCATCATGTATCCCTTCCGGCTTCCGGGATTCAGGAAGCGGCCAGGGTGCTGCAGCCTCAGGGACTGCTGCTGATCACTGATTTTGCCAAACACGATCAGGAGACGATTCGAAAGACCTACGGCGGGGTCTGGCTGGGCTTCGACAGAAAGGAAATGCTTCAATGGTTGGAGGACGCCGGGTTTTCCGTGGAAACATTTCAGGAACATCCGGTGAATCATGGTTTGATAATTCATGTGCATATCGCACGCAAATCCGAAACAAAAAGGAGCAACAATGGAAAGTACAGACAAGTATGAAGTGAAAGACATGTCTTTGGCTGTTCAGGGTAAAAACAACCTGGAACTGGCGGAATTGAATATGGGGGCCCTCTTGGAAGTCCGGAAGCGATTTCAAAAAGAAAAACCGCTTCAGGGCGTGAGGATCGGCCTGGCTCTGCATGTGACCAAAGAGACCGGCATTCTGGTCCGGACCCTGATCGCCGGAGGGGCGGACGTGGCCATTACCGGCTGCAACCCCCTCTCCACCCAGGACGACGTGGCCGCGGCCCTGGCCGAGGAGGGCGTCAAGGTCTGGGGCTACAAGGGCGAATCCGGCGAGGATTATTACCGTTATCTGAACAAGGTGATCGCCTTCGGGCCCCATATCACCATTGATGACGGCTGTGATCTCGTCTCCGAGATCCACAAAAATCACAGCGGGCTCATTCCGGACATTATCTGCGGCTGTGAAGAGACGACCACCGGGATTATCCGGCTCAAGGCCATGGAAAAGGCTAATGCCTTGAAATATCCCATGATCGCGGTCAATGACAACAAGACCAAGCATCTGGTGGACAATTTCTACGGAACCGGACAATCCACCATCGACGGCATCACCCGGGCCACGAATCTGCTGTATGCCGGCAAGACATTCGTGGTCAGCGGGTATGGAAGCTGCGGCCGCGGTGTGGCCCAAAAGGCCAGAGGAATGGGGGCCAATGTCATTGTCACGGAAGTGGATCAATTCCGGGCCCTGCAGGCCGCCTATGACGGTTTCCGGGTCATGCCCATGCAGGAGGCAGTTGCGATCGGAGACGTTTTCTGTTCGGTGACCGGCAATAAGCATGTAATCAGCTTTGATCACATGCAGCAGATGAAGTACGGGGCGATCATGGCCAATTCCGGGCATTTCGATATCGAGCTGGAACTCTCCGCTCTGGCCGATCATGCCGAATCCTGCAGGCGGGTCCGACCCTTTATGGACGAATACATACTCAAGGGGAAAAAGCTCTTTGTCCTGGGGGAAGGTCGGCTCATCAACCTGGCGGCGGCCGAGGGGCATCCCAGCGAGGTGATGTCCACGTCTTTCTGCGGCCAGGCTTTGGCCTGCGAATATGGGGTCAAAAACAAGGAAAGTTTGAAGCCGGAGGTCTTTCAGCTTCCGGAAAGCCTGGACGATGAGATCGCCGGACTGCAGCTCAAAGCCATGAATATCAGCATCGATGCCCTCACGGCGGAGCAGAGCGAATATCTCGATTCCTGGGAAGAGGGCACATAAAACAAAACCGGGCGAACAGAATCGTCCGGCTTTGTTTTATGAAATTTTTTTTTCAAAAGAAAAAACTGGAAAAATATGAACCAAAATAGACCGGTCTTCCAGTCTATTTTGGTTCTTCGAAGTACTGGGCCTGGTAGGTGAGAATCTGCGGGTGTTCTTTTTTCCAGGCATCGGCAGAAAGACCGGCCTTGAGACAGAGCTGGCTCAAAAATTGGCTGGTCTGCGGCAGCTGCTCCCAGACCTGGGGCAGAAACGTCGCCCTGGCCATGCCTTGCTGCAGAATGACGCCGTCAATGTTCGGCCGCAGTCTGGCAAGCAGGTCCTGGTCATCTGTATAGTCCAGGACCTGGGGGTCTGTGAGCACACTGACTTCTATGTGTGTCTTGTCGAGTTCAGCAGCAGTAAGCGGCGTAAAACGGGGGTCCTTGAGGGCTGCATTGAGGGCGTTTTCCCGGACGCTTTCGCAAAGCGGTTTTTCTGGAAGCAGGCTGCCGATGCAGCCCCGGAGCCGGTCTTGCAGGTGCAGGGTGACGAAGGTCCCCTGTTTGTTTTGCAGTTCAGGGTCTGAGAGGATTGTCTGCAGCTCAGCCTCACTTTGTCCATCCGCTTGTTTCAGTTTGTTCTCCAGGGTTAATCTGGCCAGTTTGACCAAAGCTTGGCCCTGGTCATTCGAGAGGTTCTGTTCCTGCTTTGCCGTGGACTGCATAGGTGAAACTCCTTGGCGGTGGATACTAGGGATTGGAAGAATGATCACCCGTCTCCCGGGAAAGCTGTACCGTCCAGGAACGAGAGGATCTCCTCCCGGCTGAACAGGGTTCCCTTTCCAATTCCCGGGCAGTGGTTTGCCGTCTGTTTCCAGGCGTACCGGCTGCGGAGGTTTTTGAACCAGAAGGGATAGCTTCGGCATTGCCGAGGCCGGCTCGAAGAAATACCTGCAGCGGTCGCTGCTAGATGCGGTTTCAGGCATATCGTTCATTGAGAAAAGCAATCAGGGCCTGGTGGAATTCCTCTGTTTTTTCAAGATAGCAGGGATGCGGAGCCCCTTCAAGGATCAGCAATTCGGAGTCCGGGATCTCCCGATTGAGGAAATATCCGTTTTGCGGATCGGAGATGGTGTCTTCACCGCCCCAGATCAGCAGACAGGGAACTGCAATGTCTTGGAACCTGTCTTTATTGTCTTCTATACCCACCGTACCGACCAGGATCAGACCACCCACCAGTTCCGGATGGGCAAAATAGAATTCAAGGGCAAAGCGCCCCCCTCTGGACGGCCCGACAAGGACCGGTTTGTCCAGCTGCTCTTGTCCGATATAAGACTGGATGACTTCGGATTCTTTTGCGGCACAGGATTCGGATTTCCCGAATCCGGGCATGTCCAGGGCATGGACCGGGTGGTCTGCTTTAGCGAGCCTCTCCAGAGTTCCCAATTGCAGCCAGGTGTCCGCTTCGAATTTGGCCCCATGCAGGAGGATAATCGGTTTTTTTGTTCCCGCCGGATGCTGGATGCGGTTGATCCGGCAGGGGCCGACTGTAATATGTTCATTGCTTAGTGTGGTCATGGGTTTCATCCTTTTGGTTGCTGTGAGTGATGTCCCGGATGCGGCCAGGTCCCATTGATCTCGATGGATGTCATAACGGAGGATGTACAGGGACTGGTCATGCCCCTTGACCCTGAAGTAACGATGATCGGGACCGGCCCAGCGATCGAGGACGGCTTCCACTTCAATACCTTCAAACCCGAGCTGAAAACGTCTCGGCTCCTGTTCCGCCATATACCCGGCGTAACATTCGACACGGAGGTTCATTTTTCCCTATAGACCAGACTGCAGCAGGTCACCGCGCCCTCGGCCTTGTCCAGTTCCGAAAGGTCCAGAGCGGCAACAAGAAGGCCGGCGATGCAATTCATATACAATTTCCCATAAGCATTGTTTTTGAAATGTAAACAGGTTTTTTTTCAGGCATTACTTGTCGGGCCGGGGGCTTCGCCGCTTTCCGGGCGGCGGTCGTATGCCGAGAGTTCACGGATCTCCGAAGGGCGTAAATAGCGAAAGGTCCCGGAAGCAAGACCCTGCAGGTCCACCGGTCCTTCACGGGTCCGAATGAGTCGGATTACGCGGAGTCCGAGATCCCGGCACATCCTCCTGATTTGCCGGTTGAGGCCCTGGATGAGAATCATCTGCAGCCAGGTCTTTTGTGCCGGCATCCCCGCGATGGCAACCCTGGTCGGGGCCAGCTTCTCCCCCTCTTTAAGGGTCATGCCCCGGCGCATGATGCGCAGCTGATCCTGAGTGACCCTGCCTTGAACCAGGACCTGATAGGTCTTCTCCACCTGATGGCTGGGGTGGGTTAAGGCGTGGATCATGGAGCCGTCGTTGCTCAAGAGAAGCAAGCCTTCGGAGTCGTAATCCAGTCGTCCTATGGGGACGACCCGCTGCTGATTGATGGATTTCGGAAGCAGATCGAGGACGATTTTTCGACCTTGGGGGTCGCGGGCGGTGGAAACATATCCCGGAGGTTTGTGCAAGGCCAGATAGAGGTGCTGTTTTCGGCTTGGATCAATCAGTTCCAGACGCTTGCCCGAGACCGTGACCACGTCGTTCTGAAGATCGACCTGCGTCCCCAGGGTCCGGATTTGGACGCCGTTGACCACGACTTCGCCCTTGGCGATGAGTTCATCCGCTTTTCTTCTGGAGCAATGCCCGCTTGAAGCGATGGCTTTATTCAGTCGCATTTTTCTGCCGTCATCATAATGGGCTGTTGTTTTGCCATCCGAGTTCGTCACTCCGCCTTCCGCGTTTCCTTACGCTTCTTCCACAACAATTGTCTCCACTAGGACCCTGGCCGTTCCCTGGGAATAAAAGCCCAGCCGTTTCGCAGCCCCGGCGCTGAGGTCGATGATTCTGCCGGCAACAAAGGGGCCGCGATCATTGACCCGGACAACAATGGATTTTTTGGTGTGCAGATTGGTGACCCGGACATAGGTGGGCAGGGGCAGGTGTTTATGGGCAGCCGTGAGCTGGGCGGGATCAAAGGCCTCTCCGTTTGCGGTCATGTGCCCCCCGGGTTGATTGCGTGTCTCTTGACCGTACCAGGAGGCGGTTCCGATTTCCCGGTAGGATCGGGATTGTTTTACAGACATGGGAACATAGCGTTTGCCCATGACCACATAGGGCGCGTTTTTAACCTTTCCCTTTTGAATGGCCTCTTTCGGGGGCAGGCCGCCGATGGAATCCAGATCGTGCGTCAGGGGCCAGGACAGGGGGGCCTGGACAACGCTGAAGGTGAATTCTCCGACTTTGTAAATCACTTTCGCTGTGCCGTAAGTGGAAACGGCCACGAATTTCGTCGCGGTGTATGCCGTTTTCAAAGTCCCTTTGACGAGATCATAGGGAAGTTTGGCCACAGAACAGGCGGAGGCAAGCAGCAGGCAAACGCCCAGGCCTGAAAAGAGAATATTTTGTTTTGCGGTCATGGCGGGCTCGTTGTCGGGTTCTGATTTTTTCCGGGAACTCACCGGAGTGAGCGTGTTTTGCTTCCTGCGGCGCTATACTTTGAAAAATAAAACAAGCGGCGCGATGAGCAATCGATAGACGGCAAAAGGCCGAAGCGTGACCCGGCTCAAAAGCAGAATAAAACTTTTGACGGCGAGCCAGGCTGATATAAAGGAGACGACGAAACCAATACCCAGAAAGATGAAATCCTGAACTTCAAAAAGGCTCCAGCCCTGGAGAAGATCGAAGCCGGTTGCGGCGAACATGATCGGGACCGCCGCAATAAAGGAATATTCCGCAGCGGTCTTCCGGCCGGCGCCGAGGATCATGCCGCCCATGATCGTGGCCCCGGAGCGGGAAAAGCCGGGCCAAAGGGCCAGACATTGAAACAGTCCGATTCCCAGAGCCAGGGCCGGGGTGATTGAGTCCAGACCCTGGTATTTTGTATTCGGTTTGCATTGTTCAACAGCCAGAAGGGCCGCCGCACCGAAAGCCAGAGCCCAGGCTACGGTGGTGGTGTTGAATAAATACTGCTTGATGAGCCCGTGGGTCAGCAGACCAAGTATCGAGGCAGGGAGCGAGGTTAAAAAAAGCAGATACATGCCTCTGCGACCGGAGAACTGTCTCTCGGGATCATGGCGGAGCAGACCCAGAAAGCGCTTCCGGTAGAGGACGACCACGGACAGGATTGCTCCAAGCTGGATCACAACTTCAAAGATGTTGGCCTTTTCCCCTGTAAATCCGAGAAGATGTCCAGTGATGATTAAATGGCCGGTTGAAGATACAGGCAGAAATTCGGTCAAGCCCTCGACAATGCCGAGCAGCACGGGAATCAGCAGTGAGTCCATAAAATAATTGTTTCTGCAAGGCGAGGCTTGCGAGTGAGTTGTTTCGACCCTGCTGTTCGACAGGCAGTCTAAGCTCAGAAGACACAATGAATCGGCATCTTATCTGAAGTTCTCATCGGTTGCAAGTTGCGAAGGGCTGAGGTAGAGTGGCGATTGGCCGGTATTCGAGCATCTGCAGCTTGCAGGAAATTCAATGACCCGGGAAATACAAGAGAGGAAACTATATGACGACGGTGATGCCGGAGGGCAAAAGAGTTCGGGATGCCTTGCAGTGGATCAGCGACCAGGGCAAAGAATCCGAAAATCAGGATAAGCTTGTCCAGGATGCGGTTTTTCGTTTCAACTTGACCCCGAAAGAAGAGGAATATCTTTATCACCTGTTCAAAAAAAGCAGATCCGAAGAGCATTGAAGGTGCTGATTTTCAAGCCAGGTCTTTTGAAGCGGGAAATTGTCAAAGAGCTTTTGCTGGTCTTCTTTTTTTGCTTAAGCATTTTCCTCTTTTTGCTTCTTTTGGGTAAGATTTTGAAATTGCGAGAGATTCTTTTCGCCTTGGATCTCTCGATGCTCGATCTTCTGGAGCTGTTCGTCTATCTCTCCCCGTTTTTCCTCATGCTGCTCATTCCCGTTGCCTGCATGATCAGCATGTTTCTCACCTTTCAGCGCATGAGTGCGGACAGGGAACTGATGGCTCTGCGGGCCGGCGGCGTCTCCTTGGTGCAGATCCTTCCGGCGCCGGCGCTTTTTTTATGTCTCTGCACCGTCATGAATGGAATGATTGCCTTTTATGGTTTGTCCTGGGGCACGCAGAATTTTCAATCCGCCATATTGGAGCTGGCTAGAAAAAAAGCTCAGCTCTCCCTGAGGCCCGGAGTTTTCAACGACAGTTTTCCCGGTCTGATTTTGTATGCCGGGAAGGTGGATCCGGTCTCCGGGGTGGTCAGCGATGTTTTTGTCCAGGACAGGACCACCCAGGAAGCAGGCTTGAATGTCGTCGCCCCGACAGGGCGCCTGGTTACGGATAATCAACAGGGAAAGATATTGTTTTCATTGCAAAATGGGCATATCTATCGCCATGGGGGGAATGAAAACGATATCCTGGGATTTTCCCGGTATCGAATTGCCTTAAATCTGAACAAACTCATCGGCGATGTTCATGTTCAAAGGGATAAACCCAAGTCTTTATCCTGGTCGCGACTGCATGCTTTGAAACATGATCCTGCAAGCCTGCAAAAAGGAAATGGTCAATTTCTACGGACCATCCGGGTTGAAATACACAAGAGGCTCGCGCTGCCCATTGCCTGCATTGTATTGGGTTTTTTTGCCTTTCCCCTGGGCTGGATTTTTGACGGGGTCAAGCGCTCTTACGGCGCACTTGTTGTTCTGGGGATGTTCTTTGTGTATTATGCCCTGTTTTCCTTGGGAATCAGTCTGGGGGAAACCGGGGTTTTGAGTCCCTTCACAGGGGTCTGGCTGGCGAATTTTTTCTTCGGGACGCTCGCTCTGTTCCTCTTTCATCTGGCCGTGAGTGAACGGGGAGGGTTTGTCATCCTTTGGATAGGATACCTGCGGGATGGATTTCTTTTTCGCATGAGAGGACGAAAATTTGCCGATCCCGATGAACAGGCGGAGTAATGACGATACTTCATCGCTATCTGCTCATCCAGAGCCTGTACTATCTTTTTTTGTGCCTGATGACCTGCATCGGGATCTATCTGCTCGTGGATGTTTTCGATCGTTTGGATAATTTTTTGGAAGATCAGGCCGGACTGAAGACGACACTCACCTATTTTCTGGTCAAGATTCCCTTGATTGTGTCTGAAATACTGCCGGCGGTCTTTTTTTTGGCGCTATTGGTTCAGCTCAGCCAGATGGCTAAGCAAAGAGAACTCATCGCCTTGGAAGCCAGCGGAATTTCGTATTTCAGGCTGGTTGTTTTTTTTGTGATGTATGCCTTGCTCTGGTGCTGCCTGCAGCTCTTTTTTTCACAGTGCCTCGGCGTTGCCGGTGAAGCCAAGAGTGAACATATCTGGGATAATCTCGGGCGGGAGCAGAGGAAACAAGAAGGTATGATTGCTGATGTCTGGTTCAGGCAGGGGAGCAATCTGGTTCATGTTGACAGGATATATCCGGATAAAGGCCGCGGCCGCGGAGTTGAAATTTTTCGTCTGCAGGATGATTTTAAAAGCTTGGAGGAAATCATTGAGGCGGGCGGCTTTCAGGTCATAGAGGGAGGCTGGAGGCTGAATGAGGTCAAGAGCTTTCAGCCCGCAACCTTCCGCACGCAGCACCAAAAGGCCCGGACTCTGCCCTTGGATCAAAAGCTGGATGTCTTTCAGGATGTGGAGAATCCGGAAAAGATGTCCCTGTGGCGACTGGGCGGAGTCATTGAGCGCCTGCAGGAGAGCGGGACCAATGTTGAATTTCTCCAAACGGTCTGGCACATGAAAATTTCCTATGCCTTTTCCATCCTGGTTTTAACCTGTATAGGCTTGATCCTTGCCAGGCAGCGGGACAATGTTTTTTTGAACATCGCCATTGGACTGGGAGTGATCTTTGTGTATTATTTTCTCCACGTGATCGGGGGAACCCTGGGAGAAAAAGGGATTGTGCCTCCGTATGCCGGGGCCTGGCTGGCGAATGCCCTTGTCGGGGGACCGGCTGTTTTCTGGCTTCTTCGCTTTGCCTGAGCGGTGAAATGCCGGGATGCCGATCAGCGTTCCTCGCTTACTGGAAGCAGGAGCTGCCGCAGGCTTTCCCATATTGCACCGGTTCCGGCCCCGGTCTTGGACGAACACAGGATCGGTGCCCGGGGAGATTGGAGCAGTTCACTCCAGAGCTTGAGATTTTTTCCTTTTTGAGCCATTTTAGCTTTATCCGCCTTGGTCAAAACCGGAATGATCGGCATACCCTGGGCGGAGAGAAAGGTGGTAAGTTCAAGGTCCAGTTTTTGCGGGGGCAAGCGGCTGTCGAGAAGCACAATCACGCCCCGGGTCACCTGTTTGTTGAATTGAAAGTATTTTTCAACCAGACGGGACCATTTTTCCCGTTCTTTTTTTGAACATTTCGCGTAGCCGTATCCGGGAAGATCAACAAGAGAGGCCTCTAAACAATGGACCCAGTAATAATTGATGCTTCGTGTCTTGCCCGGCGTCGAACTTATTTTGGCCAGTTTTTTTCGTCCGGCCAGACAATTGATGAGGCTTGATTTGCCGACATTGGAGCGACCGGCTATGGCGACCTGATTTGAAGGGTCCCCTGCCAGTTGATCAAGTTCGTAGATTGTTTTGGTGAGCGTAAATGCCTCAGTCATTGGGGGCCTCTTGTGTGTCTTTGCATCTGATTTTTATCTGCAGCGGTATTCAATCTTCAGGCCTGAGTTAATCCTGTATAAAAAAGGGGGGTGCTGTGAGTATACTGATCCAATTCCAGCTTTTTCGACAGAGACTGCTCATACCCGGCTGGCATTGCCAATTGTATGCAAAAGGCAAGTTGAAGCAGACTATTCGAAATTTTAGTATTATTTTCCCCCTTTTTTGTATGTTCGGCTGTGCAGGCTCGCTGTCGAAAGATCTTGATCTGAATCAAGATTTAGACGTAAAAAGCAGCACTGTCGAGACCTCGCTTGAGGTTAGTGTGGATCAGCAGGATATTTCTCACGGAGGCAGTCCTGAACAAGCCCTTCTCGCTGAAGCTGAATCTCAAGGAATGGATGCGATTTTTGAAAAATGGCTGAACAGTGGTTTCATTTTTCAAATCAGGGATTGTCCCGGGGAAGAAGATACGGAATATACTTTTATTCATACTGAAGGTCAATTTTCAGCAGATTTTGACCAAGTGGCCGGCAATTATTCATCCGGCTTCAGATTGCGCTCCGATTTTCAGGCTTGCCGGCATCTTTCCGGAAAGATTCTGCGTTTGGACCGGGAAAAAACCATGACCGCTCATTATCAGAATGTCATTCTCCGCCTGCAGGGAGGCCTCCTGAACAATCAGCAGCCCTATTTCCTCATAGCCGAACAGGAAAGCGTCCGTGACATTTCAATCCTGCGCCTGATCGGCGGCGGCAAAGTACTGGACGTTCTCGGCCGGCTTGCCCGGGGAAAGATCCTCAAAGTAAGAAAGGAAATTCAGGCTGGAGATCGGTTTTTTCTTGTCCCGGTTCGCCTGGAACCCATCATCGCTTCGGAAAAGGTCCCGGAACAAGCGCCTATTCCTGAACACACTCCCGTCCCGAAAGTTGATGAAGTGATTGTCCAACCGAAAGAGGAGCCCGAGAAAAAAAAGCTGCCGCTTGAGCCAAAATAATTTTTGGTGGAGCAAAAATTATACAGCTTTCATCTTTAACCGTAAAAATGGTTATGAACAATCCGTCACCTCTTTCCTTTCCGTATACCTTTTTGGTTCTGAACGGTCCGAATCTTGGGGTTTTAGGGCAAAGACAGCCGGGTGTTTACGGCACATCCGGTCTGGAATGCCTGCCTGCACTGGTGGAGAAAATACTGGGGCCGGAGACTGCAAAAACTGAACTGCTTTTTTACCAATCCAACAGCGAGGGCCGGCTCATTGACAGACTGGAACAGGCTCACAATGAGGAGGCTGTGCAGGGTCTTGTCTTCAATGCCGGGGCCTTGACCCACACCAGTCTGGCCATTGCCGACTGTCTATCCTGGATCGACATCCCCTGCGTCGAGGTTCACCTGAGCAATGTCTGGGCCAGGCAGCAGGTCCTTCGACATCAGAGCCTGATGGCCCGGCACTGTATCGGCGTTGTTGCCGGGTTTGGACTTTTGAGTTATGCATTGGCGGTTCAGGCCCTGATTCATCATCTTCACGAGAACGGGCATGGCCGTGATCACTTTGCAGACAAGACTTTTGAATAAGCATTGGAGTTGAGTATGTATTCCACATCCGACATTCGAAACGGATTAAAAATCGAATTGGACGGCCAGCCCTACGAGGTTCTGGAATTTTTGCATTCCAAGAGCGGCCGCGGAGGCGCCCACATCAAGACCAAGCTCAGAAATCTCCTCAATGGTTCGGTTTTGGACCGGACTTTCCGATCTGGTGAAAAATTCGGCAAACCCGATCTGGAAGCCAAAGATATGCAGTATCTCTACAAGGAATCCGGATCGTTTGTGTTCATGGATATGACCAGCTACGAGCAGGTTTTTGTGGACCAGGAATGTCTTGGAGAAAAAGGCAATTATCTGCTGGAAGGTCAGGAAATCAAAGTCTTGACCTATCAGGATGAGGTCCTTGATATTCAGCTTCCGGCCGCTGTTGTGATGGATGTTGTGGAAACGGATCCAGGCTTGAAAGGCGACACCGTAAGCGGGGCAACAAAGCCGGCCAGGACTGAAAACGGCTTGAGCGTCAATGTGCCGCTGTTTATTGATACCGGTGATAGAATAAAAGTTGACACCAGGACCGGGGAATACCTGGGGCGGGAATAGTGATACGGGCAAAGCAGGGCATTCAGATTGCATTTTTCCCCTCAATTTCTTTCTCTTCAAACCGTGAACTCTTTGAGGCGTCAACTCCTTCTACAAGTCGGAGGCCGTGAACCCGGAACCGTGAACATCAATATATGGGATCTGTCGACGGCAATAAAATCGTTCGTGAATTTTGTGCGCTCGGGCTTTTTTTCGCTTTTGTGCTCCTTAGTCTCAGCCTGGCGTCGTATTCACCCGCAGACCCGACCTTGAACCAGCAGGCTGGCTCCGGTCAGGAAGCACACAACCTCATCGGCATTGTGGGTGCTTATCTGGCCGGGCTGGTGGTCGGTCTTTTCGGCCTTGGGGCCTGGGTGATTCCGTTTGGGATGGCCGCCGCAGCCGCCTGGAGTCTGTGGCCGGACTTGCGGCCTGTGTGGTATAGATGGCTGGGACTTTTTTTTCTGTTTCTCTGCCTTCTGACCTGGGCTTCCGCTCCCTGGCCCGGGCAGTCTTTTTCGGTGCATGGCGTCCAAGGCGGCGGGCTAGTTGGAGATCTATGCTACTGGATTGCAGAACGTTTTCTCCGGCCCTGGGGAACCTTCCTGTTCTGGCTGTTTTTGCTTTTGATCGGCCTGCAGCTTGTTTTGCGCATTTCCTGGAAGGGACTAGCAGAAGGTCTCTATCATCGCGCCGCCCGGGGGTGGCTTTTTTTCAAAGAGGTTTTTCTCCCGGCTCTGCTCAAGGTGATAGGCCCAAAAAGCAACCGGCCTCCAGGGTCCGCACCTTCTGAAAGTACAGGGGCGGCGCCCTCCCAAAAAAGTACCAAGCCCGCTGCAAGAAAGCAGCAAAGTCCTGCGAAGCAGCCGCTGCGCCCCAAGCAGCAGACCGCGACACTGGAGAAGTCCTCTGAGAAGCGCTCTTTTTCCAGCCATGCCTACCCTCCGCTTGAACTTTTTCAGGACATTTCCCTTGCAGACACCGAGATTGCGGAGGAAGATCTCCAGCAATTGTCGGAAAAACTGTCTGCCTGTTTGATCGATTTCGGTGTGCAGGGCGAGGTGGTCAATGTTATTCCGGGTCCTGTGGTCACCATGTTTGAATTCCGCCCGGCACCCGGGGTCAAAATCAGCCGTATCGCCAATTTGAATGACGATCTGGCTTTGGCCCTGAAGGCCCTGGCGGTCCGGATCGAGGCCCCGATTCCGGGCAGGGATCTGGTGGGCATCGAGATTCCCAACAGACTCAGAAAAACGGTATATTTCAAGGAAATCATTGCCTCAAAGGCCTTTCAGAAACCGGCCCAGGGTTTGTTTATGGCCTTGGGCAGCGACATCCAGGGCGAGCCGGTGGTGGAAGAACTGGGCAGAATGCCGCATTTGCTCGTGGCCGGTGCAACCGGAGCCGGAAAAAGCGTCTGTCTGAATTCAATTCTCATCAGTCTGCTGTGTAAATGCAGCCCCCAGGAGCTGCAGCTGCTGCTCGTCGACCCCAAGCGGATCGAAATGGGATTGTATGCCGAGCTCCCCCATCTGGTGCATCCGGTGGTGACCGAGATGGAATTGGCCAAGGCGGCCCTTGACTGGGCCGTCCATGAAATGGATCGCCGGTATGAGGCATTGGCCGGTATGAGTGTGCGCAATATTCAGGGCTATAATAAAAAAGTGGCTGAGCTCAAGAAAAAGCAGCCGGACGGCGCCTCGGAACTGGAGCCTTTGCCGTATCTTGTTATTATTATCGATGAACTGGCGGATTTGATCCTGACCGTGGGCAAGGAAGCGGAAGCGAGTATTATCCGCTTGGGACAACTGGCCAGGGCCGCGGGGATTCATCTTATCCTGGCGACCCAAAGGCCTTCGGTGGATGTGGTCACCGGATTGATCAAGGCCAATTTTCCTTCCAGGATCGCTTTTCAGGTCAGCTCAAAGCATGACTCGCGGACCATTTTAGATACGGTTGGGGCGCAATATCTCCTGGGAATGGGAGATATGCTGTTCAAAAGCAGCGCCGGCCGCATCCGCCGTATCCATGGCGCATTCATCGATGATGCGGATATCGGGGCGGTGATCGACTTCTGGAAGGAGAAGCAGACTTTTAAAGAGAAGCTTGATCTCACGGCCTGGAAGCGCAGTACAGGGGGCTCGAAAACGGAGAATCAGGGCGAGGACATTCCGGATGACCCCCTGTACGACCAGGCAGTGGAATTTGTCCAGAATCAGGGCAAGGCCTCGATTTCCATGATCCAGCGACAGCTTAGGATCGGCTTCAATCGGGCGGCCAGATTCATCGAACAGATGGAACAGGACGGTATCATCGGCCCCCAGGAGGGGAGCAAGCCGCGGACGGTGGTGAAGCATTGAGGATTTAAGATTTAAGATTGAAGATTGACGATTGAAGATTGCTGCAGGGGGGCGTGTAGGTTCACGGTTCCAGGTTCACGGTTCACGGTTTGAAGCGGAAGAAAGGTGGAAGAGACTGTCTGCGTTGTTCGCAAAGATTTCTTGTTTTCATGTCCGTGAACCGTGAACCATATTCAACAAGGACTTCAGCAGCGCTAGAACAAGAGAGTGTCTTGTTTTTCGATTACAAGGAATTGATCCTGTTCTGCGGTCTTAAAAGGTGTCATAATGCGTGAAGTCGTTGATATCCCGGCGTTTGGGCGGCTTGGGGGTCTGGGCCGGATATCCGAGGGGGATCAGGACCGGCATTTCGAATTCCTGTGGAATTTGGAGCACTTCCCGGGCCTTGTCATGATCAAAAAGGCCGACCACAACCGAACCAAGGCCCAGTGCATGGGCCGTCAGGCAGAGGTTCTGGGTGGCCAGGCCCAGGTCGAAGAGAAACCAATCCCCGTATTTGGTAGGGGCTTGACCTTTGTAATAGCCCGAGCTCTTCAATTTTGCGGCTAAACCGAAGAGAAGCGGGGCCTCCACAATGGCCTTTGCGGCCGGATTGCCTTTGCTCATGGTCTCCTGAAGCTGCAGGCGTATGGTGGGGTCCTGTATTACAAGGACTTCCCAGCATTGGGTATTGGCCCAGGACTGGGACCATTGAACGGCTTCAAGCAAAGTGTTTTGAACATCCAGAGGGATTTCCCGATCATCAAACTTGCGTATGCTTCGCCTCTCCTTGATGATTGTCATAAGATCCATGATGCCACCTCCCTTACGGCGTTTTGTTTTAACAGGCACAGCATTCAGTATGCCGCATTTTTTTTGTATCATCAAACAGGAAATTGGGCCAGCCTCTTGCCGGAAGCAATTCGTCGATTTCTTTGCAACAATCTTCAATCGTAAGTATTCAATGTCAAAGGCAATCTTCAATCTTATATCTTAAATATTCAATGCCTTTATGCCTGAACTCCCTGAAGTCGAGATCATCAGCAGGGGATTGCATACCCAGCTGAAGGATCGGGTCATTGCCTCGGTGCAACCTTTGGACGCCGGATGTCTCTCCGGAACAAGCCGCAGTTTTGAACGAAAAGTGTTGGGCCGAAGGGTCCTGGGGGTGCATCGCCGGGCGAAGCTCGTGATTGTCGATCTTGATGCGGATCTGCATCTGGCCTTTCATCTGAAAATGACCGGCAAATTGCTGTTTGCTCAGCCCGGTGAGCACGGAGTTGACAAACACACCCGTCTTGGTATTCACTTTGCCGACCGGACGCGGCTGTTCTTTCACGATTTGAGAAAGTTCGGTTATTGCAGACTGTTGGAAAGCGCTGATTTTGAAAACTGGAATTTTTATGCCGAATTGGGGCCCGAGCCCCTGCAAATGAGCTTTCAGGAATTCAGGGAAGTTTTCCAAAAGCGAAAAGGGCGCATCAAGGCCCTACTGCTCGATCAGAGGCGAATCGCCGGAATCGGCAATATTTATGCCGATGAATCACTCCACTTGGCCGGCATCCATCCGGCCCGGTCCTGTTGCGATATTCCGGATCATCAATTGCAAAAGCTCTTTGACGCGCTGCAGGTGGTCCTGAAAAAGGCCATAGATTCCGGCGGGTCCTCATTCAGTGATTATGTCAACAGTCTGGGGCGTCCGGGGGCTTATCAGGATTTTTTTCAGGTCTACGGCCGCCGGGGGCTGGAGTGCCGTTGCTGCGAGAGCGATTTAGCGTGTGAAAAGGTGGCCGGGCGGAGTTCAGTGTATTGTCCCTGCTGCCAGCCGATCAAATGAAAATTTTGGAAAATAAAAAAATTGTTATTTAAGCATTTTGTTTTTGTCATTCGGTCATTCGAATTTTGTGCTTGTTTCGAATTTCGAATTTCGTGCTTCGAGTTTATCAAGAACTGATATTTGTTCAAAAATATTCTCAAATTTTAGCTCTCGGTGAAGAGCTCTGAACTATCTTCAATACCTACATCATGGAGACCTACATGACGGAAGAGCAGTTGTCCAAAGGATATGAACCGTGTGAGGTTGAATCGAAATGCTTGGATTTTTGGGAGGCAAAGCACAGCTTCACCCCTTTGCAAAATGATGAGAAGCCCACCTATTCGATTGTCATCCCTCCGCCCAACGTGACGGGAAGCCTGCATATGGGGCACGCCTTGAACCTGACCCTTCAGGATATTCTCTGCCGCTTTGCCCGGCAGAAGGGCTGCAGGGTCCTCTGGGTCCCGGGCACGGACCACGCCGGTATTGCCACCCAGAACGTGGTGGAGCGGGCTTTGGCCGGAGAAGGCAAGACCCGGGAAGATCTGGGGCGCGAAGCCTTTGTGGACAGGGTCTGGGAATGGAAACAGGAATATGGGGACAAGATCTTGAATCAAGTCCGGAAGCTGGGGGCTTCCGTGGATTGGTCCAGGCTCAGGTTCACCATGGATGACGGCCTTTCCAAAGCTGTGCGGGAGGTTTTTGTCTCTCTGTATGAACAGGGGCTCATCTATCAAGGGGATTACATCATCAATTGGTGTCCGCGCTGCAAGACGGCCCTGGCCGACCTGGAGGTCGACCATAAGGAAAAGCAGGGTGGCTTGTACAGCATCACCTATCCCGGCGCTGATGGCGGCCCGGGATTGACCGTTGTCACGACCCGACCGGAGACCATGCTGGGAGATACCGGCGTGGCGGTGCACCCGGAGGACGAACGCTATCAGGACTTTATCGGGAAAGAGCTGCTTCTGCCTTTAACTGAACGCCGAATTCCGGTGCTGGCCGATTCCCATGTGGATTCATCTTTCGGCACCGGCTGTTTGAAGATCACCCCGGCCCACGACCCCAATGATTTTGAAATCGGCCGGCGGCACGGCCTGGATAGTGTCCGGGTCATCGATGCCGACGGGTTCATGAGCCCTGAGGCGGGTGCCGGGTATGCCGGCTCGGATCGTTTCGAATGCCGGGAGCAGGTGGTTCGGGACCTTCAGGAGCTCGGCCTGCTGGTCAAACAGGAGACATTCCAGCATCAAGTGGGGCATTGCTACCGCTGCGCAACTGTCGTGGAGCCCAGCATCTCCAGGCAGTGGTTTGTGGCGGCCAAGCCCCTGGCTGAAAAAGCCAAGAATGCGGTTGTCAATGGCGATGCCGTGATTTATCCGGCCAACTGGAACAAACTCTACTTTGACTGGCTGGATGATATTCGGGATTGGTGCATTTCCCGGCAGATCTGGTGGGGCCACCAGATTCCCGCCTGGACTTGCGCCGAGTGCCGTGAGCTCATTGTCAGCCGGCAGGATCCCGAGAGCTGTCCGCAATGCGGAAACCGGAGCTTGATCCGGGACGAAGATGTGCTTGACACCTGGTTTTCGTCGGCCCTCTGGCCCTTCAGCACTCTGGGCTGGCCGGAGAAGACCTGGGAGCTGGAGGCCTTTTATCCCACCAGTGTCCTGGTGACCGGCTTTGACATCATCTTTTTCTGGGTGGCCCGGATGATGATGATGGGGCTCGAGTTCATGCAGGAAGTCCCCTTCCGGGATATTTACATCCATGCCCTGGTTCGCGATGAACAGGGGCGGAAAATGAGCAAATCCACCGGCAATGTCATCGACCCCCTGCTGATGATCGAGCGCTATGGGGCGGATGCCCTGCGCTTCACCCTGACCGCCTTCGCCGCCATGGGCCGGGATATCAAGCTTTCTGAAACCAGAATTCAGGGCTACAAGCATTTTATCAACAAGATCTGGAATGCGGCCAGGTTCGTGCTCATGAATCTCAAGGGGGCTTCCGGCCGGGAGGAGTGGAAGCAGGCCAGGAGTTTCAGCCATCAGTATATCCTGCATGAACTGGAGCGGGTCAAGAAATCTGTGGCCGAGGCTCTCAATCAGTACCGTTTCAATGAAGCGGCCCAGACCCTGTATCAATTTGTCTGGCATACCTACTGCGACTGGTATCTGGAGATGATCAAGCCGGAACTGTATGCCCGGGATGAAACAGGCAGGCAGGCCGCTGCGGCCTGCCTGGAAAAGACCTTTTCCGAGCTGCTCATCCTGCTGCATCCTTTGATCCCCTTTGTCACCCAGGAAATCTGGTGGCGGCTCCCCGGAAGATCCGGACAGGACCTGACGGATATTCCCTTTCCCCAATCCAGGCCGGAGTCTGAAAATCCGGAGCTTGAGCAAAAGATGCAGTTTTTTCAGAATACGGTGGTGGCGGTCCGGAATATCAGAAGCGAATTGAACATCAATCCTTCCCTGAAGCTAAATGTGCTGATCAAGGCCGAGGGACCGGATGCGGACTTTCTTGTGGAGAATACACATATTATTCGCCAACTGGCCGGAATCGGCTCCCTGGATATCGATGCAGAGGCCGAGCCGCCGCTGACTGCGGCCAGCGGAGTGGTCCAGGGCTATGAATTGTTTGTCCCCCTTGAAGGCGTGCTTGATTTTCAGGCTGAAATCGGACGGATGGAGAAGGAGCTTGGAAAAATAAATAAAAATATTGAAAGCTTGAATAAAAAATTATCCAATGAACAGTTTTTGAATAAAGCGCCGGCCCAGGTGGTGCAGAAAGAAGAAGCCAAGGTCGCGGAGCTTCGCGAAAAATTGGAGATTCTCGAAAAATTGCGCCTCAAATTCCAACAGATCCAAGGACAGGCCCATGCTTGAAAATAAAGGCAAAGTCTATTTACTGGGAGCCGGGCCCGGAGATCCAGGCTTGTTGACGCTCAAGGCCCGGGACCTGCTTTCCGAAGCCGAAACGGTGGTCTATGATTATTTGGCCAATACACGGTTTTTGGACTTTTGTCGGCCGGATGCGGAATTGATTTATGTGGGCAAGCAGGGCGGCGCCCATACCTTGTCTCAAGGGGCCATCAATGATCTTCTGGTGGCCAAAGCCAAATCCGGCAAGCGAGTGGCCCGCCTCAAAGGCGGTGATCCCTATGTTTTCGGCCGGGGGGCGGAAGAGGCCGAAGAACTGCTGGCGGCCGGCGTCTCTTTCGAGGTGGTGCCCGGGGTGACCTCGGCTGTGGCCGGCCCGGCCTATGCCGGGATCCCGCTGACCCACAGGCAATTCGCTTCCTCCGTGACCCTGATCACCGGGCATGAAGATCCCGCAAAAAAGGAAAGCGCCCATGATTGGGAGGCCCTGGCCCGAAGCGGAAGTACCCTGGTTTTTTTCATGGGGGTTAAAAACCTGGAACTGATTACGGATAACCTGATCAAGGCCGGCCTGGCGCCAGAAACTCCGGCGGCACTGGTGCGCTGGGGCACGACCTGCGAACAGGAGAGCCTGGCCGACACTCTGTCCGGAATTACAACCCTGGCCCGGTCCCGGAACATGAAGCCGCCGGCCCTGCTGGTGGTCGGACAGGTGGTTGCACTCCGGGATAAGCTGAACTGGTTTGAACAGCGGCCCTTGCTCGGCAAAGGGGTGGTGGTCACCAGGGCCAGAGAGCAGGCCAGTACACTGCTCCGTCTTCTCGAAGATTCCGGAGCCTGCTGCTATGAATTTCCTAGCATCGCCATCAGGTCCATGCCGGAGTATTCCCGTCTGCACGCGGCTTTTGAGAGGCTCGACAGCTATGACTGGCTGATTTTCACCTCGGTCAACGGGGTCAGGATTTTCTGGAAGGAACTCAGGGCCTGCGGCCTGGATTCCAGGCGACTCGGAGGATGCTCTGTGGCCGCCATTGGTCCGGCTACGGCTGAAGCCCTGCAAAAAAACGGCATTACACCGGATTTTGTGCCCAGGCGATATGTGGCAGAGGAGGTTGTCCAGGGTCTTCAGGAACTGGGAGTCAATAAAGCCAGAATTTTGATCCCGCGTGCCGAACAGGCCAGGGAGGTCCTGCCCGAAGCCCTGCAGGCGGCCGGGGCTGAAGTGGAAGTACTGCCGATTTACACTACACAACCTGCTGAAGCAAGCGGAACAGAGATCCTGGAGCGTATCGCCGAGGGCAGGGTTCAGTTCATCACCTTTACGAGTTCATCCACGGTCTCGAATTTTTTTCAGCTTGTGTCGCCCGGGGACCTGCAGGCATTTGTCCCGGGCAAGGTCAAATTGGCCTGCATCGGTCCGATTACGGGGCGAACCCTGGAAAGCTTCGGCTTTCAGGTTGATCTGCAGCCTGAGGAATATACGATCCCGGCCCTGGCCCAATGCCTTATACACTCGAGTCCTCCCTGTTGATCGGCGCCGTCTAATGTTTTTCGCCCTGCCCCTGTTTGGACTGGAGATCCGCTCGCTCTTCAAAGGTATCCCCTTGATTCAAAATATTCTCGCAGTGAACTTGACATGAACGGGAAAATACGATTAGTATTCTCTTGAATTCGAATCACAAGCGGCTTTGCAAAAATTTCAGTTGTCCGGCTTTTCCCGGAATTTATTGCTGGAAAGCTGCAAAAAGGTCGATTCGCGTTGCTATTGGATGACAGTCTGCCGATAATGCTTGGTATGATGGTGCAGATGATCGTAGTGGTATTTCCCAACGGAAACATGGAGTAGGAAGCGCTTATGGACGAACGGAATACAAAGGTAGTTGTCAAGAATTTGTACAAGATTTTCGGGGAAAATCCGGAAAGGGCCTTCAAATTATTCGAAGAGGGCAAGGGAAAAGACACAATCTACAAGGAGACCGGGTTGACCGTCGGGGTCAGGGATGCGAGTTTTGAGGTTTATGAAGGGGAGATTTTCGTGGTCATGGGCCTCTCCGGATCAGGGAAATCCACCTTGGTTCGGATGCTCAACCGCCTGATCGAGCCGACCTCCGGGCATGTCTATCTGGAAGACAAGGATGTGGCTGAGATGAGCAAGGAGGAGCTGGTTCGGATCAGGAGGGAAAAGATGAGCATGGTCTTTCAGTCCTTCGCTCTGATGCCCCACATGACGGTTCTGCAAAACGCTGCGTTCGGTATGGAAGTGGCCGGGAAGCCGGAAAAGGAACGGAATGAACGGGCCATGAAGGCCCTGGAGCAGGTGGGTCTCGAAGCCAATGCCAACAGCTATCCCAAGCAACTATCCGGAGGGATGCAGCAGCGGGTCGGTCTGGCCCGGGGCCTGGCGGTGGATCCCACGATCATACTCATGGATGAAGCCTTTTCCGCCCTCGATCCTCTGATTCGCTCTGAAATGCAGGACGAACTCCTCAAGCTTCAGGAGGCCAGCCAGCGGACCATTATCTTTATTTCCCACGACCTGGACGAGGCCATGCGCATCGGCGATCGCATCGCCATGATGGAAGGGGGCAATATTGTGCAGGTGGGCACGCCTGAGGAGATTCTCAAGCATCCGGCCAATGATTACGTCAAGGCCTTCTTCCGGGGGGTGGACCCCACCCACGTCCTGTATGCCGGAGACATCGCCTCCAACAAGTTTGTGACCCTGGTGGATCACAAGGGGGAGGGGCCGCGGACCGCTCTGGATCAGATCCTTCGGGCCGAAAGGGACTATGGATATGTGCTGGACAGGCGGAAGCGTTTTCAAGGCATTGTGTCCATTGAATCTCTTAAGAATCTGATCGATTCGGAATCCGAAAAGCAGGCTTCCCTTTCCGAGGCCTTTCTGGACAATGTTCAAGCCGTTACCAACTCCAGCAGCCTCCAGGATGCGCTTCCCCATATCTCCGCAGCTGCCTGGCCGGTCCCTGTTGTTGATGAAAACAATGTCTACCAGGGGGCCATCTCCAAGAATATTTTTCTGAAAACCCTGCATCGGGAAGACGAGTGATTGCTTCTATAGTTTCGGATTTTGGATTTGCCATTGTGAAGACAGAGTATACAAGCTGCTTAGCTGATAGAGAAATCCATACCTTTTTCGTAAAGGCTGGACTAGGCAGGAAATGCATGTGCCGGCCGGGTCTTTTTTTGACTGAAACGCTGAATGAGGAGTGAGGCATGGGAAACATACTCAATTTTGATAATTTTTTTATCCCCGTGGATACCTGGATTGAAGTCATCGTGGATTGGCTGGTGGGCAATTTCCGCCCGCAGTTTCAGATGATCAAATGGCCGGTGGATGTGACTCTGACCGGAATCGACAGTTTCTTGAACTGGGTGCCTCCGATCATTGTTCTGCTGGTCCTGGTGCTTTTTGCCTGGAAGTTTTCCGGCAAGGCCGTGGCTATATTCAGTCTGATCAGTTTTTTGCTCATCGGGTATATGGGCCTGTGGTCCGAAACCATGACCACTTTGGCCATGGTCTTTTCCGCGGTGATTTTCTGTATCGTGGTCGGCGTCCCCTTAGGGATCATTGCTTCCAGAAGCGACGGTTTCGCGGCAAGCATCCGGCCGGTCCTGGACACCATGCAGACCACTCCGGCCTTTGTCTATCTGGTGCCGGTGGTCATGCTTTTTTCCATCGGGACGGTGGCCGGGGTTATTGCAACCATTGTCTTTTCCATGCCCCCGATCATCCGCTTGACCAATCTGGGTATACGCCAGGTGCATCCCGAACTCATCGAGGCCGCCCTGGCCTTCGGATCCACGCCCCGGCAGGTCCTGCTCAAAGTGCAGGTCCCCCTGGCCCTGCCCACGATCATGGCCGGTTTGAATCAGACCATTATGCTTTCCCTGTCCATGGTGGTCATTGCCGCTCTGATCGGAGCCGGCGGACTCGGCGTTCCGGTCTTCCAGGGACTGAACAGCCTGCAGGTCGGCCTGGCCGGCATCGGCGGGATCAGCATTGTCCTCATGGCCATGGTTCTGGACCGCATTACCCAGTCTCTGGGAGAACTGGGAAAACGTTGATATCTCCAGCCAAACGGCTGAGATTATATCCCGAGCCGGCCCGGACCGGGCCGGCTTCAATCTTCAACAAAAGGAGGTTCTATGAAGTTTAAGGGATACCTAAAAATGTTTGTTATGAGTATGGTTTTGACCACGATGCTTGCTTTTGCGGGCAGTGTGGGCGCGGCGGATCTGCCTGGAAAGGGTGTTACGGTTCAGCCGGCCAGAGCAACCTGGACCACAGGTTTTTTTCTGGAAGCACTGTACAGCCGCGCTTTATCTGAACTTGGGTACGATGTCCGCCCGCCCAAGGATCTGAGCAACCCGATTTTCTACCAGGCGGTTACCCAGGGCGATGTGGATTACTGGGCCAATGGCTGGTTTCCGCTCCACGACGCCCAGCTCCCTGAAAATTTTAACGAAAAGGCTGCAAAGGCCGGATTTGTGGCCAAAGGCGGGGCCCTGCAGGGCTATCTGGCCGACAAAGATATGTGTGAAAAATTGGACATCACTTCTCTGGAGGATTTCAAGCGCGAAGAAGTGAAAGAAGCCTTTGACGACAACGGCGACGGCAAAGCCGACCTGGTGGCCTGCCCTCCGGGTTGGGGCTGCGAAAAAGCCATTGCCAAGCATATGAAGGCCTATGGCTTGAGTGAGCATGTCAACTTGATCAAGGCCGGTTATTCCGCGAGCATGGCAGATGCCGTGGCCCGGGCCGACGCCGGAAAGCCGGTCTTTTTCTACACCTGGACCCCGAACTGGACCGTGTTTAAACTGAGACCCGGCGAAGACGTCCTGTGGCTGAATGCCCCCCATGACGTCGGCGATAAAAACACCGATGCTAGCGGGATCCAGGGGGCGGCCACCGACCCGATCAAGATGGGCTTCATCCCCAACGACATCAATGTCGTGGCCAATATGGATTTCCTTGAGAATAATCCGGCCGCAGCCAAGCTGTTTAAAGTCATGTCCGTCCCGATCGACGCTATTTTCGCCCAGAACAACAAGATGTTCGAAGGCGAGAACAAGCAGCGGGATATCGAACGTCATGTGGACGAGTTCATCGCCGACAATCAGGAAGAGTGGAATTCCTGGCTGGAAGCGGCAAAGGCTGCTCAATAAGAGCATCATTCCTGACTGAGCAAAGGGCAGCCATGTGTGCGCCTTGCTCAGGGTAGTGAAAACGTGTAGAAAGAACCCGGCCCCGGAATGGGGCCGGGTTCTCTTGTTTCAGGGTGTCTGTTTTTTTGATACGCGAGTATTTGAGAGTTCTTGTCCGGCGCAAATCCGAAATCAACAATCCAAAATCCAAAATTGCCTATGTCCCGACCACTGCCCATTGCAGTACTGCTTTCAGGCGGCGGCAGCAACCTGCAGTCCATTATCGATCATATAGAAAAAGGTCTGCTAAATGCCTGCATCAAGCTGGTGGTTTCCAATGATCCCCTGGCCAAGGGCCTGGAGCGAGCCCGGAAACACGCCATTCCGTCACGGGTGATCAGCCCTCTGGAGTATGCGTCCCGGGAGCGCCACGATGCAGCTATTGTGGAGCAATTGCAGAAGACCGGCGCGGAGGCGGTCTGTCTGGCCGGCTATATGCGCTTGATTGGAAAGGCCTTTGTGCACAGTTTTCCCAATCGCATCCTGAACATCCATCCCTCCCTGCTGCCGGCCTTTCCCGGGCTGGACGCCCAGCAGCAGGCCGCGGATGCCGGGGTTTCGTTTTCCGGAGCCACGGTCCATTTTGTGGACGAGGAGCTGGACCATGGACCGATCATTATCCAGGGCGCGGTTCCGGCCTATCCAGGCGAAGGCCGGGAACCGCTGGCCCGGCGGATCCTTGCCCTGGAGCACCGGATCTACCCCCAGGCCCTGCAGTGGCTGGCTGCGGACAGGATGCGGGTTGATGAACACGGCTTGGCCCGGCTTCTGCCTGATGAACCGCGGTCGGCTTTGCGCCTTGATCAGCCCGCCTGCCTGGTCAACCCCCCTCTGGAAACCGGTTTTTAAGGTTTCTGGTGTTAGCCCTGCCGCTGGCCGCAGACGTCCAGTTTGATCGAAAAAGAAACTTTGGGAAGAAATCGCGGTCGGTATCGCTATCGCTATCGGAATCGAAGTCTTTATCCTCATCATATCATTTCTCGATACCGATTCCGATAGCGATAGCGATGGGAAAAATCTGAAGTTTCATACGAGCCATGCCAGCGGCAAAGCTGACACCTGAAACCTGCAAAAGAGGCAAGTAATATCACAAAATATCCAAAAAATCGAAATCCTTCAAAAGTACTTTACACTTTTGCAATTCTTTCAGTAGGGCGGCTCTCTCCGAGAGCCTGCTCCCCTCAGTTATTGTGGATCAATTTTTGTTGTCTATGCTCAAAATTTTGCCGAATCACTTAGTTTTTCTGGCCTGCCGCTCGGAGAGCGGCGGCCTACCTAAGAACCCGGACGGCGATAGGATATCTCAACAAGTGTCAAGTACTTTTTGGATGTTATGAAGCATGCCAGAAAATCTTTCAAATTTACGCGTAATGTAAAGAGTTTTGAACTTCAGAATCAGAGCACTACTCGATGATCTACCAGCTTCCAGCCTATCTCCGGAATATCCAGAAAATCGTCATGGATGCGGATGTGCAGAACACGGCCCTGGCCAGGCGGGTTCGGGACCGGCTGCCGGATCTGGAACAGGAAGTGCTCAGGGCAGGTGAGGCGCTTGTGCCGGATCAAGAGCAGGCATTTTTGTATTTGAAACATTATAAAGGCCGATTTCTCCGTTTTTGTCCGGGAACAAAGCACTACCGCTGCTGCGGCTACCGGATTATTCATATCGGGGAAAACTGTCCGCTTGCCTGTTCCTACTGCATTCTCAAGGCCTATTTTCAGGATCGGGTCCTCAAGGTCTGGGCCAATCAGGACGACCTGTGGAGGGAGCTGGATGAAAAATTTCAAGGCAGTCCCAAGAGGCAGTTTCGGGTTGGAACCGGGGAGTTCACAGATTCCCTGGCCCTGGAACCCATCACCGGCTACAGCCGTGATTTGCTTGCCTTCCTGGGGAATTACCCCAATTGCTGTCTAGAGCTCAAATCAAAAGTCGTGGACCTGTCCTGGATGGATGCCGTGAAGCGCCCGGACAGGGTGCTGCCGGCCTGGTCCTTGAATTCTCCTGAGGTGGTGGATGCGGAGGAACGCGGCGTCGCCGCCCTGGAAGAGCGCCTGGCCGCGGCCAGGGACTGTGTTCGATCCGGTTTCCGGGTCTGCTTGCATTTCGATCCGATCATCATGTACCCTGCATGGGAAGAGGGCTATTCCGAAATCATCGAGATGCTTTTTGATTACCTCCGGCCGGCCGATATCGCCTATCTGAGTTTGGGATCGTTTCGGGGTATGCCGGAATTGTTCGATTTCATAGCGCGGCAGTGGCCGGAGGCCGGATACATTTATCAGGAGTATGTCCCCGGCCTGGACGGGAAAATGCGTCTGCTGCGCCCCTTGAGAGTCAAGCAGTTCCGGTTCATAGTCAAACGGCTGCGCCAGGGGGGACTTGACCGCCAGCTCTATTTCTGCATGGAATCCGATGCGGTCTGGCGGGCTGTGCTCGGCATCACCCCGAAAGAACTCGGCGGGCTGGATACCCACTTGTTGAAGCAGGCCTTTGGGATTGAAGATTGAATATTGATTATATCTTCAATCTTAAATATTCAATTCTATAAACACAAGGAGGTGTCATCATGCAGTTGCAGTCACCAGCGTATCAGGACAAGGCTTCAATTCCGTTGAAGTATGCGATGCCCGGGGCCGGGGGAGAGAATATCTCCGTTCCTTTGATCTGGTCTGATCCGCCCCAAGGGACCCGGTCTTATGCCTTGACCATGCTCGATCCCCATCCGGTGGCCAATAACTGGATCCACTGGATGGTGATTGATATTCCGGACGAAACCCGGTCTCTGGAAGAAGGCGCTTCAGGACAGCAGATGCCGAAGGGGGCGAGGGAGTTGACGAATTCGTTCGGAAAGGGCGGGTACGGCGGACCGCAGCCCCCGGCTGGAACCGGCGAGCATCCCTATGTCTGCACCCTCTATGCCTTGAACACCGAATCCCTGGATCTGGACTCCCGGGCGAGCCTGGCTGATTTTGAACAAGCCATAAAGGGCAAGGTGCTGGACAAGGCCGAGTACACCGGTATGTTCGAGCAGCAATAATTCCATTTTGCGACCGAGGTGGTTAAAATATATCGCTGCCAACGGTATAAACGAGACACAAGACACATCACCCCGATTGCAAAATGGAATACAGGAAAAAAAGCGGTTGCTCAGCAACCGCTTTTTTTTTTGCATCATATTCTTATACCAGAAGTTGGCATAAATTGCGGTTTGTATCTGCCTTCAATGAAATCTTATAGAAATCATGTAGAATAGTATTTCCGAATAATGAAAACCTCAATTTATGACGACCGTAAGTATAGCTGCAATATTCAATATTCTCTATTCAATATTCAATGTTTGAGCTTCCTGCCATAGACATCTTCCATCCGGACGATGTCATCCTCCCCTAAGTAACTCCCGGTTTGCACTTCCACCAGCTCCAAGGGAATTTTGCCGGGATTTTCCAGCCGGTGCTCCCGTCCCAGAGGGATGTAGGTGGACTGGTCTTCGCTCAGGAGGATTTCGGTCTCCCCGTTGGTGATCCTGGCCGTGCCTTTGACCACCACCCAGTGTTCGGCCCGATGATGATGCTTCTGCAGGGAGAGCTTCCCTCCGGGATTGACCGTGATCCGCTTGACCTGGAAGCGGTCTTCCAGATCCATGGTTTCATAGCTGCCCCAGGGGCGGTAGATTTTTTTATGATCGTGGGCTTCACAGCGATTTAGCTGTTTGAGGCTGGTCACCAGCTGCTTGACATCCTGAACCCTGTTTTTGGGAGCGACCATGACCGCGTCCGCGGTTTCCACGATTATATGATCCCGCACACCCGCTACGGCCAGGAGCCGGCTTCCGGCCTGAAGAAAGGAGCCCTGCACCTCATGGGTCAGGACGTCGCCTGAAGTGACGTTTCCGTCTTGATCCTTGCTTTTGACCTCCCAGAGAGCATTCCAGGAGCCCAGGTCGGACCAGCCGGCTTCCATGGTCACCATCACCCCGTTACAGGTTTTTTCCATGACAGCGTAGTCCACGGACTCATTCGGGCAGGATCCAAAGGCTGCCCGGTCCAAGCGGAGAAAGTCGAGATCCGCAGCCGCCTGATCAAAGGCGGCCTGGCAGGCCTCGCCGATCGCCGGGGCGTGCTGCTTGAGCTCCTGTTGATAGACAGCGGCCTGGAACATGAACATCCCGCTGTTCCAGCAATACTGACCGGACTGGAAATAGTCCCGCGCAGTCTCCAGGTTCGGCTTTTCCACAAAGCATTCAATGCCAAAGGCTTCGGGTTCCTCCATATCTTGGAACGCGGCGATGGTCTTTCCTTTTTTAATATAGCCGTATCCGGTCTCCGGGTGCCGGGGTGCGATGCCGAAGGTGACCAGAGAACCCTGTTCAGCCAGACGGCTGCCTTTTAAAATCGCCCGGCTGAAACCTGGAAGGTCTTCAACATGGTGATCGGCCGGCAAAACCAGGAGCAGGGGATTGGAATCACCCTGCAGGGCCTGCAGGGCGGCAGCGGAAATGGCCGGGGCCGTATTCCGACCTTCCGGCTCGAGGATGATGGACAAAGGGGTGATTTCCAGCTCGCGAAGCTGCTCGGCTGCCATGAAGCGGTGTTCCTGATTGCAGATAACAATGGGGTCGGACACCTCGAGGCCGCTCAATCGGAGCAGGGTGTTTTGAAACATGGAATGCTCGTCAACCAGGGGCAGGAACTGCTTGGGGACGTGGCTTCTGGAGAGCGGCCAGAGCCGGGTTCCCGACCCGCCGCATAAAATAACCGGGATGATCATGTCTCTCTCCTTCGAATCGAACGGATTTCCAATAGATGACGGGCGTATTGTGCCTGATGAGCGGTGCTTTTGTCCATGCTTCATCCCGGCCAGAAGGTGGAACGTAGAAATCGGGGATGGAAGAAAAAAAGGGGATTGGCCATGACCTGATCCGGAATTAGATGGTACCAGCGATAGCCCTGGGCCTGGAATTCCCGGGCCGCTTGTGCGGCCAGCCCGCATTCCCTGGCGGCCTGGAGCATGGCGTCCCGCTGGCAGCGGGAGCGGCCGGTGACCCGGAACAATTTGGGGCGGAATCCGAAGCGGCGAAAGAGTCTTTTGAATCGGCGGTATTCCAGAAAGCGGCAGTAGGCGTCGCTTGAGGTGCAGAAGAGCACTCCGAGGCTGAACATGAGCCCCAGCCAGTGCCAGGCGCTCGACTCCAGTGCTTGAAACGAGCACAAATCGGCCTGCCTGATCAGCTGACCAGCAAGGGCGGTCAGGCTGAGGCCGGTGAATATATGAGGCAGAGGAGCGGCCCGCAGATAGGAGGCTGCGAATCGCCTCAAAGCAGGCCTGGGCTGAGGCAGCTTCACGACTCTTTCCTTTCCAGTCTGGGATTGAGTTCCTCCCGCAGCCAGTCGGCAAAGAGATTGATCCCCACCACCAGCATCACCAGGGTCGCACCCGGAAAGACGATCATCCACCACATCCCGGCATAGATGTAGTCCTTGCCGTTGGAGATCATCATCCCCAGGGAGGGTTCGGTCACCGGAACCCCGACACCCAGAAAGCTGAGCGTGGCTTCAAGCATGATCACCACCCCGAGATCCACGGCGACCACCACCAGAATCGGAGGCAGGGCGTTGGGCAGGAGATGTTTGAGAAGCAGCCGGAAATCCTTGGCGCCGGTGGCTTTGGCCGCGGTGATATAGGTTTCTTCCTTGACCTCCAGGACGCTGCCGCGCATGGTTCTGGCATAACGCACCCAGTCCGCCAGGCAGATGGCCAGGATAACCGTCAGCAAGCCTCGCTGATTGAAGATGCCCATGAGCAGAAAGGCCATCAAGGTCGTGGAAAAAGCGAAAAAGGTATCGGCCAGGCGCATGACCACGGCATCCAGAACTTTCCCGTAATATCCCGCCAGCAAGCCCATAAGCACCCCAAAGGTCCCGGCGATGAGCACTACCCCGAAACCGACAATAAGCGAGGTCCTGAGGCCATAGATGATGGTGCTCAGGATGCAGCGGCCCTGATCGTCCGTACCGAGAAGAAAAGGAAAGTGGCCGCCTTCCATCCAGACGGGCGGGGTCAGAAAAAAATCAAGGTTGACCTTTCCCAGATCATAGGGATTCTGCGGACTGATCCAGGGCGCCAGGAGAGCGGCAAAGAAAAAAATGAGCAGGATCAAGCTGCCGATAACCGCAGGGGGGTCATACAGAAAACTGGAGAGGGTCTTGGATTTGATTCTGCGCTTAGTCATAGCGGATCTTTGGATTCAGGAAAGCGTAGATGATGTCCACGAGAATATTAATACTGATGATTACCAGGGCCGCCAGCATGATATAGGTGACGATAACCGGCTGATCCGATTCGAACATGGAGGTCAGCAACAGATTGCCCATGCCCGGCCACTGAAAGATCGTTTCGGTTACAATGGAAAAGGCGATAAGTTCTCCAAACTGGAGTCCGGTGATGGTGATCACCGGGATGAGCACGTTGCGCAAGGCGTGTTTGAAAATGACTTTTTTGGGGGGAAGCCCTTTGGCCCAGGCGGTTTTGATGTATTCCTGAGTCAGGACTTCCCGCATGCCCGCCCGGGTGAGTCGCAGAATCACCGCAAGCTGAAAACCGGCCAGGGTCAGGGCCGGGAGAATGATGTGCCTGATGCCGTCCAGGGTCAAAAGCCCGGTTCGCCAGAAGCCGACCTGCACGGTCTCGCCCCGGCCGTAGGGAGGCAGAACCCCCAGATAGACCCCGAAAATCATGATCAGCAGGATCCCGGTTAGGAAGGTGGGCATGGAGATGCCCCCCAGGGAGCCGGCCATGATGACCTTGTTGCGGATGGCAAAGGGCTTGAGCGAAACAATTACCCCGAGAAAGGTCCCCAGGATAAAAGCGATGCCAATGGCGGTGGTGGCCAGTTCCACAGTCGCCGGGAGGCGCTCCAGGATCAAGTCCAGGGCGGGGACCCGGCTGACATAGGAGACCCCGAAATTTCCGTGCAGGGCATTCCACACAAAGCGCAGGTACTGCTCCAGCATTGGTTTATCCAGGCCAAAGGATTCCCGGACTTCCTGTATTTGCTCGAATGTGGCATATTTTCCGGCCAGGGTTAAAACCGGATCGCCCATGTACCGAAAAATGATAAAGCAGATCATGGACACGGCCAAAAGAACGATAATGCCCTGGAGGATCCTGCGGATAATATAGCTAGCCATACTGCGCCAATGTATTTTATGTCCGACGTGGTTTCTTCGGAATCGGAATCGGAATCGAAATCGGAATCGAAATCGCTATCGAAATCGATCTTTAACACTCTCCGAGATCCCGCCGCTTTTTCCGGGCTTGCCCGGAAACAACCCGAGCAAGCCCGATATTAAGTAATCATTTAAATGTCTTGGTTAAAATTTTATAAAATAATTTTCAGGTCCACCTGAAAATTATCTTGAGATTTCCTTATACACCATCCAGCGATCCGGTCGCGGGGTGAAATCGATGTTTTTGCCTTTTTGAACGGCATAGAGGTCTTCCTGGTAATGCAGCGGGATAACGGCGATTTTGTCGGTCATGGCTATTTTGTTCACATCCTGCAGGACCTGCTTGCGGACGTCGCGATCCACGATGTCCGCAGTGGCTTCCAGGAGTATATCGATGGTGGGGTCGGAAAAATTCGCCCCGTTCAAAGAGCCGAACCCGCCTTCTTTATCTCTGGAATGGATGAGTTTGAAATAAGTCCGGCCCATGTCAAAGGTGCCGTCAAACCAGCCGATAAGATAAAAGTCCAGGGAGCCGTCAAAGACTTCGGGAAAGAAGATGGATTTCGGCTTGACATCGAGCTTGACGTCGATGCCTACTTTGGCCAGATATTTGGCCACAGCCTCGGCGATTTTTTCGTCCTGGACATAGCGGTCATTGGGGCCGGTCAGGGTGATTTCAAAACCGTCTGCATATCCGGCTTCGGCCAGGAGTTCCCTGGCTTGGTCCGGATCGTAATCCAGACGCTGGATATCGGGATTGTAGCCGATTGTCGGCGGATCAGGGATCTGGGCTGCGGGCGCGGCATGACCGCGCATGATTTTTTCAATGATTTCACCTTCATTGATAGCCATGTACATGGCTTTGCGCACCCGGATATCGCTGACCGGGCTGCCCGGATTATTGCCCAGGGCCAGGAAGACGGACCGCCTGGCCGGGCGGCTTATAATGGACAGTTTGGGGTTATCCACGATCTTGGAGTAGAGTTCCACGGGCACCCCGGAAACAATATCCGTTTGTCCGGAGACCAGGGCGGCGAAGCGGGTGGAGGGCTCTTTGATGGGTCTGACCTCAATATTTTCAAGGTCCGGAGCCCCTTCCCAATAGTCTTTGTTGGCCTGGAGGCGGACATAGGAGCCCTTTACCCATTCCTCAAGCTTATAGGCCCCGGTTCCGATGGGTTTCAGTCCGACTTCCCCCGGCTCTCTGGCTTCAGTGGATTCCTTGTCCATGATGAAGATCTGGTGCATGTTGTTGGCAAACCAGGGAATCGGCTTTTTTGTTCGAATGACCACGGTGTAGTCGTCAATGATTTCGATGGATTCGATGGATTGCCCTGTGTTGATAAATTCAGAGACCTGGGGGTCGCTGAGGCGCTCAAAGGTGAATTTCACGTCTTCGGCCGTGAAGGGGTTGCCGTTGTGGAAGGTGACGCCTTCACGCAGATAAAATTTCCAGGTTTTCAGATCGGGATGTTCGAACTTGACGGCCAAAGCGGGCTTCAAGGCGCCTTGATCGCCGACCCGCTGCAGAAGGCCGTCAAAAAAATTGGCCATGAAGGAGAGATTGGAATCCGCATCAGAGCCATGGGGGTTTAAGGTTCTGGGGGGCGAATCCACCGCAACCACCAGTTTGGATGCGGCCAGGGCCTGGCTGCTCCAGGCCAGGGCCAGAAGCAGGCACATGAGAAAGGCGAGTCGTTTGAACATAACATTACCTCCGTGTTCAAAGTTACTAAACTAATATTGAAAACAGCTGACCATCTGTCCCCCTCCAATATCCTTGAGCGTTGGCCGGTGCTGGTCACAGCCGTCCATCCGCTCCGGACATCTGGGATGAAACGGGCACCCGGGGGGGGGATTGATGGGGCTGGGGACATCGCCTTTGAGGATGATCCGGTTTTTGGTTTGCGCGGGATGGGACAGGGGTATGGCGGATAGCAGAGACCGGGTATAGGGATGTTTCGGATTGAGATACAGATCTTTATAGGATCCGGTCTCCACCACCCGGCCTAAGTACATGACCGCGATATAATCGCAGATATACTCCACCACGGCCAGATCGTGGGCAATGATCACATAGGAAAGCCGAAATTCTTTCTGCAGACCGATCAGGAGGTTGATGATCTGGGCTTGAATGGAGACATCCAGGGCCGAAACCGGCTCATCCCCTACCACAACAGCCGGATCCACGGCCAGAGCCCGGGCGATTCCGATTCTCTGGCGCTGCCCCCCTGAAAATTCATGGGGATATCTCCGGGCGTAATCCGGGGACAGCCCTACTTTTTCCAGGAGGTATTCAATTCGCTCCCGGCGTTGTTTTCCTGGATAGAGGCCATGGATTTCCATGGGGTCGCCCAGGATTTCGTTTACGGTGAATCTGGGATTGAGCGATGAATAGGGGTCCTGAAAGATGATTTGCATCTCTTTGCGCAAGCCCTGCAGGGTGCTCTTGTCCGCTTCGCTGATGTCCCGGCCGGCATAGGTGATCCTGCCGGAAGTGGGGGGGATGAGTCTGAGAAAACCCAGTCCGGCCGTTGTTTTCCCGCAGCCCGATTCTCCCACCAGCCCCAAAGTTTCCCCCTTGTTCAGCGAAAAAGAGACCCCGTCCACCGCATAGACCCATCCCACTGTTTTGGAAAACAGCCCCTTTTTGATGGGGAAATGGATCTTGAGATCCTCGACCTGAAGCAGGGGGTGGTTCACAGGAAATCCTTCAATTTTCAATCTTCAATCCCAAGCATGCTCAATACAGCCAGCAGCGCACCAGGTGCCCCCTTTCGATCTCCCGAAGAGCAGGGGTCTCTTGCCGGCAGCGCTCAAAGGCCCGGATACATCTGGGATGGAACGCGCAGCCCCGGGGGAGGTTCAACAGGCCCGGGACCATGCCCTTGATTTCCAGAAGCTCCCGGCTGCCGCCTCCGGCCCTGGCGCCGAGCTTGGGTATTGATTGCAGCAAGCCCTTTGTATAGGGATGGAGCGGATGATCAAAAAGAGTCCGGGTCTCGGTCTGCTCCACCACTTTTCCGGCATACATCACGACGACCCTTTGGGCCATTTCAGCGATGACCCCGAGATCGTGGGTGATCATCATGATGGCGGACTGATAATCGTCTTTGAGCTGGAGCATCAGATCCAGGATCTGGGCCTGGACCGTGACATCCAGGGCGGTGGTCGGTTCGTCGGCAATCAGAATTTCCGGGTTGCAGGCCAGGGCCATGGCGATCATGGCCCGCTGGCGCATGCCGCCGGAGAGCTGGTGGGGATATTCGTTGATGCGTTTTTCGGGGGCCGGCACCTGGACTTTCTGGAGCATGGCAATGGCTTGCTGCCGCGCCTGCCTGGGGGACAGGTTTTCATGCAGAGTGAACATCTCCGAGATTTGATCGCCGACTGTGAAAACCGGGTTCAGAGAGGTCATGGGTTCCTGGAAGATCATGGATATTCGTTTGCCCCGTATGGAGCGCATGGATTCCAGGTTCAGGTCCAGAATGTCAATGGTGTCGAAGGTGATGCGGCCATGGGCGATTTTCCCGGGGGGGTCCGGAATGAGCCGCATCACGGATTGGGCGGTAACGCTTTTTCCGCAACCGGACTCACCCACCAATCCGATGATCTCGCCCTTGTCCAGGGTGAAGGAAACATCGTCAACAGCTTTGGCCACCCCGTCAAAGGTGTAGAAGTAGGTCTTGAGTTCCTGAACAGAGAGAAGATGGTCCTGATGCTTCATGGATTTTGACGGTCAGGATTGCAGTTGAGTATGAATTGGCGCAACTCTAAGCTGAATTGAAAAGAGAGTCAATCTTGAATTTTTGAAAATGCGGGACTGCACATTCAGTATCAGGCCGGCCCGAAAAGATCGGCTGCATTGTTCCAGAACAGTCCTTCCAACTCTGCATCGTTCAGGCCGGATTGCGCAAATTCCCGCACATACCTGGACGGAGGAAGCAGGGGATAGTCGCTGCCCAAAAGCAGTTTTTCCGGGCCCACGGCCCGGGCCAGGACCGGCAGGACCTCTGGCCTGTAGAGAAAAGGAAAGGCGGCGGTGTCGAACCAGCACCTGGCGAGCGTGTCCCGGACCTCTTTTTTGAGGAATCCGAAAAAGGGCAGCCCGCCCCCTCCGTGGGCCAGAATCCATTTGGCCTTGGGCAGATCCCGGATAAGGCTGTAGAGCCGGGGTAGGGTCATGGGACTTTTGCCCGGATAGGGGTGCCCGATCGGTTCGTTGGTGTGCAAAAGGATTGGGACCTCGGCGGAGCGGCATACTGCAGCCAAAGGAGTCAGGGCTTTGTGGGCGGTCTCATCCAGGTCCCGTTCGTAAAAGGCCAGCTCCCCGATTCCTCTGGCCCCGGCCGACAGGCAGCGTTCCACTTCAGCGGAAGCGCGAGGGTGGCCGGCGTCCAGACAGCAAAAAGGAATCAGGCGCCCGGGGAAGCGTCGGGCTGCTTCCAGCACATAGTCGTTGTTCAAACGAAAGTTATCGGCCTGCCTCCAGGGAAAACCAAAGACCACAGACCGGGTCACATCCTGGGCGTCCATGTCGGCAATGAGTTCGGAGGCCCCGGCGAGCCTGGCGGCCGGGTCTCGATAAATTGCGGCGAATTCCGGCTCCTCCTGGAGATAGGGCTCCCGGTCCAAGCGGATCTCGGGTGGACAGATATGGACATGGACGTCGAATTTAGGCTGCATGTTCCCGCCCTTGTGGGGTTTTTTTGAGCATCAAGTCCAAAATGGTCTTGTCTGTGGCCTGCATGCCCTGCCGGCTGATGATGCCTAAATTGCGGATAGTTGCTTCGGGGGTTTGTCCTTGAAAGCCTTCCTTCCGGGAAATACTGACGCCCTGGACACCCAGCAGAGCGGCCTGCACCGCGGCTCCGGAAGCTGTGGCCAGTTTCAGGGCGCAGCCCGGTTTGGCGCCGTCACACAGCGTCCCCCCAAGGTCGGCAATGAGGTTGTTCACCGCCGCCCCGATTTCAGTGATTCCGCCTCCCAGGAGGCCGGCGATGCCGGCGGCCGCACCGGCCCCGGCCGCCACGGAGCAGCTGCAGAGCGCGGAGAGTTTGCCGGTGTGGGTTTTGATCATGGCGGTGATCAAATGGCTGAGTCCAATGGCGGACAGTATTTCTTTTTCCGTGCAGGGAAGGAATTCGTGTACGGACCAGACCGGGAGGATGGCCGTCAAACCGTTGTTCCCGCTCCCGGCTGAACTCATGGCCGGAAGGTCGGCCCCGGCCATTCTGGCGTCAGCCGCTGCCGCAGTGATGATCTTTGCATTCAGGGCCATGTCTTTCTGCAGGAGGCCTTTGCGGCTGAGCTCCAGGAGGGTTTTGCCTATGCCGAGCCCGGAGCCGTGTTCCAGACCGTATTCCGCCAGGGTAAGATTCATGGCCACGCCCTGTTTCAAAAAAGAGAGATCCTGGGTGTCCAGCTCCCGGGAAAGCTCCAAAAGCTCGGCAAGGGTTTTTCCCTTGAGCCAGCGATCCAGTCCATCCGGGTTTGATTGTCCTGAAGGATCTTTTGCCTGCAGCAAAGGATGGTCCTGGAGCGGCTTCCTGTTCAGGCTCAATTCGGTGATGCGGTCATGGGACTGTTCAATGCGGGATTCGCTCTGCTCGGAACCGGCCTGCAGGACGCAGTGGATGGAAAGCCCCGGAGGGTCCTTGAGCAGGCTGACGGAGACCCGTCCGGAATCGAGCAGCGCTTTGGCCCGGGCCAGGATCTTCGAATTGAGACCGTTCAAAATTTCCATTTTCATGTCCGGCCGAGCGATCAATGCACCCAGGGCAGCAGCCAGATCGAGTCCCTTCAGACCGTTGCTCCCGGGTATGTTGACCCCGAGTCCGTTTTTAAAAACATTCGGATCCACCGAGACCTGAATCGCGTCGATGTTTTTTTCCGGTAAAAGCGAAGCCGCGGCCGCTGCGCCGAGGGCAACAGCCACCGGTTCGGTGCAGCCCAGGGCCGGGGCGACCAGCTTGTGCAAAATTTTGTTGACGGTATAGCTCATAGAGGATTTACTATTGAATATTGAAGATTGAAAATTGTTGAATAAAAGAAAATCAAGAAGTTATACTTACGGTGGTCATAAGTTGAGGTTTTGTCTGTTCGAAAATTTTGGCAGCTGCTGCTTAGAATTTCGAAGTCTTGCAATTTATTCCTCTCGAAAGTATATATATCTAAACCAACTTCAGAGCTCTTTACAGTAAGCGAAAATTTGCAGTCATTTTTAGACACTTCGTGATATTTTTTGCCTCTTTTTGAGGTTTCAGCCTCCGGCCCGGAGGGGTGTCTGGTTGCAGGTTTCAGTTTGCGGATTTTGCCTTTCCTCGTATGAAACTTCAGCTGATGCCACGAACCGATCACAGAGCTCTCTTTCGCTTTAACGCTTCCGGCTCTTGGTTTTCTAAGACTTGCTCTCGGGGGAT
>JAABTT010000024.1 GCA_011389765.1 Desulfohalobiaceae bacterium S24 | reverse complement strand
CGGCACCTGCCATGAACTGCTGGAGCACTGCGCTCTCAGACACACCATACTCATTTCAGACTTCATCCTCAACGAGTTCAAGACCAAACTGGTATCGAAGTTCGGGTTCACGGCCGAAGAGGCTGCGGCCGCTACCGCGCTTGTCCGCACCCGCGCGGTTCTGCATTCACCGGAACCGCTGTCTGAGCGAGTCTGCCGTGACCGCGATGACGACAACGTATTGGCGCTAGCCGTAGCAACTTCAGCAAACTGTATCGTTACTGGTGACAAGGACCTACTCGATCTCGCGGAATACCAAGGGTTGCCGATCGTTGCTCCTGGACGGTTCTGGCAGTTAGACAGCTACAGTGAATAGAGAATGGTGCTGAAAAAAAATCGAATGGAACCTTTTTCTCGGTAGATGAATGACTTGATCGAGTCTGACCCGGAGACCCCGGGGAGAATAGTTTTCGACAATCAGAAGATCTGGGGGTCATATGAAGAAAGATGAGTTAATCGAGAAAATAAAGCGAACAATACATGATACCGAGCCTGAGGCAGAGATCATTCTCTACGGGTCTCGCTCTCGTGAAGATGCCAGCACGGAATCAGACTGGGACATTCTTGTTCTAGTCGATGGGCCTATTACTGATGAACGTACTGACAGAATACGTCATAGGCTCTATGAATTGGAATGGGAATCTGGTGAAGTCATCTCCTCAATTGTACGAAGCATTGAAGAGTGGAATAGCACCCTCTATCAGGTTATGCCATTTCATCAGCGTATTCAAGAGGAAGGAATCAGGCTATGACGGAAAGAAGCAGGGATCTGGTATTCTTTTGATCAAAAATGAGGCAAATTGAGTCACTTCTTCATTCTCTCCTTTTCCATGAAAATCTGGCCTAAACTGATCCACTAACAATGACAGGAAACCCATGACCTCACAAACTGCCTTTTCCCAGCTCCAATCTTTCCTCAAGGACATGTTCCAGTTCGACGACCATGATCTGGATTTTGGCATCTACAGGATCATCCGCCTAAAACGAATAACGAATAAGGAATTAATGTTCAACTGGAATTTGGCGGGGTCAGGTCGAAAAGGCCACTACTATTTAAAATCCCAACTCAATAAGTCTGAATAAACTGGTGGGGCTGGAAGACATGGATCAAAACAAAAACGGAGAAAACGGTTCTGATCAAGGTGAGATAATCGTCTATCGAAATGAGGATGGGCAAGTTAAGCTTGATGTCAGGCTCCAAGACGAAACTGTCTGGCTCACCCAGCAACAAGTAGCTGAATTGCTTCAGACATCGGTTCCCAACATTAGTATGCACATCAGCAATATCTATGAAGATGGAGAATTGACGCCTGAGGGAACTCTTAAGAAATTCTTAACAGTTCGTCAGGAGGGAAATCGACACGTCCAGCGCAAGCTGGATTTCTACAATCTGGATATGATCATCTCCGTGGGCTACCGGGTCAAAAGCATCATCGCCACCCGCTTCCGGATCTGGGCCACTGAGCGGCTCAAGGAGTACATCGTCAAAGGTTTCACCATTGGCTGGATTTTGCCGAGGATCAGGCCAAACGGCGCAAGCAGGTGTTTATGCAGGACTGGGAGCACAAGCTGGATCAGTTCCTGGAGTTTAACGACCGCCGGGTCTTATCCCATGCCGGCAAGGTCAGCAAACAGGCAGCCGATGATCATGCCCAAGCGGAATACGGCAGGTTTGAGGTCCGCCGCCGGGACTACAAGGAGGCCCTGGGCCAGGAAGAAAACATCCGCCAGCTGGAAGAAGCGGCCAGGCAGATTGGGGATGTAAAGCCGACAAAGGGGAAGGGGACTGATGAGCAGGATTGAATGGGAGTACGACCTTGGTCGGTATCCGGAACCGAAGCACCCCAGGATTTTGATGACTGCCCCGCCGCCTGTACGATATGCAAATTGCTTTTCTCAGGGTTCGAGATCACTGCGCCTGATCAAAGGCGGACGTTAGACTTGTCGGTTCATCTTTTGAGTAAAAAATCATTTTTTTTACCGACTTCAGGCATTGCCTACAGATGGATTGCGCTCTCTTTGAGGAGTATTTACACTTTGATGAACAAGACAGCAAAAATTAGTATCAATTCATCTGCGAGGCACTATAATCAACATCCCCTCCTTGCCCTCTATGCGCCCCTCTCCTGGCTTGACTTCCTCCACCCGACCACATGGACATTATGTTGCGTGTTGAGTTATGGTATCAAATCTGTTCTTTGCTTTTTGCTTGACTATTTCATTTTTAAGGCCTATTTTATTTGTCGCAAAGCAAATCAAAGACTAACATACTAGGCGCAAAATGAAAAAGGGACCCTCAATTTCGGTTCGCCAGGGTTTGAGAAAGATGGGGGAAGATCTCAAAAAGGCCCGGCTCAAGCGCAAATTAAAGATGACGGTCGTGGCCGAGCGAGCCGGGATCAGCCGGGAGACGCTTTCGAAAATCCAGAAGGGGGATCCTGGTGTGAGCATCGGGGCCTACGCCATGGTCATTTTTGCCCTTGGCCTGGGCACGGACTGGATGAAGCTTGCAGACATCGAGCATGATAAGATGGGCCAGTGGATCGATGATGAAAGAATTCCCAAAAGAGCCAGGTCATCTCGAAAAATATGATTTACCATGGAAAAGGAACTGTTCGTCCACATAAGTCTGTCCGGCAAGACACATTTTGTCGGAAGGCTTTGGATACATGAAAGGAAAGGCCTTGAGCGGGCTTCATTTGAGTACGCAAGAACATGGAGAGAGTCGGCCCTTCGTTTCTCTCTTGAACCCGCCCTTTCTCTTGGTGAAGGCAGGTTTCATACAGACAAGGCTTTGTTTGGCTCCATTGGAGACTCTGCTCCGGATCGATGGGGCCGAATGCTCATGGATCGCTTGGAGGCGAGAGAGGCAGTTCGGGAGGGCAGAAAGGCAAGAAGGCTCAAAGAGTCTGATTATTTGTTAATGGTTGACGACAGAACCAGACAAGGCGCTTTGAGGTTCTCTGCAGACCCGGACGGCACCTTTTTGGCGTCATACGAATCCTTTCATATCCCACCTCTTGTTCATCTCGGGAAACTTTTAAGTCGATCAAATAGAATTGTGAATCAGACAGAGATGGATGAAGATCTGCGGGATATGTTCGCCCCTGGATCTTCCTTGGGTGGAGCAAGGCCGAAAGCGGTTGTGCTTGACCAAAACCATGATCTGTTCATAGCCAAGTTCCCCAGCCCCAAAGATGAGTGGAATGTGGAGTTGTGGGAATACCTGGCGTTCAAGATGGCCAAGAAAGCAGGGATTCCAGTACCTGATTTTGAATTGCAAAACATATCAGGGCACCATGTTTTGCTTTTGAGGCGCTTCGATCGTGTCGGACAAAATATTCGCGTGCCTTTTCTGTCTGCCATGAGTATGTTGGGTGCCAGAGATGGAGACAGGCGAAGCTATTTGGAGATCACTGAATATCTGATTGAACACGGGGCAAGTGCAGAACAAGATTTAAAGGACCTGTGGCGCAGAATTGTGTTTAATATCCTGGTTTCCAATGTAGACGACCATCTGCGAAATCACGGTTTCCTTTTTGATCAGCAAAATAATGGATGGAGCTTGTCACCGATATATGATCTGGAGCCTATGCCGGAGCATGTGAAGGGAAGGTTCCTTCACACGAATATTGATATGAACAACAATAGCGCCTCCCTTGATCTGGCATTCGATGTCTCTGAAGAGTTCTATCTAACACCATCAGAAGCTCGGGATATTGCCAAGGAGGTCGGCGGGGCAGTGAAGGGCTGGAGAAAAAATGCAGAGCTGGCTGGAGTTGGGAAGAGGGAAATTGACTTCATGAGTTCAGCTTTCGAGCACGAAAATTTGAGACAGGCTCTTAGAGGTAAGACCTGAAGCTCGCCCGGGTGATCAGCGACAATTATAATTACCGGCCAACGACAATTATGTGGTGATGTATACCCCCCAGCCGCACAGCAAGGGCCGTAATTTTCCGAGGGTAAATTCATGAATTGGGCAAAGGGGAAACAGCGTGGAGCGGTGGAATCGGCGAAACGGCTATCGGCATGTTCTAAAGGTAAGCCTTCCTCTGGTGGCCTCCATGGGGTCGATCACCCTCATGCAGTTCACCGACAGAATTTTTCTGGCCAATTACTCTGTGGAAGCCATTTCCGCGGCCCTGCCGGCCGGGATTGCCTCCTTCACCTTCATTGCCTTCTTCATGGGTGTGGGCAGCTACACCAACGCCTTTGTCGCCCAATACATCGGGGCCGGCGCCCTGTCCCGCATCGGTCCGGCCCTCTGGCAGGGTCTGTATTTCGCCTTTGCCGCAAGTCTGGCCCTGGCTGGACTGGTCTTCATCTCCAGGCCCCTGTTTGAGGCCATTGGACATCCCTCCCATATCCGCGAGCTGGAAATCATCTATTTCAACATCCTGACCCTGGGAGCCGGACTGGTGGTCATCAGCTCGGTCCTGGCCTGCTTTTATACCGGCCAGGGACTGACCCGGGTGGTCATGCTGGTCCACCTCATCGGGGCCGCCGTGAACATCCCCCTTGACTATTGCCTGATCAACGGTCTTCTGGGCCTCCCCGCCCTTGGGATTACCGGAGCCGGGCTGGCCACGATTGCAGCTTCCGGAACCATCACCCTCCTGCTGACCATTCTGATCTTCCAGGCTCCCAACCGGCTGATTTTTTCGACCTGGCGGGGCCGCTCATGGGACCGGGACCTTTTCGCTCGTTTGATGCGCTACGGCCTGCCCAGCGGAGTCCAATTCTTCCTGGAGGTCTTCGCCTTCACCTTTTTCGTCCAGATGCTGGGGCGAATCGGCCCTCTGGAGATGGCCGTCTCCAACATCGTCCTGTCCATTGAAACCCTTTCCTTCTTGCCCATGGTCGGCCTGCACATCGCCAACACGACCCTGGTCGGTCAGGCTGTCGGCAGAGGCAGGCCGGACGAAGGGGCCTACGCCACAACAAGCGCTCTGCACATCACCCTGGTCTACATGAGCCTCATTGCCGTGATCTTCATCTTCTTTCCAGACCCTTTGCTGAAACTCTTCAAACCCCAGGACGCCTCTGCCCAAGAATTCTCAGGCATGCTGGAAATGGGCGCAAATCTCATGTACTTCATTGCTTTCTACTGTTTTTTCGATGCCTTGAACCTGATCTTCTCCGGGGCTCTCAAAGGGGCGGGAGACACACGATTCATCATGATCTCCATTGGAGCACTCTCGTTTGGAATCATGATTGGACCGGTCTTTGTGCTGATTGAAATTCTTGAAGCCGGAATTTATGCAGCCTGGTTTATTCTGGCCGCTTATGTCTGCTGCCTGGGATTGACCTTCATGCTGCGATACCTGCAGGGGAAATGGAAATCCATGCAGGTTATTGAACAAAGCCTCCGGAGCCCGGAAACCGTTTCACAACGGACTGTAACCGGGAGCTTGCCGTAAATGGTGAGGAACCTGTCGGAAGCGCAGAGGGGACAGGTCAAAAGAGGTGATAGGCATTCAAACCATTTTAAGGGGCATCGTAAATGAGACAAGACCTTTTTAGGACACGACGTAAAATAGCCTTGACCGTCCCTGCCTCTTTTTCTAACCTGAGGCCAGGCACTTATTGGAAAAAAACACTCCATTTTGAAGCATCAATGCAGTGAATCAGGTCAAAAAAATTTCCGCAGCCCTCATTTAAAAAAGGACCCGACTATGCACACCCAGCACCGGCCCCGTCTCCAGGCCATTTTTGAAGCCGGCCTGCACAGAGTGGACCCCTACCGGATGATCCGGGAGCATGTCCGGCTCAGGGACGGGATCCTGGAGATCGATCTGGAAGAGGTTCATCAATCCCTTGATCTCCATAAATTTGAAAAGATCTTTCTGCTCGGAGCGGGCAAAGCCACGGCTCCCATGGCCCAAGCCTTTGAAGACATCCTCGGCGAATGGATCAGCAAGGCTTTGATCGTGGTCAAGTACGGTCACACCACTCCCCTGCGCCGAGTAAAAACCATCGAAGCAGGCCACCCGGAACCCGATGAAAACGGCGTTCGCGGCGCGGCCGGGCTCATGGACCTGGCGGCTGAAGCCGATGCCCAGACCCTGATCATTACCTTGATTTCCGGCGGCGGATCCGCCCTTTTGCCCCTGCCCATGCACTATGAGGTCCAGGGCGTGAAAGGCGCCCTGAGCCTTGCCGACAAACAGGAAGTGACCCGGGCGCTGCTCAGATCAGGCGCCGACATCACGGAAATCAACTGTGTACGCAAGCACCTCTCCGGGATTAAAGGCGGTCGTCTGCTGCAGCAGATGGCTCCGGCCCAAAGCCTCAATTTTATCCTCTCCGATGTGGTGGGGGATGACTTGAGCAGCATCGCCTCCGGACTGACCACGCATGACCCCAGCAGCTACACCGACGCCCGGGCGGTTTTTGAAAAATACGACCTCCTCCGGAGTATCCCCGATTCCGTCCTGAATATTTTGCAGCTCGGGAAGAACCAGGCCATACCGGAGACCTTGAAACCCGGTGATCCGGTCCTGGCCCACACCAGCAACATCCTCATCGGCACCAACAGAATGGCCATGAGCGCGGCCGGAGAAAAAGCCCAAAGCCTGGGCTATGAACTGAGGCTTTTGACCACCCGTATCAGCGGGGAAGCCCGGGAAGCGGCCCGCCTGCTGGCAGGCGTGGCTGCTGATGTCCGGTCCGCAGCCATGCTTGCCGCCCCGCCGGTCTGCATCATATCCGGAGGCGAACCAGTAGTCACCCTCAGCGGGCAGGGGAAGGGGGGACGCAATCAGGAGATGGCCCTGGCCTTCCTGGGGGAAATCCAGCGCAACCCTTCACTTTTCAAAGGAGTCACCTTTCTGGCCGCCTCCACGGACGGCAACGACGGTCCCACGGATGCAGCCGGGGCCTTTGCCTCGCCTGAGATCCTCAAACAGGCCGATCAGGCCGGCTTGTCCATCAAAACCTCCCTCAAAAACAACGACTCCTATCACTTTTTTGAGGCAGTCGACGCCCTCTATACAACAGGACCGACCAACACCAACGTCTGCGATCTCCATATCCTGCTCCTGGATTAAAATTCAAACCCAAGCCGCGTATGCAAATGTTTGCCCAGGCCCTGCCGTATTTCGCCGGAATTGCCACCATCACTGCCATGACCCTGACTGCGGTGCATGTCATCCTCCACAAGCGGGATATCCGAGCGGCGGTGGGCTGGCTCGGACTGGTCTGGTTTGCCCCTGTCCTGGGAATTCTTTTGTATTGGGCCTTCGGCATCAACAGGATCCAGCGCCGGGCCAAAATCGCCTTTTCAGAGCACCAGGCCGGAGAGCCGCCTCCGGGTCTGAACGTTCTCCAGCCTGAGCATATCCGGTTCCAGACAGACAATGCCTGGAGCGGACTCATCCAGCTGGCCACTCTCTCCGAGCGGATCACCTCCCATCCCCTGACCGCGGGCAATGCCTTCTACCCCCTCCAAAACGGGGATCAAGCCTATCCGGCCATGCTCAGGGCCATCCGACAGGCCCGGGTTTCAATCAGCCTCTCCACCTATATTTTCGACAACGATGCCTGGGGCGGAAAATTCAAGCAGGCACTCAGCCTGGCCGTCGATCGAGGCCTGCAGGTCAGAGTGCTCATTGACGACATCGGGGCCAGGTATTCCTTTCCCTCCATCTCCAGGGCGCTCAAGCAGGACGGCATCCCAACGGCCCGTTTCCTGCGATCCTGGAGGCCCTGGCGCTTTCGCTATTACAACCTGCGCAATCATCGCAAAATACTGGTCCTGGACGGAACGAGCGCCTTCACCGGCGGCATGAACATCCGCTCGGGTCATGTCCTGAAAGACAGCCCCAGGCACCCGATCCAGGACTTGCACTTCCGGGTCCAGGGCCCGGTGGTGGCTGAAATCCAACGGATCTTCGCCGATGATTGGCAATTCACCACCGGAGAGGCCCTCTACGGTCCGGACTGGTTCCCTGCAATCCCCCGGCACGGAAAGGCCGTTGCCAGGGGCATAGCCGACGGCCCGGACGAGGATTATGACAAGCTCCACTCCCTTTTGCTCGGGGCCCTGTCCTGCGCCAAACGGACAATTTACATTGCCACACCCTATTTTCTGCCGAATGAGGAACTTGCCTCCGGGCTAAAAATAGCCGCCATGAAAGGCCTGAATGTCGAGATTTTCATCCCGGAGAAAAGCAATCTCAAAATGGTGCATTGGGCTGCCTGGGGCGGGCTGGAAGATCTGATCAAGGCGGGCTGCCGCATCACGCTAACGCCCCCGCCCTTTGATCACTCCAAAGCCATGGTGGTCGACGGAAGCTGGGTTCTTTTGGGATCGGCCAACTGGGATGCCAGAAGCCTGAAGCTCAACTTCGAATTCAATGTGGAAGTCTACGACAGCGATCTGGCCAAGAGCCTTGAACGGCTGCTCATGGAAAAGAGCAGAGGCGGCAAGGCCCTCAGCCTGGAAGAACTTTATCAGCGGGGCCTGGCGGTTCGTCTGCGGGACAACGCCTTTCGGCTCTTTGCCCCCTACCTGTAATGGAGGTTCTCCCGCAGCCCAAAGGTTCCAGGTTCACAGTTCACGGTTCACAGTTAAGAAAAAAAGAAAACTTTTAGAATGACCCAGAATGTACCTTCTGAATATCTTCCTCTTCAAATCGTGAACCATATTCGACAAGGACTTCAACTGCTTCGAAGCAACATATGTTCTTGTTTTCTATGGCAGATATTAACCCATAAGTCACCAAAGTACGGGCAACGCTCCGCCCCTGGCTTGCCGCACGCAGGCTTCCGAAAGCACGGAGTGAGCGCAATCACTGTGGTGGCGCTTCCTCAGGCTCCCGGGGCTTCATTTCCGGGACAAACTCCAGCATCGCAGCGAATTGTCGGGCTATGGTCTGCATCAGTTCGACACCGGAGTCTGCGGGCTTACCCGGGGTCCTGAAAAGCAACAGGTCATGCGCTTCACGCGCTGTAGACTGCTCGCAGCTCTTCGCCTGCCAGACGCGCTGCAGAGACTCATGATCGGTTGGTTCCAGCACTTGTATGTCCTCACAGACCCGGGAAGACTGGAAGTTCCCGCCCTCCAGGTAATAGCTTACTTCGCCGGTCATCAGCAGGTCGAGCTGCTTGTCCTGCATCAGCTCAAACAGGCTTCGCTTTATTCCTGGAGCGCTCACGGCCTGGATGAGCATCAGCTCAGCAAAGATGTTTTTTTGCAGCAGGGCATTGAAAAGCAGCTGCGCGGCAAGCCGTCCGCTGTTTTCCGCATAATCCGGACTCTCAAACGCAATAATTCCGACCCGGGCCCGGGCATAGTCGTTCTGCTGCGGCTGTTTGACAATCTGATCCGGCAGCTGGTCAGGCGCCACAGTCTCCCTGTCTAAAGCGCCGCAGCCGGACAGCAGCAAAACACCTAGAGTCAAGACGGTCAGCCAAGAGTGCATACGTTTCCCTAAAAGATACATAAATTCAGAGTTCTTTTGAGCGAGCTCGCCGGGAGGCTATTTCGGTTTTCTTAGAAAACCAAGAGCCGGAAGCGTTAAAGCGAAAGAGAGCTCTGTGATCGGTTCGTGGACGACCAATAGTTTCTTCATTGATCAAACTGGCTGGTCCGTCCAACCAGCGGCCGCGCTGACACCCGGCACGTGAAACCTGAAACCTCATGAATGTCCACCTTTGAAAACAAGCCAAGCATTTTAGATGGTTTAGTACTAAATTTGTCCCGAAGTTACGAAATCTGAAATTTCATTGGGCAGGCGTTTCCTCATTCACTTTTCGGTTGCAATGCTAAAAAAGTTTACCCGCTTTTGCGCTCGGGCAGCCAAAAACAGAGCCCCAAACTGAGCAGGGCGGCCCCGAAAGCGATCCAGAAAGCAGTGGAAACTCCGTCGACCACGGCCTGGTTCAGGACCTCGCTCATGGATGGAGGCAAGGCATTCTGGATGTCCGACTGAAACAGACTCTCGATATTGTTTTGGAGTTGTTCAAAAATATCCGGCGGCAAGTCGGCTAAAGCCTCTGCCCCTCGGCCGTCCTGCAGAGCCCGGGTGATCTCGCCGGTGACAAAACCGCCGGAGACACCGACACCCACGGCACTGCCCAGGGTTCTGAAAAATTGATTCGAGCTGGTGGCCACCCCCAGATCAGCTGCATCCACACTGTCTTGAACCACCAGCATGGTGGCCAGGGTCACGAACCCCATGCCCAGCCCCACCAGGCTCAAGGCCAGGACACACTGCAGCATGGTGGTCTGGAGGGAAAAAAAGAGGGTCATCAGGCTGCCGGAGAGGAAAAAGAAAGATCCCAACAGCGCCGCCCGGCGCTTGCCCAGGCGATGAATGACCTGTCCCAGGACCAGGGAACCGACGGACCAGCCCAGACTGAGGCTGAGCATGCCCAGGCCCACTTCCAGGGGTGTTTTTCCCAGAGCCCCCTGGATAAACAAAGGAGCATAGGCAAACAGGGAGAAGATGGCGAAACTGCTGAAAAAAGGGGCGGCATTGCCGATCACAAAGCCCTGATATCGAAAAAATGCAAAGTTCAGAATGGGATTGCGGGCCTTGCGTTCGACACGATAAAACCCGAATCCGGCCAGCAGACTCAAACCCGCCAGTAGGACAATCTGGGGAGAGGTCCAGGCCACATGGCGGCCGCCGGCCACAAAGACCAATATACAGGCCACAACAGACAGGGAGAGCAAAAATCCCCCTGCAAAATCGAGCTTGACATCCTTGGGCTTGTCCCGCCTGTCCTCCAGGTACAGTCCGATGCCGAGCAGAGAAAGAAATCCGATGGGGACGTTGATGAAAAAAATCCAGCGCCAGGAGAAATAACTGACGATGAAGCCCCCCAGACTCGGCCCGAGCACGCTGGAGACGCCCCAGACCGAGCTGGCCAGGGAAAGCATCCGCCCGCGTCGTTCCGGCCGGGAGATGTCTGAAAGAATGATATAGACCAGGGCGAAATTGCCCCCGGCTCCGATTCCCTGAAACAAGCGGGCCGCAATCAAGAAAGGCATATTGGCGGCGCAGCCCGCGGCAATGGAGGCCAGCAGGAACAGGGAGGTGGAAATGAGAAAGAGGGTTTTACTGCTGAACAGATCGGCCAATTTCCCAAAAATCGGCAGGGAGACGGCCCGGGCCAGGAAATATCCTGAATAGACCCAGCTGTAGAGATGCAGTCCTCCGAGGTCGGCCACAATGGTCGGCATGGCCGTGGACATGACCAGGGCGTCCAGGGCCCCCAGAAACAGGGCCAGCAGAGAGGCCCCGATGATGAGGGCGGTGCTTGTGGTTTCCCCTGGATTCGTCACCAAACACCCGGTCTCATCACTGCGCAAAAGGCCCCAGGACCTTGGAGACGCTGTCCTCGATTCCGGGCATTCGATTTGTGCCTCTCAGACGCAGGCGGTAGGCCTGCTCCGCTTTTAGTCCGCAGTGGCTGATCAAAAGCCGTGAGCCGGTCATCTGCACCTGAGGGGCTGAAAGTTCAAGAAATATTCGCCTTGAAGGCAGGAAGGGACATTCCGGGCAGGCCCCCGGGCTTCCTTCCAACTCCAGAAGGACTCCCGCCAGATTGTGCACCGCGCCGCCCAGCCGGGCCGAAATATTGAGGCAGACAGGCTCGCGCTCCACGCTGACTTCTTCCCAGGTAAAGACGTCCTCCCGGGCCTGAACGCTCGGCCAGTCTTTTTTGCCGCATCCGGCCAGGCACATGGCGGCGATCAGGGCGAAAACCAGCAGCTTTACAGTGTGACGGTTTCCAGAATTCTGCATGACAACACTCCGGGTGTGGGTAGTGAATTGAAAATTTGAAACTTGATAAGGCTTTTTAGAACACTCTGCCTATCTGCATTCTTTTCTTGCCAATTTCCCACTGGCCGCGGCGACTTGTCTCGTCGGCTTGTCACGTCGTAGCTGATAAGCGAAGACGGAAGCTCTTTAGCGAAGACGGAAGCTTCTGAGCGAAGCCGGGCAATTTCCAATTTCCAATTTCTTTCACAATTTCTTGATTTCTCTGCGATGAACCGATACGTCACGAACCGGACCCCGTCCTTGTTTCTGCTTCCAGCAGGTCTTTCCATTTCTGCAGGGTCTGCAGCCCCTGCATCGGGGTCATGTTGTTCGGATCCAGGGAGGCAAGCTCCTGTAGGACCGGATGCTCTTCCTCCCGAGCTTTAAAGCCCTGTGCTTGCGCCGCTGGCTTTTTCAGCAGGCCGGGCAGCAGGCTCGGCCCTTGCGGGGACTCTTTTCTGTCCCGGGTTTTCATATCCCGGCTCTTGCTTTCCAGATTCCGGAGGATCTCTTTGGCTCTCTGAACCACCGGCTGGGGGACGCCGGCCAGCTTGGCGACCTCAATCCCGTAGCTGCGGTCCGCCGCTCCAGGCACCATCTTGCGCAGAAAAACGATCTCCCCCCGCCACTCCTTGACCGCAATATTAAAATTTCTGACCCCGGGAATCTTGCCTTCCAGATCCGTAAGCTCGTGGTAATGGGTGGCGAACAGGGTCCGAATTCCCTGCTCCTTTTTCCGGGCCAGGTGCTCCACCATGGCCCAGGCCAGGGACAGTCCGTCATAGGTGCTGGTGCCCCGCCCGATTTCATCGAGAATGATCAAACTTCGTTTTCCGGCCTGGCGCAGAATGCGAGCGGCCTCGGTCATCTCCACCATGAAAGTGGACCGGCCCTGGGCCAGATTGTCCGAAGCCCCGACTCTGGTGAAGATTCGGTCCACCAATCCAAGCCGGCAGGCCCGGGCCGGGACAAATGAACCGGTCTGGGCCAGGATGCAGATAATGGCCGCCTGCCTGAGGACGGTGGATTTTCCGGCCATATTCGGTCCGGTGATCAGCAGGATCCTGCCCTGATCGCTCAGCTCCAGATCATTGGGGATATAGCCGGAAACGCCCTGAGCCGCCTCCACGGCCGGATGCCGGCCTTGACTGATGCTGATGGACTGACCGGCGTGGAGCTCGGGACGACACCAATCCCGATCCCTGGCCGTCTGGGCCAGAGACTGCCAGAAATCGAGCCGGGCCAGCCGTTCCGCCATGGACTGGATGCGCTGTGTATACTCCAGGGTCCGGGAACGAAGATCCTGAAAGAGCGAATATTCAAGATTTTTTTGGGTGTCCGCAGCCGTGAAGAGTTTCTGCTCAAGCTCCTTCAGTTCCTCGGTCAGATAGCGTTCAGAATTGGCCAGGGTTTGTCTGCGATGAAAATGGCCCGGCACCTCCCCTTGAAAGGCCTTGGACAGCTCGAAATAATACCCGAAAACCCGATTGAAGCCGAGCTTGAGTTTGGGCAGAGCGTTGTCCTGCCGTTCCCTGTGCAAAAGCTCTTTGAGCTTGGCTTCTCCGTGTTCGCTGAGCTCCAGGAGTTCATCCAGCTCCTGATGATACCCCGGCTTGAAAAGCCCGCCTTCGGTGATCAATTGCGGAGGATTGTCCCGCAGGCTGTTCTCCAGAAGCCGGCGGCAGTCCTCGATATTATCCCAGGATCCAAGGAGGTCGGCAAGCGCCCCCGGGGCATGATCCACAAGGTCCTGCTCGAGCCGGTCCTGTAAATCCGGGAGCCGGGCGAGACTGCTCCGCAGACCGATAAAGTCCCGAGGTCCTCCCCGGTCCAGGATAATACGCGTGCTGAGCCGTTCCAGATCATAGACCGTATGGAGGATCTCGCGAACATCCTTACGTAGGGTATCCTGTTCATGGAAAAAAGCAGTGGCTTCCTGAATCTCCAGAATCGGCTTGAGATCCCGGAAGGGATGTCTGAGCCTGAAGCGCAGCAATCGGGCTCCCATGGGGGTCCGGGTCTGGTTGACCACCTGCCAGAGCGTTCCGGGGCCGGTCCCGCCATCCAGGCGCTTGAACAGCTCCAGATTCCGTTCGCTGACTTCATCCAGGATGAGGTGTTTTTTGAGCGACAATGGGCTAAAAGGCGGGAGGTGGTCCAGGTCTTTTTTCTGAGTCTGCTGCAGATACATCAAAAGGGCGCCGCAGCAGCTCACCAGGGCGGGTTTGTTTTCCAGGTCCAATGCTTCCAGTCCGGCGACCCCCTGAACCGTCAACAGGCGATCTCTGGACCCTTTGAAATCAAAATAGGGATGCGCCCCCAGCCAGGTGATTCTCGGGGCCAGCTCTGAAAATGGTCCGGGAACCTGCTGGGCTTCCGGACAAAGAATTTCCGTGGGTTCCATCTTCGCGAGCCATTGCCAGGCTTCGTCTTCCTGACTTGTGACCAGACCGCTCCACTCGCCGGTGGAAAAATCGATCCAGGCGACGCCGCCCTGGCCTGTGGCGGCATCAAAATACACGGCGCACAAATAATTGGAGTCCTGGCTCCGGAGGTTGGCGTCATCCACCACGGTTCCCGGAGAGAGCACCCGGGTCACCGCCCGCTTGACCAGTCCTTTGGCCTGCTTGGGATCTTCCACTTGATCGCAGATAATAATTTTATACTTTTTCTCAAGGAGTTGTCTGGTATATTCCTGCAGTGCGTGGTAGGGCACCCCGCACATGGGGACCTTGTTTTCCTGATGCGGATTCCGGGAGGTCAGGGCGATCTGAAGCTCGCGAGCCGCAATTTCCGCATCCTCAAAAAACAGTTCATAAAAATCCCCCATTCGAAAAAAGAGCAGCCCGTCCGGATAGGCTTCTTTGGTCTGGAGGTACTGCTCCAGCATTGGGGTCAACTGTCGTTTGCTCATCGCTTCAAGCCCTTGAGAAAGGAGATGGAATGCCAACTCCGGCATTTGGGACAGACAAAAAATATCTGCTCCAGAGTCAAGCCGCATTTTGTGCAGAGAAACTTTTTGGTCTGCCTGGCCCAGTTCACCAGCTGCTCGAGATGCTGCCGGAATTCCGGGAGCAAGGTCTGCTCCTCCATCTGCAAGGCGAGCAGCTCTGCTCTGGCCGGCCAGAATCCGGGCTCCATTCCGCAGCAGGTCTGCAAAGAGCTGACGGCTTCTTCCTGATTGCCGAGCTTGGCGTACATCCAGGCGGCGTAATAGGTCAGGAGCATATCCGGCGGCTGTCTGCTGATGATCTGCAGCAATGCCCGCCCGGCCTCAGGTTCGAGGGTCGGTTTGAAATGGTCCTGAGATCCCCGAAATCTATAGAGGTGTCTGATCAGGGCTTCCAGCAGGAGAAAATGCAGTTCCGAATCAACCTTTTTCAGCCCTTTTTGAAAGGAAGCCGCAAACTGCCCCCAATCGGCATCTTCATAGGCCAAAATCATTTTCTCGGCCCAGGCCTCTACAGCCCCGGGATACACCCTGACAGCCCTGTTCAGCCAGGACCGGCAGGCGCTGATCCGCTTCTGACTCCAGCACTGTTTTGCTTTTTGTACCAGATAATGGGCCTCCGGGACCGGTTTGTTCAAGGTGTGATACAAGGCGGCAGCCTGCTCATAGTGATGATCGGCCGCAGCCAGGAGGGCCAACTCCTCCAGAAGGGCCGGATCTTCACCTATGAATTCGCGGCTCTGTTCAAAGGCCTTGCGGGCCCTTTCCAGAAACCCCGACCGCCTGTAGTCCAGCCCCAGCTCAAAGAGGGCCCGGGCCTTGAATTCACTCTTGATATTCGGCCGGACAATGAGATTATGCCGCATCTGGATGGCCCGTTCCAATTCCCCTTGGGATCGGTACAAATTGCCCAGGGCCAGATAAATCTCCACGGCATCCGGATTGTTTTTGACCGCTTGCGACAGGTCGGAAATCGCGGAAAGGGTGTCTTTGGAAGGCGGGGAATAGTCCTGCCGCTGGGCGATTCTGGAAGATTCCGCTTTCTTTTCCGGAAAGGGCCGCCAGGCACGCAGGCGCTTCAATGACAAAAAGGACATGGTTTCGCGCTTACTGCTCCTTGAGATCCTGAGAAGGGGACTGCTCTTCCAGGGGCAGGGTCCGCAGAGAATTGATTTCCTGTTCCAGGTTCCGGACATGCAAACGACAGGAGCGCAAGGCTTTCCCCTGTCTGAGTTTTTCCACAAAAAAATAGGCCATGCTGACCAGGACCCCCAAGGCAAAAGCCGACAGTATGAAGACATAGACCGGCACGGCGCCGGAATCCCAATTGATCCCCAGCAGATGAAACCGGAGTGAGAGGGTGGTGTTTATTAACTGCGTGTTCTGCAAAAAAAAGGTGATCCCGAAAAAAAACAGGGCAAGCACGATAAGAACTTTGGCATAGCGCATTCACTCTTCCTCTCTTTGGCTCTTTTCCAGACCCGATGTGCCGCTGTGTTCGGATAAAGCCTTGAAAAAGGGTTCCAGACGATTATAGACCGCTTGCAGATGTTCCGGAATGACCATGGTCTCGCTGAATACGGCCATGAAGGAATGATCCCCGTTCCATCTGGGAACCAGATGGAAATGGAGGTGTTCCCGTATTCCGGCTCCTGCGGCCTCGCCTATGTTCAAGCCGATGTTGATCCCGTCCGGTTGAAAGGCCTGCTTGATGATCCGGGTGCTCTTCTGAAGCAGTAGCATAGCCTCCTGATGTTCCCGGGGCTTCAGCTCGGTCAGGCAGGAGACATGCCGAAACGGCGTCACCATCAAATGCCCGTTGCTGTAAGGAAAGGCATTCAGGATCACAAAATTGTCCCGCCCCCGAAACAGCACATAACGCTCCCGATCCTCCTCCGGAGAATCAGGGAGGCAGAACACGCATTCATCCGGTTTGGGACCCAGAATGTACTCGATCCGCCAGGGAGCAAAGATTCTATCCATGTGGTATATGGTTCAGGGTTCCAGGTTGAAAATTTAATGTGCACCGAGCATAGCCTTGAGCCGCAGCACCTGTCAACGCACGGTTTTGAGCAGGAGGGGCCGCAGCACGCTGCACCCCCTACCCGGACGCCGTCTCCCGGCGGATGAGCTTCCTGGCCAGATCGAGCTGGGCGTTTCTGTCCGGGGCCTGTCCGTCCAGTTTGGCAGTGAGCACGAGATTGAAAATCCTGTTGTAGGCGGGACCTGGTTTCAATCCCAGTGATTTGAGGTCTTTGCCGGACAAATCTATCTCGGTGTCCTTGAGCTGACTCAGATAGAGGGACAAATGTTTCCGGGTATGTTCCTTCCGGGAGGAGGCCATCAAAAACAAGACCCCCTCCAGAGGCATGGGCTGCAGGATGAAATAAATCCTGCTCATACTGCCGCTTTCATGTTTTTGCCACCAGAAAAGCTTGTCTCTGGCGCTTTGGACATCCTGCTTCAAGCCGACAAAAAACTGCTCGAGCTTTTCCGGAAAGTTGAGCGCTTGGGCCACGCCATGAATCTGCTCCTGCTTGCTGCTGACCAAAAGTCCCAGCAAAACAACTTTCCAGCGTTCAGGCCTGGGCTCCAGATACAAAAGATCATACCAGTCCAAAACTTTCTCTATCTTTTCAATCAGTTTTTCCTTTTGAGCGCTCAATTTGAGCGCGGTATGAATGGAGACCAGAAGTTCGAACTCCTGCATCCGCTGCAGACAAGCCAAGGGCGACTGCTCCGATAAAATCAGTTTCAGTTCCTGAAAAATCCTGTTTCCGGACAATTTGTGCATAAGGTTGAGCTGCAGGGCGTTTTTGATCAAGCGGGAGGTTTGGGACCCGATTTGAAAATGAAAACGCTGCTCGAAACGGATGGCCCGGAGGATTCTGGTGGGATCTTCCACAAAGCTCAAGGAATGCAGAACCCGGATCCTCTTCTCCTTCAAGTCCCTTTGTCCACCGAAGAAATCGACCAGCCTCCCGAAATTTTTCGGGATGATTTCGATGGCCAGGGCATTGATGCTGAAATCTCTGCGGATGAGGTCCATCTTGATGGATGAGAGCTCCACCGTGGGCAAAGCCGCTGGATGCTCGTAATATTCGAGACGGGCGGTGGCCACATCGATGCGCTGTTTATTGGGCAGAATCACCACCGCGGTTTTGAATTTTTTATGCGAGCGCAGGCGCCCGCCGAACAGTTCGGCGAGTTCCCCGGCATAATTGATGCCGTCTCCCTCCACCACCAGATCGATATCCAGATTAGGGCTGTGCAGGAGAATGTCCCGGACGAATCCGCCCACGGCATAGACTTTGTAGCCCTTTTGCCGGCCCAGCTCTCCAGCCTGGCTCAGCAGACTGAAAACCTCCGGAGGCAGTCGGTTGCGGAGCAGCGTCTTGATATTTTTCTCCCGGGTTCCTCCCGGGGTCAAGGATTCCGGGATCCTGGCCGGTTCTTCAATCAGGGTGTTGATCAGATCGGTCCGGGTGATGACCCCCTGGATCTCCTGATCCACCACCACCGGAACCAAACGCTGTCCCTGGTTGATAATGATTTCAATCACGGCGTAGAGGCTGTCGTCAGGGCTGACCGTGTGCACCCGGCCCAGCATATACTCCTGGACCCGAAACTCCCCAAGCCCGTGGGCCTTGGCCTTGTCCGCCAGCTGATGCTCCAATATCCCGGTACAGATTAAGCTGTTTTCAGCCACCACCGGGATCGCCTTGAGGCCGTAGCGGGTCATGACCTCACTGGCCCGGGCAATGGATTGATCCTGCTCGATGAAAACGGGCGGCCTGGACATCAGCGATTGAACGGTTATCTGCGGATTGATGTGGGTGTAGAGCAGACCAAAGAGTTCATCCTGAATCTCAGCCAAGGTCTTGTTTTTAGCGGTCGCGGAAGCCGCGTAGGGATGTCCGCCGCCGCCGAGAGAGGCGCAGATCTTTCCGGCGTCAACTTCGGGCATCCGGCTTCTGGCCACGATATGCACCCGGTCCTGCATCCTGGCCAGGGCAAAAAGCACCCGGATGTTCTCGATTTCCATCATTTTGTGGACCAGCAGGGCAAAATCCCGAACATATGAGGCGGTGGTGATGCTGGTTAAACAGACCTCGACTTCGTTGATAGTGTGCGTTGAAGCCGCCTCCAGCAGTTCATTCAGGATGGAGACCTGTTCCGAGGAGAGCTCCCGGTGCATGAAATCGGCCACAAAATCCAGGTCCATTCCTTTCTTGCGCAGCCAGGCCCCCGCCTCCAGATCGTATTCCGTGGTCGAGTTGAAGGTGAAGCAGCCGGTGTCTTCATACAGGCCGAGACCGACAATGGTCGCTTCTTCCGAGGTGAGACTCAGGCCCTGCTCCCGCAGCAGGGAGACCATGACGGCCACGGTGGATCCCCAGGGACGGATCGTCTGCTCGTCTGCCCTCACATCGTCTTCTGATTCCGGATGGTGATCAAAGACATGGACCACAATGTCCGCTTTGTCCAGAATCGTTTTCAAATGAGGGACTCTGGATCGCTGACTGGTATCGCAGAGGACGATGGTCCGCACCGATTCCGGGTCAATGTCCTTGAATGAATAGAAATTGAAGAGGTAGGTGGCGCTCTGTACAAAAAAATCACGCAGACCCTGTTCCTGTGAGCCGGGAAAGACAAAGACCCCGTCAGGGTAGAGCTTTCCTGCAGCCACCATAGACGACAGGCAGTCGAAATCCGCGTTGCTGTGGGCCGTGATAATGGTCGGAGCTGAAATGAGCTTTTTCATATATCTCAGGCGGCAAAAGCCGAACGGGGGTGATATTTTTTATGCATTGCAGCAAGCTGTTGTTTTTGGACATGGGTATAGATCTCCGTGGCATTGATGTCCGCGTGCCCCAGGAGCATCTGCAGGGTGCGCAGGTCAGCCCCCCCCTCCAGGAGATGGGTGGCGAAGGAATGTCTCAGAGTATGCGGGGAAATGCCACGTTTGATTCCGGCCATCAGCGCATATTTCCTGATCAACTTCCAGATGCCCTGGCGGGACAGGCCATTCCCGGAGCGATTCAGAAAGGCTTGCTCGCAGCACGGCGAAAAGGCCGGCCGCCAAACCTCCAAATAGCTGCTCAGAAAGCTCTGGGCCGCCATATGAATCGGGACAAGCCGTTCTTTGCTCCCTTTGCCAAAAATCCGAAGGATGCCGGTCTGCTCATCAAAGTCAAGGGGACGCATGGCACAGACCTCCGAGACCCGCAGGCCGGCCGCGTACATGAGCTCCAGCATGGTCCGATCCCGAAAGCCGAGTCTGGACGTGGTCAGGGGCTGACGAAGCAGGGCCTCCATCTCAGGCTGAGACAAAACCTCGGGCAATCCTTTTCTGATTTTCGGAGTGTCCAGGAGCCGGGCCGGATTTAAGCCCAAGGTCGATTGACCCGCTGCAAAATCGAAAAAATTCCTGATGCTCGAGAGATGTCTGGCCAGGGATCGATTGCTGAGCCCTTTCTGATTCAAATCAATAAGGTGCAGAAACACAGCCTGCTCATCCACCTTTTCAAGACTTCCGGAACGTTCCTGTAAAAAGGCAAGCAGGGCCTGGAGATCCCGGGCATAGGCCTGGACGCTGTTGTCGCTCAGCCCTTTGACGACCAAAAGATGCTGAAGGTACTTATCAAGCAGGGGGTGGTCCGGGGTCTCCCTTGCTGTATTGGACAAATCCGGCATGATGTGTTCTGATTTTCAGATTGCTTTTTCCCAAGGGAAATTTTACACTCTCTTCCAATTCATTGAGGGTCCATGGCCCGCCGGCCTGTCATCAGGGATTGAAGCGTGATGGATTCTGCAGATACCGCTCTTCATTCAGAGGAAACAATCCCTGTCTATGTTTCCCTGGGTTCCAACCAGGGCCGCAGAAAACAGAACCTGGACCAGGCTGTCCGCTGCCTGGCCCGCGAGCCCGGCGTTTTTTCAGGCAAGCTATCGAAAGCATACTACACAGAACCCCAGGGGGTCAAAGAGCAACCCTGGTTCGCCAATCAGGTACTGGAGGTCTTTTGTTCAAGGATCTGGACCCCCCTGTCCTTTGTACGTCAACTTCTGACCATCGAAAAGCGCCTCGGACGGACCCGCAGGGAACGCTGGGGGCCTCGGGTGATCGATCTGGATCTCCTGCTTTGGGGGGATGCGACCAGTCTGACTCCGGAAGTCGAAATCCCGCATCCGCGAATGGCTGAGCGGGCCTTTGTCCTGGTCCCGCTCCTGGAAATACAGCCTGACATCCGGTTTCCTGGAGGCCGCCCCGTTCATGAAATTTGCAGGCAGCTTGATTTCACCATTGTCCGGGATACGATCATCCAGCCCTGATATCCCGGATCATCGCAGACAAAGGATGAGCTATGATAAAAATTATCGTTTTTGTAGTGGCAGGTTTTTTACTCTACAAAATGATCTTAGGGGATCGAAACAAGAAAGTGGCCGGCAAGAAGGAACAAGAGCCCCCTATTGAGGAATCCGGGGAAATGGTCAAGGATCCCGTCTGCGGGACCTATGTTTCAAACGACAGCCCGATTCGGGTCAAGGAGGGGGATCAGGTCCACCATTTCTGCAGTTATGAATGCCGGGACGCTTTTCTGAAACAGCAGGAGCAGGATACCTGAAATGTGTTTGAATTTACGAGGAGTCAAAAGTGGGTGTATTTGTAGCAGACCATCCATTGGTGCGGCATAAGCTGGGGATCATCCGAAGAGACGACCTGAGCACGAAAAACTTCCGGGAACTGGCCTCGGAACTGGCCAGGCTTCTCACTTACGAAGCCACTAGCGATCTGGAGACCGAAGTCGATACGGTGCAGGGATGGGCCGGACCGGTTCAGGTGGAAAAAATCAAGGGGAAAAAAGTGACCGTGGTCCCGATCCTCCGGGCCGGCATGGGGATGCTCGACGGTGTTCTGGACCTCATTCCCGGTGCAAAGGTCAGTGTGGTCGGGCATTACCGGAACGAAGAGACCCTGGAGCCGGTCTGTTATTATGTCAAGCTGGCTTCCGATCTTCAGAAACGCACCGCCCTGATCCTTGACCCCATGCTGGCCACCGGCGGCACGCTCCTGGCCACCATCACCCAGCTCAAAGAGGCCGGCTGCACCCGTATCCGGGGAATTTTTCTGGTTGCCGCCCCCGAGGGGCTCGAGCGGGTCTCCAAGGCCCATCCGGATGTTGACATCCATGTGGCGGGCATTGATGAACGACTCAACGATCACGGCTATATTCTGCCCGGTCTGGGCGATGCCGGCGATAAAATCTTCGGAACCAAGTAGAATGGGTTAGTTGCAATCATGTACGACCGGGTTAAAATAGCCCAGGCCCACCCAGGGAAAATCTTTCCCCAGCCTTTTCCTGAAATGCGCAAAGCCCATCGAAGGGCCCGGTTTGATCCGGAGATGACGCAGATAGAGCTCCGGGTCTAGGTTCAAGTTGCGCAGCTGCAGAAAATCCAGCCTGGTGTCGGCAATCAGGGTGCCAAGGGCGGCATATTCCTGCTCCGAGTCATTGAATCCCGGAAAAAAGAAATAATTGAGGGAGACAAACAGGCCATGCGCTTTCGCCGCAAGGATGGTTTCCCTGATCTGCTGAAAAGCATAGGTTCTGGGCCGGTAATAGCCCGAGTACAAGGCCTCCTGAGCGCTGTTCAGGCTGACCCGGATTGAATCGAGACCGCACCGGGCCAGTTCGGGGATGGTCTCGGGCAGGCTGCCGTTGGTATTGATATTGATGGTTCCCGGTCCCTGCTGCTGTCTGTAGAGCCTGCAGGCTTCAGCAATCGTTTCCGCCTCCAGAAGCGGCTCCCCTTCGCAGCCCTGGCCGAAGGAAAATATCGGCCGGGGTTCGCAGCTCGCATGAGTCTGCATGATATCTTGGATTTCTTTGGGCGTCGGCCTGAAGCCGATCCGGGACTGGGTGGCGGGAAAGCCGGAATCTTCAGGCTGTTGTGAAATGCAGCCCAGGCACTCGGCATTACAGCCCCGGGCTGTAGGCAGAGGAGCCTCATATCGGCCCAAGGCCAGATTCCTGGCCGCAGGACAGCAGTAACTCAGGGCGCAATGGGCCAGATGCCGAACGAGCCGATTTTCGGGAAATCGCTGCAGCCATTGCTTGGCTCCGGCCTCAATCCTGCCCCGGGGGATATCTTCGAATTGCTGGCGGGGGTCGGAATCAATCCGGTGTGCGCAGACCCAGAACCGGCCCTGGGCATAGCCCAGAGCCCCGTAGGCAAAAAGCGGAAGCGGTGCCGCATTCTGAGAACTCGTATAAGCGCAGACTCCGGTCAATGTATGTCCGGGACAGACGAATCCGGCAACCGGCGACTCGTCCAGGGCTTCAATGCTTCCGCTCTGCGGGTCCAGGCCCAGGGCCTTCCTCTCGGGTAAAAGGAACATATCGCTGCCTTTGGGCAGCGGAATGATATCCGTGGGGCCGGGCAGGACGAATTCCGTCCCTTTGCGGCAGAGCATGAGCAGCTCCGGATGATCAAAAATGTGCCCGTTGTGATCGGCAAAGACCAGTCGCGGCTGAATCTGTTTCCGGCTCATGGAGAATTTGGGGATAGAGAATTGAAGATTGAAGATTGAAGATATAATATTGCTGAATAGAAGACCATCAAGAAGTTAGAACGACCATACACCTTCCCATCAAAACGCAATTTTTAGGCACTCCAGAAACACGGTAGACACAAAAAAAGCAGAATTGCAGCGCGGCTGCAATTCTGCTTGTGGAAAACGAACTTTGAACACGGGACGGTGCTGACCCGAAAAACAGATGCGCCTTGTACAGTTTTCCGGATCAGCTGCGTGCAATCAACGCTTGGAATACTGGAATTTCTTCCGAGCACCGGGCTGGCCGTATTTTTTCCGTTCTATTTTCCGGGAATCTCTGGTAAGCAGGCCGGCAGACTTCAGGCTGGAGCGCAGCCCGTCATCATACTGCAGCAAGGCCCGGCTGATCCCGTGTCTGATCGCTTGGGCCTGTCCGGAAATCCCCCCGCCGTCGACATTGACCTTGATATCGAATTTCGAATGCATGTGGGTGATTTCCAAAGGCTGATCTATGATCATGCGCAGGGTATCCCGGGGGAAATAGTCCTCCACGGTCCGCCCGTTGATTTCAATGCTTCCGCTGCCTGCATACAAGCGGGTGCGGGCGACCGAGTTCTTTCTCCTGCCTGTTCCGTAATAAAATTCCTGGCTCATGAATGCTCTCCGGTTTCAATGTCTAAGACTGCAGGTGTTTGGGCTTGATGGGGATGATCAGGGCCGGAATAGATTTTGAGCTTCTTCAGCTGCGCCCGGCCGAGCCTGGTTTTCGGAAGCATCCCCCTGACCGACTTATACAGGACCTGTTCCGGCTTTTTCTCCAAGAGCTCCTTGAGCGACGTTTCCTTGATGCCCCCTGGATAACCGGTGTGTCGAAAATATTTTTTATCTTCCAGTTTGTTGCCGGTGGTTTTCACCTTTTCGGCATTGATGACCACGATAAAATCGCCGTTATCCACATGGGGCGTAAAATCGGGTTTGGTCTTGCCCCGGAGCCGTTTGGCGATTTCCGTGGCCAGGCGCCCCAGGATTTTGTTTTTGGCATCAACAAGATACCAGTTGCGCACCGCATCTTCTTTCCGTAGACTATAGGTCTTGTTGCTGTTCATGAGCTGCTCCTTTACTGCTCCAACGTCCCGTTTTTATGACCCTGGTACTGAATTCCGCGTTTGAGGCGCCTTTGATCATACAACCAAAGTTGGATCAGTATCACTTGCAAACGAACTTTGTATCCTGCATACCGGCAAGCTGTCAAGCATCCGGATTTTTCCCGCACCGAACAAAGAAATTCATCCTATTTTTTATGAATTGTCAAGCTTTTTTTAAAGGACTATACACCCCATGTCCATGATCAGAAAAAACCTTCTCCAGCTTGTTTTTTCCGGCTCCTTCATGAAACGCTGGAATGACAAATTGCGGCCGATGGAATTCTTTGAAGTCGACAAGCAGGCCCATAAAATGATCACGGCCTGGGTCCTGTATTCCCTGAACCTGGACCGGGCCCGCACTGCCTCGGAACAGGACGCGCTGGCCCTGGAAGTCATTGAGGGCGGTATTTTCGAATATCTTTACCGCTTGGTGATTACCGATATCAAGCCCCCGATTTTCTACCAGATCCGGGCCAATCCCTCCCATTACACCCAGCTCACGGACTGGGTCCTGGAACAACTCGAACCCCGGCTGCAGGCCCTGGGGGGGCCATTCTGGGAACGCTTCACAAACGCCTGCCGTCACCCGGATGCAGATTCTCCGGGAAGGCGCATCCTGGAGGCTGCCCATCTCTATGCCAGTCAATGGGAATTTTCCCTGATCCAGGGCGTCAATCCCTGGGACGAAGAGCTGGAAGAGATCGAATTGAACTTCAAGCGATCCTTGGCCGGCTATCAAGATCTCCACGGCGTCAAAGAACTTATCGGCGAAGGGATGACCCCTTTGAAATCCTTCGTGCATCAATGCGGCCAGCTCCGCTTTCAGAAAAGATGGTCTCAAACCCCCAGAATTCCGGAAACTTCCGTCCTGGGGCACATGTTTGTCGTAGCCTGCTTTGCCTATTTTTTCAGCCTGGCGGTCCAGGCCTGTCCCAGACAGCGGGCCAATAATTACTTTGCCGGATTGTTTCACGATCTCCCTGAACTCCTGACCCGGGACATCATCTCCCCGGTCAAGCGCTCGGTCAGAAAAATCGGCGATTTGATCAAGGAATACGAAGAACAGGAAGTTGAACGGCGTGTTTTCAATCTCTTGGAGCAAGGCGGATATTACGGAATCTCAAATCGTTTGAAATACTTTCTGGGTCTGGGCCTGAGCTCGGAATTCGCGGTGTCCGTCATCCAGGACCGCGTCCCGCTGGAGATCACCCGCAGGGCCTTGCAGGAACAGTTCAACAGGGACGAGGACGATCCCAAAGACGGCGAGCTGCTCAAAGTCTGCGACAGTCTGGCCGCTTTTATTGAGGCCTACACCGCCATGCGCAACGGTATCAAGTCTGAACAGCTCCAACAGGCGGTCTTTAGGATCCGCCAGGATTTCAATCAGGTTGATCTGGGCAACGGCCTGCACATCGGCAGTCTGCTGGCCGACTTTGACTGATGCGGGTTCAGCGAATTTTCTTCACCATGAGGCCGGCATCCTCCAGAACAAGATACAGACACGGCACCAGCAGGAGGATGATAAAGGTGGCGAAGACCAGGCCGAAGCCCAGAGAAATGGCCATGGGGATCAAAAATCTTGCCTGACGCGAGGTTTCCATGATCATGGGCGACAAGCCGCCGAAAGTGGTCAGGGTGGTCAGCAGAATCGGCCGGAAACGCTGCTTTCCTGCCTGCTGCGCGGCCTCGAACACACTCGCCCCCTGCAGGCGCAGTCGATTGGTAAAATGGATCAGGATCAAGGAATCATTGATGACCACGCCCGAAAGGGCGACAATGCCGAAAAGACTCATAACGCTCAGGGTGTAGCCCATAATCAGATGCCCGATAACCGCCCCGATCATGCCGAAAGGGATGCAGACCATGATAATCATGGGCTGGGCATAACTCTTAAAGGGAATGGCCAGGAGGCCGTAAAGCCCGATCAAGGCCAGGGCCAGCCCTTTGATCAGGCTGCTCACGCTCTCCCTGATATCAGCCTGATGTCCCTCAAAACTGAAGGTCAAGCCCGGATAACTGGCCTGCAGCTCCGGAAGGGCGGTCTGCTTCAAGTCAGCCACCAGCTGTTCGGTCTGTGATCTGGGCTGGACATTGGCGGTCACGGAAATCACGCGGCGGCCGTTTCGGCGCTGGATGGCGGTAAAGGCCCTGCCGGGTTCAAGCCCGGCTGCCTGCTGCAGGGAAACCTCACCCTTGGGAGTCCTCAGGACGATTTCGTCCAGGGTCCTGAGCGTGTTGCGCTCCGATTCCGGAAGCCGGACCCGGACCGTGATTTCATTACGCCCCTTAAGCTGCTTCACGGCTTCAGCCCCGTAGAAAAAATGGCGGATCTGATTGGCCACGACCCGCGAGCTCAAGCCCAGCCGTTCTCCGAGAGGACTCAGATGAATATCGAACTGCTGTTTCCCTCTGGCCGAGCCGTCATCAATGTCAAAAACACCTGAAAAATGCTCCAGCTCTGCTGCCAGCTCCCGGCCGGCTTGCTCCAGAAGATCCTTATCCCGGTAGCTGAGCTGAACGGTCAGGGCCTTGCCGGCACCGGGGCCGCCACGGCTGGATTCAAAACTCAGGGATTCCAAACCGGGGATGGTGCCTGTTTCCATCCGCCATGCCTCCGATACCGCAGCAGTGCCCAGGGGACGAATCTTGGGATCGGTCAGAAAGATCCTGATCTGAATGGTCTCCTTGTTCACCTGGCTGAGTATGGACGATGCCAGTTTCTCGCCCCCGTGTCTCTCGATCACGGCTCTGGCCGAGCGGAGAAGCCGGGACTCCGCCTCTTGAATCTCCCGGGTGGCGGCCCCTGCGGGGAGAACCGCCTGGGCAAAAGCATAATCGGATTCCACAGAAGGAAAAAGGACCATGCCCATCCGACCGGACTTGACAAAGCCGAAAGCAGCCAGCAGCAAAGCCAGACCCAGAATCAAAGCCAGATAACGATTTTTCAGGACCAAGCCCAGAAACGGACCGAAACCTTTGGAGATCACCTTCTCCACCGCATTGCTGAACGACTCCTGAAGCCGGCCCAGGGCTCCCAGCAGACCCGAAGATCGCCGGGGGCCCACGTGTCCAAGATGGGCCGGCAGCACAAAGAGGCTCTCCACCAGGGAAATGAAAAAAACACAAACCACAACCAGGGGAATAGATTGAAAAATCTTGCCCATGACCCCCGGGATGAAAAATAGGGGCAAAAAGGCCACCATGTTGGTCAACACGCTGAACACCACGGGCAGGGCCACTTCCCTGGCCCCGAGCACGGAGGCCTCCACCCCGGACAGCCCCTGTCTGCGATGGTGGAACACGTTCTCCCCGACCACGATGGCATCGTCCACCACAATCCCCAGGGTAACAATAAAGGCGAACATGGTGATCATGTTCAAACTGAAATCCGTGCCGGCCAGCAGAAGAAAGGACCCCATGAAGGATATGGGGATCCCCAGGCTGACCCAGAAAGCCAGCCGAGCCTCCAGGAAGAGAGCCAGGAGCAAAAAAACCAGCCCCAGGCCGATGTAGGCGTTTCGCAGGAGCAGATCGGCCCGCTGTTTGTAAATCTTGGAACGGTCTCTGAGCACCTCGACCTGAAGATTGCCGGGCAGCTTTGCATTGAGTTCGGCCACCACCTCCCTGGCGGCCCGGGCCACCTGAACCGGGGTTTGACTGCCCACCCTGGAGACTTCGATGCTCACGGCCGGCCAGCCATTGACCTGAGACCAGGCGTCCGTCTCCTCCAGACCCTGTCTGACCGTCCCAAGATCTCCGAGCAGAATCCGGCTGCCGTTTTCCCGGGTCAAAATCGGGACCCTGGCGTATTCCTCGGCAGTATCGCGCTTGTCCCTGACCCTGACCAGAATGTCCCCGCTTGTTGTTTTCAGAGACCCCCCGCCCAGGTCCACCGAGGCCCGGGCTACGGCATTCGCCACTTCGTCCAGACTCAGATCGTAGCGCCGCAGCATGGCCTGGCTGATCTCGATCTGGATTTCCAGATCCCGGGCGCCCTGGAGGCTGACCTGGGTGATCTCCTGATGCTGCAGCAGCTCTTCCCGGACCATCTCGGCTGCTTCCCTGAGCATCAAATCGTCCTGGACTCCAAAGACCGCCAGGGTCAAAACGCTCCTCTGGTGGGAAGCAATGGCCACCTGCGGGTCCTCGGCCTCATCCGGAAAGGTGTCAATGCGATTGACCTCGCTTTCCACGTCCTGCCAAAGCCGATTGACATCCGTGCCCTCTTCTGCTTCAAACAGAATTGTTCCCATATTTTCCGAGGCCGTCGACTGCATTTCCTTGATGCCTTCCAGATCCCGGACCGCTTCTTCCACCGGCAGAATCACCCCTTCTTCAACCTCTTCCGGACTGGACCCGGGATAGGGCACAGTCACCCGAACCTGATCCAAGGCAAAATCAGGAAAGACTTCCTGCTTGATATTGCTGACCATGATCAACCCGCCCAGCAGACAGACGAGCACGATCAGATTGGCGGCCACGGAATTGCCGGCCATCCAGGCGATGGGACCGCTTTTTTGGGTCATTCCCCTTCCTCTTCGGATTGATGGATGGAAAGGCGCATATCCGGAGCCGGCATGCTCAACTGGCTGGTGATGATCAGATCCCCGGCTTCGAGTCCCTGATCCGTATAGACCGCATCCTCGCTCTTCCAGACCGGGCGTATGGAAACAGTTCGCAGTCGGCCCTGATCAAAGAGCCAGACCGTATTGTCCTGATGCAGGGCCTGAAGAGGCAGTTTGATCATATTCCGCAATTCAAGCCCCTGAATAACGACCCGAACGTAATCCCCCAGCAGGAGTTCCCGATTGCCGGACAGGGGCTCCGGCACCTCGAGGATCAAGGTGGCCATGCGAGTGGTCTCATCCACACTGCCGGTGAGCTGCAGAACCTGCGCGGGCCAGGTTTCATTGGTGCTTTGCGAATGAACAGCGGCCGGGCTGGGAGCGGTGCTGCCTCCAAGCCTCAGCAGGCGCAAATCCCTGAGGGCTACCTGGGCTTCAACCCAGTATTTTCTGCTGTCCACCAAGGTGGCCAGGGCGTCCTGAGAACTTACCAGGGAGCCGACGTTCACATTGCGCTCCCGAATCAGGGCCGGAAACGGGGACTTGATCCGGGTTCTGGCCAGATCCAGCCTGGCTTTTTCCAGATCGGCCCTGGCGCCGGCCACATCGGCCCTGGCCTGCTCCAGCTGAGGTTTTCGCAGGGCCAGCTCCGATTTTTCAAGAGCCCTGGTCAATCCTTCCTGCAGGAGTCGGTATTCCTGACGGGCCACTTCCTGCCGACCCCGCTCGAGTTTTAAGTCGGCGAGGGTTTTGGCCAGGGTGCTCTTCTTTTTTTTGACTTCAATCTCGAAATCATCGGGATCGATGCGCAGCAGCTCGCTGTCTTCGTCCACCAGGCCTCCGGGCAAAAATTCCCGGGACAAGGCGATCACGGTCCCGCTGACCCGGGAACGAAGCACAATCTCCCGGGCCGGAACCACGGTGCCCATGGCTTTGACCGTAACCCTGACGCTGCTTGGGACCGCTTCAAAGACTTCGACCTGGACGGGTTTGGGCTCGGGCCGGACCCGTTGGACCGTTGGTTTGGTCTTCAGGAAGTAGAGTGCCGCCCCGACCCCGGCTCCCAGAACCAGGGCCCCGAAGAGCAATTTCAATAGAGATTTGAGCATTGGATAGCTTGAACTGCGGATAGCTGATTTGAAACGAAAAATTCACCAGCGTAATTTCAAAGCCCTTTCCTGTAAGCAAATGTCAAAACCATGGTCCGGAGTCTGATCATGTGGCTTCAGGCAGACCTTCCGGCCAGGCTGTCCCCAGAGCCCGGTACAGGGCCACCCGGTCCTTGAGCAGCCGGGCTCTGGTTGCAAGCAGCCTCCGCTCCAGGGATTGCACGTTTTTGAGCTGAAGGAGAAAGTCGAGATAGCTGCTCTGTCCCTGGAGATAACTGATCTTGGCCTGGGACTGGGCCTTGCGAGCGGCCTGGAGCTGCTCCTCGAGACGGGCGGCCGTCTCCCTCCGATGGGCCTCCCTGAACAAGGCGTCCTGGACCTCCAGTACTGCCTGGACCACGGTCTGTCCATAGCTCAGGACTCTTTCCTCAGCCGCCGCCCTGCTTCGATCGACTTCAGCCTGCAGTCCGCCGCCGTCCAGAAGCGGGGCGGTCAGGCCGGCCGCAAGATTGGAAAACCAGCTGGACAGGGCCTGATCCAGAGAGCTCCCGGACAGGCTGCCCCGGGCGGTCAGGCTCAGTTTGGGCAGCCGAGCCGCCTTGGCCCGGACAAGCTGCCAGTCGGCCGATTGCAGCCGATACCAGGCCGCTCTGATATCCGGGCGGGAAGCAATAAGATCCGCGGGCAGTCCGGTTTTGGGCAGGGGGATGGGCCGGGGCAGCGCCTTCTGCTTCAGCTTCAGCTTTTGCCGCTCAGCCAGACCCAGGAGCCGGGCCAGGCTGTTGTGCGTGAGTTCAATCTCCGCTTTCAGACCGGGCAGATCCGATCTGGAGGCGGCCAGGGCCTCTTCCTGCTGGGTCACCGCCAGGGCGTCGGCCTGACCGTAGGCAAACCGGTTCAGCTGCAGATCGTACAGGGTGGTGTTGGTCTGAATCTGCTGCCGAACGACATCCGCCTCCTGCCGCAGGGCCAGAAGATCGATCCAGGCACCCGCCACTTCCCCGGCCACGCTTATGGCTGCGGCGTCCACGTCCTGCCGGGCGGCATTGCTGCTGAGGACTTCAGCCTGACGTCCGGATTGAATCCGGCCCCAGAGGTCGATTTCATAAGAGGCGGCCAGGGCGAGACTGAACTCGTCGATCAGCGAGTCGCGTGAGCCGTCCTCCCAGGTCCGAGACCGTTCCAGTCTGCTTTCGCCGTCCAGATGGGGGACAAGATCGGCTCCGGCTTTGCGGGCCTCGGCCCGGGCCTGTTTGAGCCTGGACCAGGCGATCCGGATATCGAAATTATCATGCAAGGCCTGTTCAATCAAAGAGCTGAGCTCTTGACTCCCGAAGCCGGTCCACCAGGCATTCAGCTCCTGGGTTCCATTGCCCGGCTCTTGATAGGCCCGGGGCAGATCCAGGGGGATCTTTTCCCGCTCTTGCGGTGCAAACAGCATGCAGCCGGAAACAAAGAAGAGCGCCAGCCAGCAGACGAGGCGAGGCGACAGGCATCTTTGCCTTAAAGATCGATCGTCATCATGCATGATTGAGTGCTTCAAAACTTTGCTTTGATCATGAAGCCGCATATACTGATCCAATTTTGGTTTTTGAAACAAAGACTGATTGTCCTTTGATTTCAACGGCAGAATCCCGAAAAAGGTAAGTTGGAGCCGCATAGCCGTCTTGAACAGACCCACAGTGCTTGACAGGCGGCGTCAGGACACAGTATACCTGCTCCAGTTCACAGGAAACGCCATTCGATCTCCTCCATTATCCGGGGACGTAGCTCAGTTGGGAGAGCGCAGCCTTCGCACGGCTGAGGCCGAGGGTTCGAATCCCTTCGTCTCCACCAGAAAATTTAGAAAGTCCGGGTAGTTAGCTACCTGGACTTTTTTCATTTTTCTAAAAATTGGATCAGTCCTTCGCTTGCGAGTTGGCTCACGATCCTTCTGGCTTGACGCTCGGATTTTTCTTCCATACCCATCACATGTCTTGCTTTGCCTCTAAGGAAATGGATAATTTTTATCAACTTTTCATGTCCGGATGCAATGTCTGGGGACAAAACAGGAACGGCACGAAACCTCAAAAACCGGTCAAGAGAAAATCAAGGGCTGCAATAATTTCCTCGCGTCGATCTTTGAGTGTTTCCACCTTTTTGCCCAGAGATCGGACGGGAATACCTGCTAATTCAGCAGTAGACATGACAACTGCTGTTTCCTTGACCTTGAATTCAGGATTGAGATGCCTAATAGCCTTTCCAGCAGCTGAAACTGTTATCAGAGGTACAACGACGCGTGTTGCCAGCGTATCGAGCAAGTCTGCCTGAACGTCGAGCAGATAGGGAATTGTTTGATTCGTTTCTGGGTTGGTATTTTCATGCACATCGAACTGCGACATCAAAACCTCCTGAGTCCTTCACTGAAAACGCCATTTGTCTGAATTCGGCGATTGTAAGTTTCGATGGCCTCTTGGTTCTCTTTCTTCCATTCCTGGCATTTTGCCTCTGCCAACATTTCTATAAGACGATTTTCCAGGGTATGAGAAAGATTGATACGCTTTTCCTTTGCCTTAAGCAGAAGATCGGTATTGATGCTGAGATTTGTCGCCTTTTTGGGTGCATCGGTGTTGTAAAGGACCATTTTCAAGTGCGCCTCCTTATGCGCAATATTGATGCGCAAGAATAGATTTTTTGAAATGATTTTGTCAAGACCCTCGGAAATGTGTTCCGGTTCAACTCCAAGCGGGGGTCAAGCAGTGGGTCTGGAATACCTATTTCGTGCTCAGCCTGGAATGGGTAAATGTTTCACAAGAGGCGGATCGCAGCTGTTCAGCACGCAGGCGGCCGTCGATGTACAGGGCCAGACTTTGAACCGCACTGTCCGAGGAGCGGAAGACGGCCATGCCTTTGGCCATAAGCACATCCACCAGTGGGTCATAGAGACGGCCCGCGTCCACCACCCCGACCACAGGCGTGTCCAACGTTGCCACGCATTTGGGCAGGGCCTCGGCAATGCTTCCGGGATCGTCAAAATTGTAGCGCCGGGTTTCGCAGGCCTCCAGGGTGCGCATGGCCGGAGAAAGCGGGTCCAGTCCGACCACAACTGCGTCCACGTTAGAGTCCAGGCAGAGCCATTTTACGGCCAGCACGTGGGCCTCATCGTCAGCCCCGGGATTTATGTCCAGGGGGTTCTTGACGGCCACCAAAGAGGCCAGTCCCTTGACCTTTAGTGTTTCCTGAATATTTTTCACGGTTTTCGAACTGAAGGCGGCCAGTTGCAGGGCATAGGCATCGGTTTGAATATTGTCGGCCATGCCCACGGCCTCAAATCCGGCACCGCTCAGGGCGGCCAGCCGGTTGCCCTTGATGTGCTTGACATGCAGGCGCTGGGCAAGCATCAAGAGGTCTTCGAACCGGCTGAAAGTTTCCGCCACGATGCCCCCGGCCTGGCGGATACAGGATTCACAGACCATATAATCCCCGGCTAAAGACGCAGTGTGTCCGGAAGTCGCGGTTTTGCCCTCCGGGGTCCGGCCGGCCTTGTAGAAAATCACGTCCTTGCCGGCCGACACGGCCTGCCGCAAGGCCCGGCTGAAAGCCAGTCCGTCCAGATCCTTGAATCCTTCGGCATAGATCCCGATGACTTCGATATCCGGAACGGTTTTCAGGTAATGCAGAACGTCGCCCAGGGTCAGATCGTTCTGGTTGCCCACGGAGATCATATAGGCCGGATCGAGTTCCGGCCGCTTGCTGAGCCGGGTAATCATGAAGGCCCCGCTCTGGCTGACAAAGGCGGTATTGCGCCGCCGTTCCCCTCGCTGCCTGGGAAGCTTGACCTCCGGGATGAACAAGGTGTCGTAGCGCCCCGGATGTGAGACCACCCCGAGACAATTGGCCCCCAGAAAGACCGGTCCTCCCTGCGCTCCGGCATGGGCCCTCTCCATGGCCTCCATGACCCGAATGGCCCGTCCGGAGCTTTCCGCAGTCTCGCCCAGGCCCCCGGGAATGAGCATGACGGCTTGTGCGGCATCATGCCGGATCACCTGATCCACGATCTCCGGAACCTGCTCTGATCCCAGGGCCACCACCAGCAGATCCAGTTTGAATTTCAGCGAGGCCAGATCCGGAAGACAACGGATGCCCTGGAACTCTTCCAGTCCGGGACGAATAATGTACAGGCCGCTGGGGTCGAACCCCTTGGCCAGGATGTTGTTCAGGATGATCCGTCCGAAATTGATCCGCGAGGTGGACGCGCCGACAAGACCGATGGTCTTGGGGTGCAGCAAAGAGTCTATCTTCTCATAGGGTCGGGGTGTTGGAAGCGTCCTGGTTTGGCCGAATCGGCACAAGCCGTCCAGGGGCACCATGAGGTAATCGCTGAAGGCAAAGGGGTTGATCTCGAGCTCTTCGATCACAAAAGGGGCTTCGGGATTGGCCGGGGAGTAGAAATTGGCCATGGCAATGAAGGAGGCAAAACACTCCAGGAGCTGCTCATCAGTCACAATCCGGCGCTGCCCCCGGGTCAGTCCGGCCAGTTTTCGATAACTGATGGTCTGCTTGAAAAGCCGAAAAAACGCGGCACCGTCTGTGAGAGCGCAGGGGGCGGCTACAATGGCCTGGCCCTTCCGGAAGCGCCGGGCATAGAGTTCGGTGTCCGTCCCCCCCAGACCGGCGGTGATCACCATGCCGAATTCGCGGGTATTGCGAATGCCCACGATCATCTCATTGCCGAACGCCTCTGAATCCGGAGGCATGTAGGTCACCAGCAAAACACCGTGAATATCCCCGGCAACGGCCTGACGCAAAGCCTCTCCGCTGAGACCCTGGTAGCTTTGCGGAGCATGGTCCGGGTTTTGTTCGATCCTGGCGGCATACTGTTCCGGAACTTCATACAGCATGCGCCGCCAGGCCGATTTGATTTTCCCCGCTGTTTTGGGAACCGTTTTGACCCCGCCCACCTCTGTTTTGTGAATGATGGTCTGGGAAACGATCTTGAGCACTACGGTGTCTCCGGGCATCTCGGCCAGACTCTCCTCCCTAAGGCGGTCCCCCCTGGACAGCAGTCGAGTCTGGGGCGGGGTCTCAGCCCCGGACTGCTGCAGGAGTTCATAGACTTCATGCTCAAAGAGCTGCCACCGTCCCTGATCGGCCGCTGCCTCAAAAAGGCCGCTGATGGCCTGGAAATCAATGAACGCTTCAACCTCGGGTATTGCATTGGAATCTGGGTGCATGCTGGCCTCCAGTGAGCGGGGCATCACTCTCACGTTAGCAATCCAGACTTCGTACCGACATTACGGCTTTGAACTTTAATACCATAAAATAATTAGCAATATTTTAAATGTTGTTAAAGTTGGACAAATATCGAAATTCGAATTTCGGGTTTCGTGTTTCGAATTTACAACAAGTAGATAGTTGCCCAAAAAAAATGACTCAAACTTTAGCTCTTGGTAAAGAGCTCTGCTCTCAGCCACGGTCTCATGCGTTGTCATCAATCTCCAGCCCGATCTTTGCGGCCGGCCAGGCCAGCAGATCCGACCAGACAGGATCCGGGGACCAGCGCTCGAACAGAGGAGAACGGGAGGCCTCCACTGACCGGCCATACACCTTGTGCAAGTAGTGAAACATGAAGGCTGAAACCCGGTAATTCATGATGCAGTGCACAAAGACCGGGGTCCCCTCCAGGGCCTGCATGAGTCTGCAGAATCTGAAGACATGACCCGGCAGCGGCCGGTGGAAGGGAACCGGCAGATGGATATAGGTCAGGCCCAGCCCTGTAACACGAGCGCCTTCATCGGGAAAGGCATCGGCATGGTCCGGAAGGGCCAGGTTGATGACAGTCTCATAGCCGGCCTGTTTGATGAGCTGCACTTGATCAGGAGTGGGCTGGCCGGCTGTGCCGATCATATCCGTCAATTGAACAAAACTGCGTATGGACTGCATCACTTCAACCGGAGCTCAAGATATGGGCAAGTTTCTGAGGGTAATCGGTAATCAGGCCGCTCGCCCCGGCCTGGATACAGCGGCGCATTTCCTGTTCGTCATTGACCGTGAACAGGTTCACCGCAACCCCCCGCTTTTTGGCCTCCTGCATCGCTTCAGGCCTGACCAGAGCATTCCGGGCGTTGTAAACGGGAAATTCAAAGCTCCCCCAGTCCAGGGGCTCCTTCATGGAATGCCCGATCAGGGCCTGGAGGGTGATTTCCGGCTGCAGGGAGCGGATTTCCCTGAGCCATTGATGATTGAACGAGGAGATCACCAGATTGTTTTGATCAAAGCGCTGCTGCTTAAGGACATCCAGAACACTTTCCACAAGCGGAAAATGCTGCTTGGGCCCAGGCAGGCTTTTGAGCTCCAGATTGATCTGCCAATCGAGATCCCGGGTCAACTGAAGCGCCTCTTCAAGGCTTGGAATCCGCTCTCTTCGGAAAGAGTCCCTGTCTGCAGCCGTGACCTCCCCGGTTTGAATCGTCTCAAAGGGATCGGTTTTCTCAAAAAAGGCAGCAGCGTTGAGCTGCCTGATCTCGTAAAACAAATAATCTGCAAGCCGGTGGTTCGGCCGATCCGGGAAGACGGCTGCCGCATCCGTGGTCCGATCGGGATATTCATCATGAAACAAAACCAGAACCTCGTCTTTGGTCACCGTGACATCGGTCTCCCAAAGATGAGCCCCGACCTCATAGGCCTTTCTGGCTGCGCTGAGCGTGTTTTCAGGGGCCAGGCTGCGAGCCCCGCGGTGGGCGATGTTCATGACCATGGTTGAGCGATCCAACATTTATCACTCATCAATCTTCAATTCCACCTGCAGCAATATTCAATATTCTATCTTCAATATTCAATTTCAGAGCGAGCGTTTGATCACGTAGATGCTCAGCCGGTCCGTAACATCCTCAGCCTTATCCGCCACACGGGCGGTCCCCAGGGCAAAATCCTTGAGCTGATTTTTGTGGCAGAGGTCAAGCGCCTCGCTCTGGAAAAAGCTGCGCTGGAGCCGGGTGACCACAATATCCGACTCGGTTTCCCAATAGGATACCTTGTGCAAGTCATTGGCCACCGAGGCCAGGTCCTTAAAAAAGGAACGGCAGGAGCGCACCGTATACTCAACGGCCTGAACCACGCAGTTCGTCAGGGCGAGAAATTCCCGGTGATATTCCAGAGGAATCGACGGGGTTTCAATGTCGAACTGCCAGAGCAATTCTTTGAAATCGTCCAGCAGGGTGTCCATATTTTCCAAAACCGCCAGGACATCGCCTCTGGATTCCGGGATCAGGGTCTTGACATACAGTTCCTGTTCGATTTCCCGCCTCAGGGTGTCGGCCAGATGTTCATAATTGAGCATCTCCTGCAGCTTGTCGTCAAAGGCATCGCTGTTTTTTTCCAGAAAAGCCTGCAGGCCCTGCTCAAAGAGCATCCCCGACTGGCTGACCATATTCAGGAATTCGTCAATCTTTTTTTCCAGGCGGATTTGTCTGGCAAAAATGCCAAAAGCCATGGTTCATCCTTTGCTTGCGGTTCTTCCAGCACGTCTTTCATTTCCTTCTAATTGCCATAAAATTCCAGTTCAGGCAACTTCTTCTGGCCGACAGATCCGGCAGGCTATTTCCTGGAGAAAGCGTTGGCCGCCATATTCTCTCGAAGCCGCTTTAGTTAAGCTCCTTTGATCTCCAACTTTCCTGCCAGGACGCAAACCCGCAGAAGACAATTGAAGAGCATTATCATTCCACTTGAGGAATAAGGCCTTAGGAAAGACTGTAAAAAAAACGGTGCACTATCCCGGGAGAAAGCCTGGGAACAAGGCGCATGAGCAGGGCCACGGCGAGCAGGGCGAACAGGATCCTGGCCAAAAGGATCCCGGAGAGATGGGCCCCGAGCATGGCCAGGACAATGGTGTCCTCAATGAGACCGTGGGCCAGACCCATCATGGTCACCGAGGCAAAGACGTCTCTGGGTTCGGCCCGGCCCGATTTGGCCTCGTGGATAATGAGCCCGCCTCCGTAGCTCAAGCCCAGGGTCATGCCGATGATGGTCAAGGTCCCGGCCTCTTTGCCGATATTCAAGATCCTGAGCAAAGGGGTGAGCAGCCAGTTGAAGAGATCGATCACCCGCAGGAATTTCAGGATGCGCATCAATGTCACGAGCAGGAGGATGATGCCGAAAATGGCCAGCAGATTGCGAGCCTGATCCAGGGCCCAGCCGAGCAGGGAAGGATCTTTGAGGCCCTCCTGCTGCCAGAAGATGGTATTGGGGTCTTGCAGCCAGTTCCCGGCACTATAGATCTGATGCAGCAGAAAACCAAGGCTGAAGGCGCAGACCAGCCGGATCAGGAACTGGAATAAAAAACGGTTTCCGGAGGCCTGGGCGATCTTGACCTCCACCGGCAGCCCGTGACAGATGAGGATCATGGTGCCCAGAACCGTCATCTGAGCCACACTCAAGGGGATGGTCTCGGACAGGGACAGGAGCACCACAATGCTGCTGTAATAGGAATCCAGCATGGCCGTGGCCCAGACCAGCCCCATTTCCGCCGGAAGCCCCACCAGCGCCATGGCGGGCCGCAAGGGCATGGCCAGATAGGCAACCCAGCCCAGTTCCACCAGGATTTTCACAAGCACCATGACCGGAATCATGATCCGAAAGAGTTTCCAGCAGATCTGCAGGGCTTCTCGAATGAGGGACACGCCCTGGCCCCACATGGCGGGCAAGACACCCGTAAAAAATGTATTCATTGACAATCAGCTCAGATAATGCAGCCCGGTCAAAGCATATATTCTGGCGGTTTCCAGGAGCTGGTCCAGATCGACCCATTCATCCTTTTGATGGGGAACATGACGGTCCCCGGCCCCCATGGTCACAATCGGTATATCCTTCAAGGCCCAGAGAAAGGTGCCGTCGGTGGCCCCGGGGACTCCGGCGTGCTCCGGATCTTTTCCGGTGATTTCCCGGCTGGCTTGGTCTGAGGCCAGAACCAGGGGGTGGTCCTCCGGAGTAAAGGTGCAGGGCCGATCGGTCAGAATGCTCGTTGTAATCCCAAGATCCCGGTCTCGTTCAATTTCCAGGCGGACATCGGATCTGGTGTAATGCTCCAGGCACCCGGCTTCTGCTTGACAGGCCATGTCTTGCAAGCCGGCAATGATCTCTTGATGATTCTGCCCGGAAACAGTCCGGACATCGACCAGAAGGCGGGCCTCGCCGGGCATGACATTCAACTGGCGCGGACCTGAGGCCGGAGCCTGGATGACGGTCGGAGTAAAACTGGGCCAGCCAAGATAGGCGTCCCGCCCGAAGCGTTCACAGGCCTGCTCTTCCAGCCGCTGCAGACCCCGGATGAGTTCGGACACGGCGGGAGCGGTGTTCAAGCCGGACAAGGGCATGGCCCCGTGACTCATGCGGCCGGAGATAAAAAATTCAACCCGGATGGCACCTTTCTGGCTGGTACAGATGAGACCGTCCTGGGGCTCGCAGATCACGGCCCCGGTCACTTGGTCGGCATGGCCCTGATCGATAAAATGGCGGACCCCCTGCATCTGATCCTCTTCATCGCAGAGAACTCCCCCGACAATGGCTCCCTGCAGCCGGACTCCGCTGTCTTTCAAGGCCGCCATGGCGATGAGCATGGCCGCCAGGTTGCCTTTGGTGTCGCAGCTGCCGCGGCCGTACATCCGTCCGTCCTTGATTTCCGCGCCGAAGGGGTCCACTGTCCAGGCCGCCGGATCTCCCGGAGTGACCACATCGGTGTGCCCTTCAAACATCAGGGTCCTTTCTCCGGGCCCGCCCTGCCAGGTGATGATCACATTGGGCCGGCCCGGCGCCGCCTCCTCCATTTGAAACGCAAATCCCTTTTCTTGAGCCCAGGCGGCAACCAGTTCCGCCGCCGGCTGTTCGTTGCTGCCTGCTTCCGGATCCCATACCGAATTGATCCTGACCAGATCAGCGACCAGGGAGATGAGCTCCTCCCGATCAATTTGTGCAAGAACCTTACTCATGGCGTCTTTCATAGGATTTTTCCCTTTGGATATTCAAAGAATCAGTCGAAATCAGCGAATTTTGACCATCCGCGGATCCAGGGTGTCCCGGAGGCCGTCTCCCAGGAGGTTGAAGCCCAGAACCGCCCAGGCGATGGCCAGCCCTGGGAAAATGGCCATCCAGGAGTTAATGGTCATGAAGGTCTGCGCCTCGTTGAGCATCCGGCCCCAGGAGGCATGGGGAGGCTGGGTGCCCAGCCCCAGATAGCTCAGACCGGCCTCGGCCAGAATAGCCACGGCGAATTGAATCGTAGCCTGAATCAGAAGCGGCGACAAAATATTCGGCAGGACATGCCTCCAGGTGATGGCCAGTTCCCCCACGCCTCCGATCCGGGCGGCAACAATGAATTCCCGTTCCCAGACGCTCCTGGCCGTGGCCCGGGTTAAACGAGCGAAAATCGGGATATAAAAGATGCCGATGGCCAGCATGGCGTTGATCATGGAGGGTCCTAAAATGGAGGTGATCAGGATGGCGGTGAGCACGGCCGGAAACGCAAACAAAAAATCGGAAAACCGCATGATGGCTTCATCCGCGAATTTCCCGTAATATGCGGATACCAGCCCCAGCACCACCCCGAGGGTCAGGCCGAGGCTCACCGTAACCAGGCCGACGACAATGGAATTCACTGCACCGGCCATCACCCGCGAAAAGATATCCCGGCCGTATTGGTCCGTGCCCATGACATGCTCCAGGCTCGGTCCCTGCAGCCTGTCCTGAGGATACATCTTGTCCGGATGGTACGGGGTCCAGAACAGGCTCAACAGGGCCAAGGTCAGAACCACGCCGGAGAGTCCTAAGCCGATGCTGAAATTGATATTGGAGAAAAACCGCTTCATATACTTACGCTCGGAATACAGTGGTTCTATAGATATTTGGACGGTTGGGAAACTGATGCACGAGGACGGATTTCATGCGCACTGTATTCCTCGCGTAAGTATCTACACGTTTTTTGGAAAACCAACATTTACCCCTCATGCCTCTTCCCTGTGCCGCATTCAGATCCGAGCTTTCCGTTCTTTCTTCATTCATCATTCAACGTTCGACGTTGGATGTTCAACGTTCATCTATCATTCCCCATCACAGCATCTTCTGCCCTATGCCCTCTGGTATGAAACTTCGGAGTTTTTTCTCCTAAAGTTTCTTCGTTGATCAAACTGGGCGGTCCGCCCGGCCAGCGGTAGTGCTGACTTCTGTCCCCTGTCCTCTGTCCCCTGTCCCCTGACTTCTGTCCTCTGACCTCTGTCCCCTGTCCCCTGAC
>JAABTT010000023.1 GCA_011389765.1 Desulfohalobiaceae bacterium S24 | reverse complement strand
CTACAGATTGGATGTGATCGGTACTGTTCGTGTGTTAATCGATTCCAAGCATGCAGGCTTGATCTCAAATGTTCAGAAATTAATTGAAAAAATGCGAACCAACGGCTATTGGATTCATGATAGTATTGTTGAGTATGCTTTGCAGTTATTGGCTGAATAAGCTCTTTTCATAAAAATCAAATTCTAATTTCCGTGGAGGAATATTGCAATAGGGGACAGGCCCATAATCGCCACTCACTATGAAGGCCTACAAAACCAGCTCCCTGGAGGAATTCACCGAACTGGTCAACAGGGCCATAGAGAACTGAAATCAGATTGAAAATACACTGGAGTCACTCAGTCAGAACTCCATGCCTTACGATTGCACCGGTCTCTATTCGGCTTGAGTAAAGCAAAGAGATCTGGCCGTATACAAAAATGCCCGGTAAGTGGATTATGTCCGCTTGTCGGGTTTTTTTATCCGTACCATACTGCAGTGCTCGAGGCATTTGCCACGTCCGATGAAGCCGAGGCGTTTGTGTACACCGACGCCAGCGGCGCCGCCTACACAACACTGAATTGGTGAACAATGTTTACCAGGAACTGTTCGGCCGCGATGCCGAAGCCGAAAACCTAATTTTCTATGTCACGAGAAATCGACCTGATTTTCTTCTATGCCATTTAATTATCCAACAATTCTTCTAATGAAAGTTCAGTATCCCTCAGTATTTTTCGTAACAGACCTTTGCCTATATCCACTCCAGAATGATAAGGGATAGACGTAACTCTGCCATCTTTATGCTTAAGACGAATGTGACTTCCTTTTTGGCAAACAATATAAAAATCGTGTTTTTGTAAAGCTTTGAGCAGCTCACCTGCCTTAAGCATTGGCTGGTTCATAATCAATACTCAGCTTTTGAACACCGATAAATTCATTTGGAGATACATTTTCATCTTCTAAACACATTTCAATAACTTCTCGCATATAATTCAATAATTCTTCTACGTTCCCTCCTTGAGCGTAGCAACCTTTTAAAGCAGGAACCTCACCGACATAAAAACCATCTTCATCCTTTTCGATAATTACATAAAAATCTTGTGACATTTAGCACCTCTATAGGATAACAGTTTTACGCTCCAAGATAAGTGTCTTTTTCTATTTTTCGTTTTATATGCATCCCCACTCTCCCCTCTGTGCGCCTCTCTCTCGTCTTCATTCTGTCTGTCTACCCGTCTATCAAATATTTCCAGAAATCCTCAAACAGAAATGTTTCTGGATATCATTTCTGGTAGTTCCCTGCAAGCAACTTCCAGATGTGTCCATCCCTGCCTGACTCGCCTGATACAATATCACCTCATTTTTTCCTCAATTTGACCCCTTCAAAATTTTCTTCATCGATCAAGACGATACCCTCCTGTTCAAAGACCTGTTGAATCAAACGCAGGGTGCTTGATTTTGAATCAGATGCCCCTTTTTCCAGTCTGTTGATCCCGCCTGTCGAGAAATTGCTTTTGACGGTCAGATCTTTCTGGGTCCAATAAAGAAGATCTCTGGCGGCTTTGATCTGTCGGGTGTGTACTCCATGAAGCGGCTTAGGGCATAAGCCGAACATCACTCGTCGGGGGCAAGCGAAGCCTCATTTATACACATTTTTTCTGTGCCCAATTCGAATCACAATCACGATCAACTCGTCATTTCGAAACTCACAAATGATACGATAGTCTCCAATTCGATAACGCCATAGTTTCGCTAACTGGCCTTTCAGGGGTTCACCAAGCTGGCGGGGGGCATCCAGGCTGGCACCCCGCTGCTCCAGATATCCACGGATCTTTTCACGAATGTGAGGGTCAATCTTTTTTGCATCCTTGCGAGCGGATCTAAGATACCTGATCTTCCACATCGAATCCGCTCCAGAACTCACCGCTGTTTATGATTTCATCATTGCCTTGCCGTAATTGCTCCAGCCTGTGTTCGGCCAAATAAACGTCTTCCAGATCATCAAGATTATCCATGATAAGCTGTTTGATATAAAAGGCCTTGGATCGCCCTGTTTGTCTGGACAGATAATCGAGCCTTTGTTCATACTCGTTTGGTAATCGCACAGAAGTCGGCATGTTTTTTTCTCCTTATGAGCTGAATACGTGTATTTCAAGTATCCACTCTTTGTTTTCCAGTTGTCAAGAGAAAATATCGGTGGCGAGCAGGTGGATTGAGCAATCGAGTGATATACTGATCCAATTCCTGTTTTGGTTTTTCCCGACAAGGACTGCTGATTCAAAGGTTCCTGTAAGACAAGGACGAAATTTTGCAGTCTTCCGCACGAGTTTTGCTGGAGAAGACTAAAGGATTTTGGGGGCATTCCGATAAGAATACCGGAGTACTATTCTAATGCTAGTTATTTTCTATCGGAGGCCTTCTTATGCATTTTCAGGCAATTTCTCAGCAGCATCGTGATGACCCCCTGCGGAACTTCATCGGAAAAGACAGCGCAGCAATAAAACAAAGCCAATGGAGTCTGAATGCACGCGGCGCCAATGAGTATGCCGCTGTCAAGTCCTCTCTGGAGCTTGCTCTTGACACTGCGGGCGATCACCTGGAAGACGCCGAACCTTCGCCTCCGGACAGCGGTCAAGGCGATGTTCCGATTACGAATAGCGTTGATGACGATGCTCCAGAGGATACTGCCGCTGTGTATGAGGTCAGTTTTGCTGCTGGAGTCACCGGCCGGTCCACACAATTTACAATGGAAATTTTGGATCAGACCGCTTCAAACGGCTTCAGTCCGGATGGATCTGCGTCCGGTTCGCTGCTATTTTTTCAGGACGAGATCGAGGAACAATCAAAACCGGTTGTGGGTGCTGAAAGGCAGGAAAACAAAAACCAGACCTTCATCCTGCAGGTGGATAATCCGGCCTTCTTGGCTGGATTGGGGGAGGATGCGGCCGACAGCACCCTGGAATATAATCATCAGGTATATGACTGCAGTCTTGAGGGCGTGTTCTACGATGATTTTTATGATGCGCAGTGGGCTGCTCCTGATAAAGAGACCCCGCGGCAAATTAGCTGGGGGTATCCCAGAAATACAATCCAGCCTCCGACGCATGCCGAGCCGAGTAGGATTCAAAAGGATTTTACCGGGACTGAACTGGAAATATTACGGGACGCTTTTGCAGCGTGGGATGATGCACTTGAAGGGCTTTCTTTTGTGGAAGCAGGGCAAACGGACAGAGCCGACATCGCGTTGGGATGGACTGATATTGATGGAAAAGGCGGAGTGTATGGGTATTGGAACGGAACCTGGGACCGGCACAAAAATTTTACGGATATGAGCATTCGCTTCGATGTTGGGGATAGGCAAAAAATGGATTTCTCCACATCCGCCCTGCATGAAATCGGAAATGCTTTGGGCTTAGGGGATGTCCGGCCCTCGGCCAATTACCAAAGCGTTCTGGAGGATCCCTTTCCCGAGGATGCCGAAGTGCCCTTGTCCCGGTTTGATAAGGCGCTGGGGGCCTGGCGCTATGATGAAGGCCTGTTCGCTTCAGAGGGTCGGCTCATGCTTCTGGGAGTCAATGACCCTCAGAATAATCTGATTGAGGCAATGAGCGAAGCGCAGCTTGCTTGATTTCCCCTGCCGGGCAGGTTCCTCAGCTTGCAGCCTGACGCAATCGGCAAGGTCTCGATCCAGGATGCGAAGCCTTTTACAGATGCTCACAAGAACGGCTGGTCCAGCGCCGGCTTTTGCCGAAACCTGTGAGAGACCGGATTCTTCTGCAAGAGGGCCGGTCCGGCCTTGTAAAGGACGGGGCGGTGTGCTAAGCAGTTGCCGATGAACACATCTCTCGTTTCCAGCGCAGAGGCTCTTTTCGACGCCGTGCGGGGCTGGGGGGGCGATCTCGCGGCTGTGGCCGATACCACACGCCTGGCCGGCATTGAAACCGATCCTGCCGACCTGCTGGCAGGCTATCCCCGGGCGGTTTCGCTTGGTGTCCGGCTGGCCGACGGGATCATGGACCCCATCACAGATCGGCCCAGCCCGCTCTATGCCCGGCACTACCAAAACGTCAACGCTCTTTTGGATCATATCGCCGCCCGGGTTTCCGGTCTGCTCCAGTCCTGGGGCGGTCGGGCCCTGCCCATTCCGGCCAGTCATATCCTCTGTGAAGAGCGGTTTCAGGCCTCGCTCTCCCACAAAGCCGCTGCCCTTCAGGCCGGCCTGGGCTGGCAGGGCAAATCCCTCCTTCTGGTCACCCCGCAGTACGGTCCCAGGGTACGTCTGGTTACCGTGCTCACGGATCTGGACCTGCCTGCCGGCCGGCCCCTGCAGAATCGATGCGCCGAGTGCACGGTGTGTACCGAGGCCTGTCCGGCCGGGGCGATACTCAACGCCTCCACAGACCTGCACTATGCCACCCGCCGGGAGGCCGTCGACCTGGAGGCCTGCGTCCGGCAGCTGCGCCGCAATGAGCGCCTCAAACACATCCCCCCCTATATCTGCGGGGTCTGCGTGGCTGTCTGCCCCTGGGGCCGGCCCGGGCGATCTGCCTCGCTGGAAACCCTCAGACTGTAGAAAACTTTCCCCGGTTCCAGGACCTCAGTCCGCCAGAGCCTCGTCCAGGGCGGCCCGGGCGTGCAGTGCCGTGGTGTCGATGGCGGGCAGGCAGGCGTCCTCCGCCTTGATGAGCATGGGGATCTCGGTGCAGCCCAGGATGACGCACTGGGCGCCCCGGTCCTTGAGCTGCTCCATGCTGGCCTGGAAGAAGCCGCGGGAGGCCTGGGTGAAGCGTCCCAGGCAGAGCTCCTCGAAGATCACCCGGTTGATTGTCTCCTGTTCGCCGGGCTCCGGAACCAGGATCTCCAGGCCGTGCTCGGTCTCCAGAGAGCCTTTGAGGAAATCCTCCTGCATGACGAAGCGGGTACCCAGCAGTCCGGCCCTGTGCAGTCCGAGCCTCCGGATCTCCCGGCCGGCGGCCCGGCCGATATGCAAGAGGGGAATCTGGACCGCTCCGGCCATTGCTTCGGCGCATTTGTGGGTGGTGTTGCTGCAGAGCAGGAAGAAGTCGGCCCCGCCCTTCTCCAGGGATCTGGCCCCCTGCTTGAGGTCCCGGGCCACGGCCTCCCAGTCGCCGGAGCGCATGGCCTGCTCCACCGGGCCGAAGTCCAGGCTGTACAAGAGGATTTTGGCGGAGTGCAGGCCGCCGAGCCTTTCCTTGGTCAACTCATTGAGCAGACGGTAGTATTCCAGGCTGGATTCCCAGCTCGTGCCGCCGATCAGACCGATGGTCTTCATAAGAGGTATCCTTTCATAAATCGTGTTTGCTCATGGTCTGGCTCCTGAAGAGTTATAGAGGCTCGCCCTGTTTTTATCAACTTCATGCGTAGGTTCAATTCTTATTTTCAGATGCCCTTTTTGTCAAATTGCCCCGTGTCCCAGTGTTTTTGGGCAGGATTGCCAATCCGGATAGAATCCATTAGGAATACCAGGGGATCATCATACTTCAAACAGGAAATTCTGCGGGTTTTTCCGGGGAGGAACAGCGTATGGACCAGCATTTTCAAACCCATCGGCCCGAACTCATGGGCACGAGCTGGATGGTCACCGCGGACCACCCCCTGGCGGCCCGGGCCGGGGCGGCGGTTCTGGAGTCCGGAGGCAATGCGCTGGACGCGGCTGTGGCTGCCAACCTGGTGCTCACGGTGGTCAGGCCCCATATGTGCGGCTTCGGCGGCGATCTCTTCGCCCTGGTCTTTATGCAGGACGACGGAGAACTGCGGGCCCTCAATGCCAGTGGCCGCGCGCCAGCCGCAGCAAGTCTTGAAGCCTATGCCGGCCGCGGACTGCAGAGCATCCCGGAGACCGGCATCCTGAGCGGCACCGTGCCCGGAGCTGTTGCCGGCTGGCAGGAGCTGCTGGATCGCTTCGGGACCAGAGGCCTGGACCAGCTCCTGCCCGAAGCCGTCCATTATGCGGAAAAAGGCTTCCCCATGTATCCGGACCTCAGGGAGGCCATTGCCCAGCGCCGGCCCCGGCTGGAACAGGAACCAGGAGCAGCCGGTCTGTATTGCCCGGATGGAAAGCCGCTGGCCCTGGGCGAACTACTGGTCCAGCCCCAGATGGGAAAGGCCTGCCGGATGCTGGCTGAGCAGGGGCCGGATGCGTTGTACCGGGGGGATTTGGGCCGGGCGCTGCTCAAATACTCGGAAAAGAGCGGGGGGCTGTTCAATGAGGCGGACCTGGCCGGGTGCCGGGCCGAATGGGTCGATCCCCTGAAAACGGTTTACCGCGGCTATGAGCTCTGCACCATGCCCCCGAACTCCCAGGGCATTGCTCTGCTCATCCAGGCCAACCTCCTGGAAGCAGTGGATGTGCAATCCATGGCTCCGGATCGGGCCGAACTGATCCACCTGATGGTGGAAGGGAAGAAACTGGCCTTTGCCGATCGGGACCGCTATATCTGCGATCCGGATTTTCATCCGGTTCCAATCCAGGCGCTTCTGGACAAGGAAGCGGCCGGCCGGCTCGCCCGGCAGATCGATCCGGATCAAGCGGCTTCAAGCGTTTCCCCGAGATCCTTCACCCAGGGCGGGGAAGACACCGTCTATCTGGCAGTAGCGGATGCTAAGGGCAATGCGGTCAGTTTGATACAGAGCCTGTACGAGCCTTTCGGCAGCTGCTGCCTGGTTCCGGAGACCGGGATGTTTCTGCAGAACCGGGGCCGGGGGTTTACCCTGGATCCGAAGCACCCCAACCGCCTGGAGCCGGGGAAAAGGCCCTATCACACCCTGCATCCGGCCATGGTCCTCAAAAAGGGCCGGCCGCATATCGTCCTGGGTTCTCCGGGAGCGGACGGTCAGACTCAGACCGTGATGCAGCTGCTCACAGCGATGCTCGATTTTCAGGCCGGGCCCCAGGAAGCCATGGAGGCCCCGCGCTGGCGTTCCGAGCCGGACGGGACCCTGCTCCTGGAGGGACGTTTTCCTGAGAAAACGGTCCAGATCCTGCAGTCAATGGGGCACCGGATCAAGCTTGCGGGCGACTGGGACGGGATCATGGGCAGTTCCCAGGCCATCCGTATCGATCATGAGCGGGGCGTGGTCTGCGGCGGGGCCGACCCCAGGCGGCAGGCCTATGCCGTGGGCAGATGAGGGCCGCCGTCGCATTGAAGATTGACGATCGAAGATTGCCGCGAATAAAGACGCTCGAAGAATTAAAACAATTGCCCCGAGATCTTATCCGCAGTCGGGCAGTGTCTCGTTCCAGGACGTGGCGCTTTGATAGGCCCGGCCGAGCCGCAGAAGGGTTGCTTCCTGAAAAGGCCCGGCGTAGAGCATGAGCCCGATGGGCAGGCCTGTTTCGGAGAAGCCGCAGGGCAGGGATATTCCGCATAACTTGAGGATGTTGCCGATGGAGCTGTTGCGGAGATAGGTCATGTTCCAGCGGAAATAGGTTTCCAGGTCCGCGTCCACCTCGGCCACAGGCCGGGCCGGAACCGGTGTAGTCGGGAGCAGCAGGGCGTCGATGTCCCTGAGGCTCGCGCAGGTTTTGGCCCGGAGTTGCTCCCATTCCCGGATGCTCTGCAGGTACTCGTGGGCCGGGACATCCCGGCCCTGGATCATGCGCCGGGCGATGCAGGGATCGAGTTCTTCGAAGTGCTGCTCCAAAAGCGTCTTGTTGTTGGTGTAGGCCTCGGCGGCTATGACCAGCCCTTTGGGATTTAAGCGCCGGGCTTGTGCGGCCTCGGGAAAGTCGATGCTGCGCACCTCGGCGCCCAGGTCGGCAAAAACAGACCCCGCGGCCCGGACCGCTTGTTCAACCTCGGGATCGACCCCGTCCCAGAAGGTGGATTCGGCAAAGGCCAGCCGGAGGCCTTGGAGCCCGGATTGCTGCGGCGGCAGAGGGGTGTGCAGCGGGGCGGTCAAGGTGTAGGGATCGGCGGAATCACGCCCCAGCAGGGCCTCATACACCAGGGCCGCGTCTGCCGCGTTTCGGGTCAGCGGGCCGATGGAATCCATGCTCTGACTCAGGGGATAGACACCGGAGCAGCTGATGCGTCCGAAGGTCGGTTTGAGGCCGGTCACTCCGCACAAGGCAGCCGGGATGCGCACCGAGCCGCCGGTGTCCGTGCCCATGGCCATGGGAGCGAGCCCGGCGGCCACGGCTACCCCGGAGCCGCTGCTCGATCCGCCCGGGACATGCGGGGTTGGATGCCAGGGGTTGAGCGGGGTGCCAAAATCGTGGTTGATGCCCACCCCGCTGTAGGCCAGCTGAACCATGTGGGTCTTGCCCAGCAGGACCATGCCGGCCTGATGGAGCTTCCGGACGGTAAAGGCGTCTGCAGCCGCGATATTGTCGGCCAGAAGCCGGGTGCCCGCAGTTGTGGGCAGGCTTTTGACGGCATAGAGGTCCTTGACCAGATAGGGAATGCCCTGCAGGGGACCGAGATCGCAGCCGGCCTGAAAAAGCTTGTCTGCAGCCTCGGCCTGGCTCCGGGCCCGTTCCGGGCACACCAGGCAGCAGGCCATGAGTGTCGGATTCAACTCCTCAATCCGTTTGAGAAAATGTTCGGTCAGCTCAAGTGAAGAAATGCCGCCTGAGCGAAGCAGACGGCCGAGGGTGGTTATGGATTGCCGGTGCAGTTTGGAGGTATTCATGAATCAGTTCCTTGGTGGAGGTGTTCTCGGGCACCAAGTGCACCACCGGTGCCCATCAGGTGGAACCGGATGTGAGCCCGGATCACTCCTGAATCCATTTTACGTGCAGCGGGGGAAAACCCGCTGCACGTAAAATGGATTATGACTTTTCGGTGATATCCAGAAGTTCGACTTCAAAAATCAGCGTGGAGCCGGGCTCGATCATTTCTCCGGCCCCCTTGTCGCCATAGGCCAGATCGGAGGGAACAAAGAGCTTCCATTTGGAGCCGACCTGCATGAGCTGCAGGGCCTCGGTCCAGCCCTTGATCACTCCGTTCAAGGGGAAGGTGGCCGGTTCGCCGCGTTCGTAGGAGGAGTCAAAGACCTGCCCGTCAAGGGTCATGCCCTTGTAGTGGCACTTCACAGTGTCAGAAGCTGTTGGCGAGGGGCCGTCGCCTTTCTGCATGACCTTGTATTGAAGCCCGCTTTTCAGGGCTACTACCCCTTCCTTTTCCTTGTTTTCTTCTAAAAACGCCTTTCCTTCCGCTTTATTTGCAGCCGCGGCCTCCTGCATTTTCTGCATCTGCTTCTGCTGCATCTGCTTCTGAAAGACCATCATGGTCTGCTGCATCTCTTTCTCGCTCATCAGGGTTTCCCCGGTATGGGCGTCTTCAACGCCCTGGAAAAAAGCATCCAGATCGACTTCAACGTCTTTTTTCAAATTGTTTCCAATCGTCATGCCCAGGGCGTAGCTGATCTTTTCCTGTTCGCTCTCCAGAGCCTGTTTGTCGGCGGCCAGGAGTTGGGTTCCGGACAGCAGAAAGCAGGCTGCCAGCAAAAAAACGGTCATTGTCTTCATACAACGCATAGAGTCTCCTCTTGGGTCAGAAGTTAAAAAGGGGGCAATACCAGAATCAGATAAAGGGGTCAAACATCCGGAGTTGCGTCCGGCCGGACGCAACTCCGGATATTGAAAGGACGATGATATCGAATATCAGTGTTTTTCTGCAATATCGAGCTGCAGGCCCACCGGACAGTGGTCGGAGCCCATGACCTGGGGCTCGATCCAGGCCCGGGACACATGGGGGCGCAGTTCACAGGAGACGAAAAAATAATCGATCCGCCACCCAGCGTTGCGCTGTCTGGCCCCGGAGCGGTAGGACCACCAGCTGTAATGCCCCGGTTCCGGGTTGAACAGGCGGAAGGCATCCACAAAGCCGGCCCGAAAGCCGTTCACATTCCAGGAGAGGATCTTCATGAGTTGCCCGCCTTTTGTTTCTTGACCAGTTCCCGTCCACAGCGAAAGAGATGCAGGGTAATCAAACTGGTGAAAAGAAGCAAGACAATGGGACAGGCAACAGGAAGGGGGGTTCGGGCCTTTGCGGGGCCTGGAAGGCGATCCCGAATTCCCGCGGTTCGGCGGCTGCAATCCGCCGGGGATTCAAAAACCCGGCGGCACCGAAGCTGCTATGTCTTTTTGATTTGCCGCCCGGCTCTGTCCCGGGAAAAACTTGACAAAGCTGCACAGGTACAGATAGCTTTTTTTGTATGGGCAGGCAGGCCACAGGGCGCTCTCACTCAGCATAGTTTGATTTCCGGCGGGATGAGGCAAAGCATGCCGCCCGGCTGTCATCCCGTCTCTTTTCATTCCAGATAGCCCCCCGATTCGTTGCAGACCTCCTCCTTCAGATTTCTTCTTGACAAGCGATATTTTTTTGGGCAGACTGTGGGAAAAAGTGGTTAGAAGTGGGGGAATATGTGGTTTCGAGGACACTCCGGTAGAAGCCTGGACAGCAAGGGCCGTTTGATGCTGCCGCCTGAATATCGGCAGATCGTAGTGGATAACGACCCCGGATCCAGATGCATGATCACCAATTTCGATGGGTGTATCGCCTGCTACACAATGCCCGAGTGGGAAAGGATCGAATCCAGTTTTTATCAATTGAATCAGACGCACAGGAGTGTCCGGTCTTTTCAGCGTTTCTTCATTGCCGGAGCCGTGGAGGCGTCCCTTGACAAGCAGGGCAGGATTCTCGTCGCTCCGCATCTTCGGACCTATGCCAAGCTGGAAAAAGAAGTGATTCTGGCCGGAGTGGGAAGGAAATTCGAGATTTGGAATCAGACCTTGTTTGAACAAAAACGTCGAGAGCTTGAAGACAATTATGAGCAAGTCATGAGCGATTTGCAGGAGCAGGGTTTTGAACTGCGGATTTAGACTTATAGGTTTATCTCTGTCATAGAAAACAAGAAAATGTGTTGCTTCGAAGCAGTTGAAGTCTTTGTCAAAGAAATTTCCAATTTCGAAGTAAACATTAACCTTTGGGCTGCGGGCGAAGCCAGTTTGAGACCGCTCTATCGATCCTATGTCCGTTGATGCGCATATTGCGGTGATGACCGCGGAAATCCTTGAATGGCTGGCCCCGGCGTCCGGAAAAAGATATCTGGACGGGACCCTGGGCGCGGGTGGGCACTGTGCGGCTCTTTTGCAGGAAACAGGGGGCGAGGCCCGGGTTTTGGGGATCGACAAGGACGGACAGGCGCTGGTCCGCGCCGAGGAGGCTCTCTCCGGAATGGGGTATATGCCCTCTGTGAAGCTGGTGCAGGGTTCGTTTGCCGACTTTGAAAAGGCCCTAAATGCTGTGCAATGGCCGGATCTGGACGGGGCCGTTCTTGATTTGGGGTTTTCTTCCCGGCAGCTGGATGATCCGGAACGGGGCTTCAGCTTCCTGCAGGACGGGCCTTTGGATATGCGCTTGGATCAGACAGATCACAATCCGACGGCGGCTGAGCTTGTCAACACAAGCTCCTCAGAAGATTTGAAGCGGATCATCAAGGACTTCGGGCAGGAACCCATGGCGGGCCGTATCGCCCGGACCATTGTTGCCCGGCGGGAAAAAAAAAGCATCGCTGGCACCACGGAGCTGGCGGCGATCATCAAACGGGCCTATCCGGCCAGGCGACGTTTTCATTCCCGCAAGCATCCGGCGACAAAAACATTTCAGGCCTTGCGCATTGCGGTGAATTCAGAGCTGGAAGACCTTGAGGTCTTTCTGGAGAAAATTCCGCAGTATGTCCGACCCGGCGGGAGGATCGCAATCATCTCTTTTCATTCCCTGGAGGATCGGGCAGTCAAGCAGTGGTTTCGCTATCACGCCAAAGATTGTGTCTGTCCGCCTGAACAGCTCTATTGTCAATGCGCTCACAAGGCAGTTTTGAAGATTTTGACCAAAAAGCCCCTGACCCCTTCGCCGGCTGAGGTTCAGGGCAACCCCCGAAGTCGGAGCGCCAAACTCAGGGTGGCGGAAATCCTTTAAAATCGAGCCTGGTTATGAAAAAAATTTCCGTATGGCATCTCATCTGCTCGGTCCTTGGGATCATGCTCTTGTTTTTTTCTTTCTGTATCGTTTGGCTGAACATCACCCTGGTAGGCCTGTCCTACAGAATTGAGGATCTTCAAAAAACAATCGCCCGGGAGACGAGCTTGAATGACAAGCTTCATCTGGAGCAACTTAACCTGGTGTCCGCTCAAAATATGGAACCTCTGATGCAGCGCTTCAATTTGCAGAAGCCGGATACGGACTCAATCCGTAAAATCGGGTATTGATATGCGCCGGCCTTCTGTTGCAAACAACTACCGGACATCAAGAATCGACTGGATCAGACTCAGAATCGTCTTTTTGGGAGGCCTGCTGGCCATGGCTTTGCTGGGCCTTTGGGTTCGGGCCTATTATGTCCAGATCGTCCTCGGACCGAACCTGTCGCATCAGGCCTCGGACCAGCATTGGGTCAGCAAAAGCACCTATGGACAACGAGGGAAAATCAGCGATGCCAAGGGAAACCTTTTGGCCAAGAGCGTTCGGATGAATTCCGTTTTTATCAGACCGGGGGAGATTGAAAAGAAGGAACATACAGCCCAGTTCTTGAGCAGGATTTTAGATATTGACAGACAGAAAATTCGGCGGGCTGTCTTTGAAGACCGCTCTTTTGTCTGGCTGCAGCGAAAAATCAGTGATCGCAAAGCGAGTGCAATTCGGAGCGCCCATCTTCCAGGGGTTCATCTCAGTGAAGAAATGGCCCGATTTTATCCCCAGGGGAAATTGGCCGGACAGCTGCTCGGCTTTGTAGGGGTGGACAATGTGGGCCTGGAAGGTTTGGAATGTTCCTACAATGACTATCTGGCCGGGCACAGAAATGAGTTCATGGTGCAGCGGGACGCTTCGGGAAACATGCTGTTTGCTCCGGGACAATTGACAGATGATTTGGCCGGCAAAGATCTGGTTTTGACCTTGGATAGACAGGTCCAGATTGCCGCAGAAGAGGCCTTGGCGGCAGCGGTGCAGGAAAACCGGGCCAAGGGGGGACTGTGCCTGGCGGTCAAAGTCGACGGCGGAGAAATATTGGCCTGGGCCCAGTATCCTTTTTTCAACCCGAACAATTATCAGGACTCAGAGCCGTCAATTTGGAAAAACAAGGCCGCTTTGGATGTTTTTGAGCCGGGTTCAACCTTGAAGCCGGTTTTGGCGGCGGCGGCTTTGGAAACGCAGACCTGCCGCCGCCAGGATATTTTTTTCTGCGAAAACGGAAAGTGGGCCTTTGCCGGACAGACATTCAACGATACCCATGAATACGGCTGGCTTCCGGTGAACAAGATCATCCGCTATTCAAGCAATATCGGGGCCGCAAAAATCGGACTGCAGCTCGGTTCAGATATATATTTCGAGTACTTGCGGGCAGTGGGCCTGGGACGCCGGACCGGGGTGCCCCTTCCCGGCGAGGCCGAGGGCATACTCAGACCGGCCGGAGGCTGGACCCGGGTCGATCTTGTGGCGGCCAGTTTTGGACAGGGAGTGGGGGTGACCCTGCTGCAGCTGGCCCAAAGCTATCTCTGCCTGGCCAATAAGGGACTGTTGCAGCCTTTGAAGCTCATTCAGGAACCTGAGTCAAACGCGGCGGCAAACAGAGTGAGGGTGTTTTCCCGGAAGACCGCGCAAACTGTTCTGGAAATGATGACCGAAGTCGTCGAGGAAGACGGTACCGGAACCAGGGCCAGAATACCGGGGATGGTCGTCGGGGGCAAGACCGGAACCTCCCAGAAGGCTTCAAAAGACGGGGGCTATGCGGATCGGTATACAGCTTCTTTCGTCGGCCTGTTTCCGGGCTTGGATCCGGAGTATCTGGTCCTTGCGGTGATAGATGAGCCTAAGGAGAACCATTATGGCGGGGTGGTGGCCGCACCGGCCGTTCGTGATGTGGCTGCGAAACTGCTGTCCGGGACGGACGATTTCCCGCATTATTGGAAGGAGCGTACCCGGCAGCGGGAGCAGGGGCTTAAGGCACAGGCTTCTCCGGCCGTGAGTCGAATGATTCCCCAGGCGGTCAAAATAGACGGATCGGTCCTGGAACAAGGGGAAATGCCCGATTTGCGGGGTTTTTCATTACGGCGGGCCTTTGAAATACTGGCCGAGCACTCGATTGTCCCCAAAGTTTCCGGTCAGGGAGTGCTGGTCGGCAGTCAGCAGCCGCCTCCGGGGAGGGCCTGTACACAGAGTTCATCCACTACAGTGGTCTTGAATCTCGTGGAAGATGAGTGAGTTATAGGTTGATCTCTGTCATAGAAAACAAGAAAATGTGTTGCTCAGAAGCAGTTGAAGTCCTTGTCATAGATATTATAAATTGGAAATTGGAAATTTGATGAGACGCAATAGAATATTCTGCTTTTCTGCATTCTTTTCTTGCCAATTTCCAATTTCGAATTTCTAATTTCGAAGTGAACAAGGAGAGCCGGTTGCCCTCGCAGACTACACACTGGATGCAGCTCCTGGAAGAAGTCAGAGCAGGCCGGAAGGTCCGCAGTCATTCCTCCGAGGTCCAGGCCGGGGATGTTTTTGTGGTCTTGAGCGGATCACGCAGGAGCGGGGCCGACTTTATCGCCGAGGCCCTGCAGCGGGGAGCCGCTTGGATCGTTACTGATCAGGCCCTTGACCCCGGGATTTCCCCGGGCGGGGCAAAGGTCCTGTTCCGGCCGGACGCCGGCCGGGCTTTGGGCGCATTGGCCGCAGCCTATTACAAGACCGAGAACAGAGACTTTCACCTCGTCGGCATCACTGGAACCAACGGAAAGACCACTGTCTGCTTTGGACTTGAGCACCTTTTGCAAAAAGCCGGACGGCAGGTGGGGCGTCTGGGGACGATTGCCTACCGCTGGCCCGGGAGGGAGCAGCCGGCCGGCCTGACCACGCCGGGATGTCTGGAACTGCACAAGGTCCTGGCCCAAATGGGCGATACGGTGGATACGGTCTGTATGGAAGTTTCCTCCCATGCTTTGGAGCAGCAGCGAACCGCGGGTTTGGCTTTTGATCTGGGCCTGTTCACAAATCTGACCCACGATCATCTCGATTATCACCTGAACATGGAAAGCTATTTTCAGGCGAAAAAACGCTTGTTTTTTCCGGAGCAGGGGCGGCGGCCTTTTCCTGTCTTGAACCTGGATGACACCTATGGCCGGCAATTGGCAGCCCTGGCCGGCCGGGGACTGGGCTTCAGTCTGAATGCGCCCCCCTCTTCAGGTTTCGACTGCCTGCAGGGACGATTGCAACACCTGTCCAGAGAGGGACTGCGCTTGGAAATGCAGTATCAGAAAGAGCGCTGGGAGCTTTTTTCACCGCTTCTGGGACGGCACAATGCCTCCAATCTTCTGGCGGTTCAGGCTGCGGGGCTCAGGCTGGGACTGAAGCCGGATACGCTTCAATCGCTGTCCGATTTTGCCGGGGCGCCGGGTCGCCTGGAACGAGTCAGGGGCCTCGGTGGCGGGTCTGTTTTCATTGATTACGCTCACACCCCGGATGCCCTGCACAATGTCCTGCGTTCCATCCGAGAAGTCGATTTCAAGCGGGTGATCGTTGTCTTTGGGTGCGGCGGCAATCGGGACAAACACAAACGCCCGCTTATGGGGCAGGCGGCGGCCGAGTATTCGGATTTGACTGTTTTGACCTCGGACAATCCCCGGGATGAAGATCCGCTGGCCATCATGAAAGATGTGCTCCCCGGACTGCAGACCGCCTCCCGCTTGATTGAAGAACCGGAGCGGGCCAAAGCCATTGAACTGGCTCTGCATGAAGCCGGTCCCGAGGATGTGGTGCTCATTGCCGGAAAAGGCCATGAAAGTTACCAGGAGATCAAGGGCGTGAGATACCCCTTCAGTGACCGGGAGGTGGTTCAGCGCATCGGCAGAGGTGAAAAACAGTGAGGACAATCCGCAAATGCGCATGAGCTTATCGGAAATAGGGAGACTCCTCGGGGCGGTGGGAGATTATGCGCTCTTCCGGGATCTTATCGTCACCGGCCTGAGTACGGACAGCCGGTCCGTGACCCCGGGGGATCTTTTTGTCTGCCTGTCCGGGAACCGCTTCGACGGACACCACTTCGTCTGGGAGGCGCTGCACAAGGGAGCGGCGGCTGTCCTGGTAGAGCGGCCCCTCATGGATTTCAACGGGGAGATCCCCCTGCTGCTGGTCAAAGATACGCTGCAGGCTTTGGGGAACCTGGCCGCTGAATGGCGGCGCCGCTTTCCGGGGCTGGTCCTGGGGGTAACCGGGACTGCCGGCAAAACAACAGTCAAAGAATTTTTGAGCTCCATACTCGCCACTCAAGACCAGGTGGGGAAGAATCATAAAAACTGGAATAATCGACTCGGGCTCTCGCTTTCCATCCTGGGCTTCAGCGCTCAGGAGCAGTATTGGGTCCTGGAGGCCGGGGTGAGCGAAAAAAATGAAATGGAGGACCTGGCCTCTATTCTCAGGCCTGACCTGGCGATTCTGGTGAATATCGGGCCCTGCCATCTGGAGGGACTCGGGGATCCGGATGGAGTGGCCGCAGAGAAATGCCGTTTGCTGCAGTTTGTGCGACCAGGGGGGCATATCCTTGTGAGCCGTGATTATCCGGAAATAGCCTCCCATCTCCCCGAACGCGGGGATTTGCAGTTGTTGAGCTTTTCTGCGGCGGAGTCCGAGGGGCTGTATACAGGACGGTGCCGGAAGATAAGCGCATCAGAGAGCCTTTTTTCGCTGGAGCTAAAACAGGGCCGGCTGGACATCGCTATCCCCTACTCAGGCAGATTCATGCTGGAGAATGCGCTTGCGGCTGCAGCAGCCGCCGATGTCCTGGGCCTGGACGGCGCAAGCATACAAAAGGGTCTGGCCTCGGCAAGGCTTCCGGAGCACCGCTGTCAGGTGCAAAGCCTGGGGCACTTCCAGATCATAGACGATTGTTATAATGCCAATCCACTGGCCATGCAGCGCGCCTTGGCCAATGTCGCGGAAATCAGAGGGAAAGCGCCGCTGGTTCTGGTCCTCGGCGAAATGAAGGAGCTGGGGCCCTCTGCTCCGAAAGCGCATACGGCCCTGGGAGAGATGGCGGCCCAGGCAGGCTGCATTGCTTTGATCTATTATGGGGACTATCGTGAAGAGGTCCGGGCCGGGTTCAACAAGGCCCGGGACCGGGGCGGTTTCGAGCCGGTCAACAGCAAACCGGAATTTCTCGCTGCCTGGCGCGGACTGGGACTCGAGGAAGGGCTGGTTTTTTTCAAGGGATCCCGGGGGTGCGGTCTGGAAAAATTTCTTGAGGTCCTTGTCCAGGAGATTGCCTGATGTTTTATCATCTGCTCTATCCCTTGAGCGATGTCTTCACGCTCTTCAATGTCTTTCGCTACATCACGTTCCGCTCCGTGTATGCCCTGGTGACCGCCCTGCTGTTGAGCATCCTCCTGGGTCCCAGGTTTATCGCCTGGCTGGAAAAGATCAAATACCGGCAAAATATTCAAGAAGATGTCCACAATCATCAGAAAAAACAGGGAACCCCGACCATGGGCGGCATGCTTATCTGGGGCAGCCTGGTCCTCAGCGTGCTTCTCTGGGGGGATTTGACCAATGCCTATCTCTGGCTGACCTTGTTCCTTTTTTCCGGGTATGCCCTTATCGGCTTTGTGGACGATTTCCTGAAATTGAAAAAAAAAGAGAATAAGGGCCTGAGTATAAAAGGAAAATTTCTGGCTCAGCTCGTCCTGGCCGGGGCGGCCGTGAGCGTTCTGATTTCTTTGCCCGGCTATTCAAGCACGCTGTATGTGCCATTTTTCAAGTCCCTGCAGCCGGATTTGGGATGGTTTTATCTCGCGTTTGCCCTGGCGGTGATCGTGGGATCGTCCAACGGCGTCAATCTGACTGACGGTCTGGATGGATTGGCCATAGGACCAAGCATCATCGCGGCCGGATGTTTGACCATCTTTGTGTATGTCGCGGGTCATGCTGAACTGGCCGAGTATCTTCAAGTGGCCTCGGTGAGCGGGGTCGGTGAAGTCACGGTTTTCTGCGGCGCCCTGGTGGGGGCGGGTTTGGGATTTTTGTGGTTCAATGCCTACCCGGCCCAGGTCTTTATGGGGGATGTGGGCAGCTTGAGCATTGGGAGCGCCCTGGGCTTCGTCGCCATACTCTGCAAGCAGGAACTCGTCTTGGTGATTGTGGGTGGACTGTTTGTGATTGAAACCATTTCCGTGATCCTCCAGGTCGGCTACTTCAGGTTCACCGGCGGGAAGCGGATTTTTCGCATGGCCCCTCTGCATCATCATTTTGAAATGATCGGCACCCCGGAATCCAAGATCAGTGTCCGCTTCTGGATTTTATCAATCCTGCTGGCCCTGATTGCCTTGAGCACCTTGAAGCTGCGTTGATGAAGAAATACCGAACTCGGAAGGTGGAGCGCGGAGTGCGGAAGGCGGAGCTCGGAGTGCGGAAGGGGGAATGCGGAGGAAGAAACGGGGAATGCGGAAGGCGGAAGGAAGAATGGGGCAGGGAAAGAGAAATTCAGGGCTGTCATTGGAGAAGGAGCAGAAAAGAGGACTTCGGCTGTGCACAAAGCAGGTTGTGGTTCTGGGGGCCGGCCGTTCGGGCGTGGCGGCCGCGAAATTGGCACGGGCGGCAGGGGCCGGGGTCAGACTCCTTGAAAAATCGAAAACAGCCCCTGACGGAAAAAGCAGAGCCGAGCTGGAGGCGGCAGGTATTGAACTGGAACAGGGGGCGCATACAGAAAGGCAGTTTCAGGACGCCGATCTGCTGGTGCTCAGCCCGGGAATCCCCAGGCGGAAGATCAAGGACCTGCTTCCAGCCGCGGGCAGGCTTCCTGTTTATTCGGAGCTTGAGGTGGCCTCCTGGTTTGTGGATGCATCCCTGATCGCGGTGACCGGAAGCAACGGGAAAACCACCACCGTCAGCCTGATCGCGGCAATTCTGGAACGGGCCGGGCAAAAGATTTTTCTTGGAGGGAATATCGGAACGCCCTTGTCGGACTATGTCCTTCAAGGCCGGCGGGCTGAAAGGGTGATCCTGGAAGTGAGCAGTTTCCAGCTGGAGCATACCTGGACTTTTCATCCCGGGGTCGCTGTTTTCCTGAATTTTCATCCGAATCATCTTGATTACCATGAAAGCCTGGATGCCTACCGGCGGGCGAAAATGAAGATCTTTGCCAACCAGCATGAACAGGATACAGCGATCCTGCCCGCGGACCAAGAGCAGGATTTTGGGCAGAACCGGGAGATCAGGGCCGGGAAAATGTATTTCCAGGGGAGCGCGCGATTCAGCTGTCCGAGTCTCGCGGGTGCGCACAATCAAGCGAATATCGAGGCGGCTTTCCTGGCCTGCAGTTGTTTCGGCATTGAGCCTGAGCAGGCGGCTGAAGCCGTCAGGGCCTATCCGGGGCTGCCCCATCGGATGCAGCCCGTTCGGGAGGTCAAAGGCGTGCGCTATATAAACGACTCCAAGGCAACCACGATCGAAGCTCAGGAAGCGGCCGTGCAGAGTTTTCAAGAGCCGATTCTGCTGCTGGCCGGGGGCCGGTTCAAAGGCGGGCGGCCCGAACGTTTGCGGGAACTGCTGGCCGGCCGGGTCAAAGTCGCAGGCTTGTTTGGGGAAAGCCGGGAGATATTTGAAGCGGCCTGGGGCGCTTCGGTGCCCACCTTTTGGGAGCCGACGCTCAAGCAGGCCTTCCGGAAAATCGTCTCCAGGACGAGCCCGGGAGATATCGTCCTGCTGTCTCCCGGCACTTCGAGTTTTGATCTGTTTGAAAATTACGAACACCGGGGACAGGCCTTTATCGATCTGGTCAATGATCTGCTTAATGCGAATGCCGAAAAAGGGAGCAGCTGAACACATGTCTGCCATTCATGCCGGAAAAGATCGGAGGGATGCCCTGGACCTGCCATTGTTGCTGGCCGTCCTGGTCTTGATGGCTCTGGGGCTGCTCATGGTTCTGAGTTCCAGCGGCGTCATGGCGGAAAAAATCAGAGGCGACGCCTTGTACTTTTTTAAGAAACAGGCGGTCTATTCCATTGTGGGCCTGCTTTTGATCTGGACCGTCCTGCACTTGCCCAGGGCCTTCTTTTATCGAACGGTGTACATCTGGTTTTTCGGGAGTATCCTCCTGCTGGGATTGACCCTGACCTCCCTGGGAATCACAGCAGGCGGCGCCAGCCGCTGGCTTGATCTCGGCCTGATCTCTATCCAGCCTCTGGAAGCGGCAAAAATTGGATTGGTGCTCTATTTGGGATATTTTTTCAGTCAAAAGCAGGATAAACTCAAGACCTTCAGCGTGGGGTTCTTGCCGCCCTTGCTGTTTACGGGAATAATGGCCTGTTTATTGCTGCTGCAGCCGGACTTTGGCGGAGCGATTTTCCTGATTCTTCTGTTTTTGCTTTTGAGCCTGGTGGCCGGCACCCGTCTGGTGTATTTGGCGTGTTCAGTGATATTGAGCGCTTCTCTGGCCGGCATCATGATTGTGCAGGCCCCGTATCGTTTGAAGCGCTGGCTGGCCTTCCTCCATCCCTTTGAGAATGCCCAGACCAGCGGATATCAGCTCGTGCAATCCTTGTATGCCCTTGGCTCCGGGAATTTTCTCGGGCAGGGCCTGGGGGCGGGGAAACAAAAACTGTTTTTCCTGCCCGAAGCCCATAACGATTTTATCCTGGCGGTGCTGGGGGAAGAACTGGGTTTTGCCGGGATCTCCCTGGTTTTCGCCTGTCTTTCGGTAATTTTGTACAAGAGTTTCTGTATCAGCCTCAGACAGCAGGATCTCCAGGACCGCCTGACCGGAGTCGGCCTGGCTCTGGTGATATTGCTGGGTGCTTTTCTCCATGCGGCAGTGGTTCTGGGATCGGTGCCGCCCAAGGGCTTGCCCTTTCCCTTTGTCAGTTATGGAGGGTCCAACCTCCTGGCCATGTCCTTTAGTGTCGGCATGATTCTCAAAATCGGGAGGCAGGGCAGTTGATGAGGAAATTGTGGGTCTTGTGAAACGGGTGGTCCTTGCAAGCGGGGGGACCGGCGGGCATATCTTCCCGGCTTTGGCGGTGGCCGAAGCCTTGAAGCGCCGTTGGCCGAAGGTGGAACTGCTGTTTATCGGCGGCGATAAAGGCCCCGAGCCTGTCCTGGCTCGAGAAGCCGGCCTGGACTTTCAGGGGCTCCCCGCCAGGGGGGTTAGGGGGAGAGGGCTTGCGAAATCGCCGGGCACAGCATGGTGGCTCTTGAAGAGTCTTCTGCAATGCAGAGGGATTTATCAAAGGTTCGATCCCGAGTTGGTGGTTGGTTTCGGAAGCTACGCCAGTTTTGTCCCGGTTATACTGGCCTGTCTTCAAAAGAGGATCACTGCGATCCACGAGCAAAACAGCGGTCCGGGAGTGAGCAACGCAATGCTCGGCAAACGGGTTACACAGATCTTTCTCTCATTTCCTGATGAAAAGCAGGCTTTTGACCGGACCAAGACCATTGTCACCGGAAATCCCGTCAGAACCGAGCTGATTCAGGTCGGGTCCCAGGCCCCGAAAAATTACGGCAATAATCAGACAGGGAAAAACGTGCTTGTTCTGGGCGGCAGTCAAGGGGCCAGGGCTGTAAATGAAGCCATTGTCAAGGCCCTGCCTGGTTTGAAGAGGCACGAGGTTCGCCTCCGGCACCAAACCGGGGCCGGGGATTATGAAAAAATCAGGCAGGACTATGCCCGCTTGGGGATGGATACAGGACAGGTCTTCGAGTTTATTCAGGATATGGCAGGGGCCTATGCCTGGTCGGATCTGGTGGTTTCCAGGGCCGGGGCTTCAACAGTTGCCGAATTGATGGCTGTTGGCCGGCCGAGTGTCTTGATCCCCTTTCCGTATGCCACCGGACGACATCAGCTGACCAATGCCCGGGAGCTGGAGAAGCAGGGGGCGGCCATGGTGGTGGAACAGAGCTATCTTGATGACCTGGATCTGGGAAAGTTGATCATGGATCTTCTGGCCGTCCCGGATCAACTTCTGGATATGGGCCGGGCCGCCAAAAATATGGGCCGGCCTGAAGCCGCGCTTCACATTGTTGAGGCCTTGGAGAGGCTGACGCAGGAAAAAAGAGGGCTGAAGCATTGAACAGAGACCCTGAATACGAGCCATGAAAAATTCCATCAAACATATCCATATGGTCGGGATCGGCGGTTCCGGAATGAGCGGAATCGCGGAAGTGCTCATCAATCAGAACTACCGGGTCAGTGGTTCGGACATCAGTGAAAACAAGGCCGTGCTCCGCCTGCAATCAATTGGCGCCCGGATCTGCCTGGGACATAAGAAAGAGCATGTCGGCCAGGCGGATGTTCTGGTCAAGTCAACTGCCGTCGGGGATGAGAATCCCGAGGTTCTGGAAGCCAGAAGGCTCGGCATACCGGTGATTCCCCGGGCGGAAATGCTGGCCGAACTGATGCGTCTGAAAACAGGTCTTGCCGTGGCCGGCACCCACGGCAAGACCACGACGACTTCATTGCTGGGCACCGTGTTTATCGATGCCGGCCTTGAACCTACGGTGATCATCGGCGGGCGGCTGAACAGCCTGGGAACCCATGCCCTGCTGGGACAAGGAGAGTATTTGATCGCTGAGGCGGATGAATCCGACGGCTCATTTTTATGTCTTTTGCCCATCATGACCCTGGTCACCAATGTGGACAGCGATCATCTGGATTACTATTCTGACCTGCAGGCCATAGAAAACGCTTTTGTTCGTTTTCTCAACCAGATTCCGTTTTATGGCACCAATGTGGTCTGCGGGGATGATCCCGGAGTGCAGCGGCTGCTGCCCAGAGTCAAAAGGCCTGTGCTGAGCTACGGCTTTGAGCAGGGAAACGATATTCGAGCCGAGATCAAGGAACTGGGTATGCACAGCCACTTTGAGGTACTGCTTGGGGATCGGCCCTGGGGGGAGGTGGTCCTGGCGCAGCCCGGGAAGCACAATGTTTTGAATTGTCTCGGCGTGATCGCCCTTGCCCTGCAGGCCGGCATCAGAAAAGAAGCCATTCTGAAAAGCTTGAAGCAGTTCACCGGCGTCGGTCGGCGTATGGAAAAAAAGGGAGAGGCCGGGACCATACCGGTGGTGGATGATTATGGTCATCACCCCACCGAGATCAAAACGACCCTCCAAACCATGAGGCAGGTCTATCCTGGAAAACGACTGGTGGTGGTTTTTCAACCCCACCGCTTCAGCAGAACCCAGGCTTTGTTCGGCGATTTCTGCCGGGCTTTTGACGAAGCGGACCTGCTGCTGCTTCTGGAAGTCTATCCGGCTTCGGAAGATCCTATCCCCGGAATCAACGGGGCCGGACTGCTCCAGGGCATTCGGCAGGTCAGCCGGGTTGATTCGGTGTTTTGCCCTGATCTGGATAGCTGTTTGCAGGTTTTGAAAGAGCGGATCAAGGACGGCGATGTCCTGCTGACCCTGGGGGCCGGCAGTGTCTGGCAGGTGGGGGAGCGTTTTCTGGAGTCAGTTTTGCCTGCGGCAAGACTTACTCATAACTTTTTGAAATAAATTATAATATTCGATCATGCGCCTTATTCCGGAACCAAGCCTTCGAAAGCGAACCACCTTGAGACTGGGGGGGAAAGCCCTGGCGGAAGTCTGGATAGAAAAGGATCAGGACTGGGAGCAACTGCCGGAACTTGTGCAGGATTTTGGGGGAACTCCCCTGGTCCTGGGGCGGGGCAGCAATGTCCTGGCTATGGACGCCGAACTCCCCTTTGTCTTGATTCGACAGGAAGGGGGTTTGAGCGAGTTTTTCCAGCAAAGAGCCGGCCGGGGCGAGGCCGTTGTACAGGGCGGACAGACCCTGGCCGGTTTCCTGGCGGAATGCAAGCGACGGGGCTGGAGCGGTTTGGAAGGCTTGATCGGTATTCCAGGGACTGTTGGCGGGGCTGTGGCCATGAATGCCGGGTCCTATGGCTGTACGCTGGGGGAGCGCCTGTTGGGCGTCCAGTTCTGGACAGCGGAGAGGGGCTTGTTCTGGCTCGATGCCGGGCAGCTGCGCACCGGGTATAGGTTGTTTGATCCCGGAATCGGCGAGGGCTTCTGGGTGGCGAGCAAGGCGAAGTTTGCTTTCGCAAAGTCCGAGCCCGGGAAAATCCATGCCAAGATGCGCGAGGTGTATTTTCATAAAAAAGCAACTCAGCCCATACTGAACCGGACCTGCGGCTGTGTTTTCAAAAATCCAAAGCCCGGTGTCTCCGCGGGCAGGCTTCTGGACAGATGCGGGTTGAAGGGATACCGGGTCGGAGATATGGGCTTTTCCGAGCGGCATGCCAATTTTCTCATCAACCACGGGCAGGGCCGAAGTACAGAGGCCCTGGAACTCATTGCCGTTGCCCGGGAGCGGTGCAGGGGGCAGTTCGGATTCGAGCTTGAGCTTGAAGTCAAATGCATCTCAAAGTGAGGGATTTGAAATTTCAATCCGGGATCAGGAACTCTTATGGGGAAGTTTGTCATCCGTTTTTTCCAGCTAAGCGCTTTTGTCCTGCTTTTAGGCGCTGTGAGCTGGGGCTTGCTGCGAGGCTATGTCTGGCTGCTCCATACGCCGGGCATGCAGATTGAGCAGATCCGCATAACCGGCAATCGGCACTTTGATAATGGTCAAATTTCGCAGATATCCGGGATCGAACCGGGTGCAAACATTCTCGCCGTCCATATCAAAAAGGTGAAGGACGCCCTTGAACAAGATCCATGGATTGATGCGGCCCGCGTTCGCCGGGAGCTGCCCCATACGGTTCACATCGCAGTCAAGGAACGCAAACCGGCTTTCTGGATCCAAAAAGATGACGCCGTGTATTACGCAGATCAAGAGGGCCGGGGTATCGGTCCTGTTCTCGCCGAGGATTTTGTGTCCTTGCCGCACCTGGTCTTTGACAAAGGATCTGCGTTGCAATCCCGGAAACTGAAAGCCCTGTGCAGACAATTCGAGGGAAAAGCCTTTCCGTTCAGCCTGGCTGAATCCAGTTGGCTCCGGTTTGTAGCCGGCGGTGAAATCGTGGAGTTTTTTCTGCAGGGAAGAAACATGACCGTCCGTTTGAATACCGGCTCGCTGCAGGTGAATATCAACAGCTTGCGGAAAATCTGGCGTGATCTTGACCGCCGGAGGGAACTCGAGGAGACGTTTATGATCTGGACTGCCGGACATCTGGGCTGGGTGAAAAAGGAGAATCAGGTATGAGTTCAAAGCCGGAAATCATCGTCGGTCTGGATATCGGGACCACAAAAATCTGTGTGGTCGTCGGCGAGACCACGCCTGACGGCGTGGATGTGGTGGGGATTGGGATGAATCCCTCCACAGGACTCAGAAAAGGGGTTGTGGTCAATATTGAACAGACGGTTCAATCCATCAAAAAGGCCCTGGAAGAGGCCGAACTCATGGCCGGGTGCGAAATCAGGAGTGTTTTTGCCGGAATCGCGGGCAGCCATATCATGGGCTTTAACAGCCACGGAGTGATCGCAGTCAAAGGCGGCGAAGTGACCCAACGCGATGTCGAGCGCGCCCTGGATGCGGCCAAAGCCGTGGCCATCCCCCTGGATCGGGAATTGATCCATATTCTGCCGCAAGAGTATATCGTGGATGATCAGGGCGGCATCGAAGATCCGGTGGGCATGGCCGGAGTGCGATTGGAGGTCAAGGTCCATATTGTCACCGGGGCGGTCTCCAGCGCCCAGAATATTGTCCGTTCCTGCCACCGGGCCAGCCTGGACGTCTCGTCCATTGTCCTGGAATCATTGGCCTCGTCCGAAGCCGTGCTCACCGAGGAGGAGCGGGAAATCGGGGTCGCGCTGGTGGATATCGGGGGCGGGACCACGGATTTGTCCATTTTTTCCCAGGATTCCATCAAGCATATTTCGGTTCTGGCCCTGGGGGGCGCGAATTTGACCAATGATATCGCCTTTGGTTTGCGTACGCCGATGCGCAGCGCCGAAAAAATCAAAATAGAAAAAGGCTGTGCCATTGCGGATATGGTGCAGAACAATGAAACCATTGACGTACAGAGTGTGGGGGGACGGGAGCCCCGCACGGTTTCCAGACGGGTCCTGGCTGAAATCTGTGAACCCAGAATCGAGGAAATCCTGGGGCTGGTGGATCAGGAGTTGATCAAATCCGGGTATAAAGAACTGGTCGGGGCCGGCGTGGTCCTGAGCGGGGGCTCCTCTTTGATTGACGGGATTGAGGAGTTGGGGGAGCAGGTCTTCAATCTGCCGGTCCGCGTGGGATATCCCAGAGGCATAGGCGGATTGCGGGATGTGGTGGATAATCCCAAATTTTCCACTGCCGTGGGCTTGCTGCTGCACGGGGCGGATTCGAAACGAACCGGACTGCGGCTCAGGATCGCCTCAGGCGAAAAGCGCATGTTTCAACGGATTCTCACCTGGATGCGCCGCTGGTTCGCTGATGTCACATGATTTTTGAAGGAAGACCTTCAAAAATCACCTGGCGGAGGGCAGCTCTCTGAGGGAGCTTTGTGTCGGTCAGGCTCTATTGCCGAACAGGATTTTCTAGTGATCAGTGTCAAACATGTGGCAGGTTTTTACAAAAAGAGGGATGGGGTGTGCAAAACCATAGAATTCCGCGAGGCAGACAGTGCGCTTTGAACAGATATGTCCCTTTACGGGGACAGGAGGTTCTGGCACAACCAGAGGCAATGTCTGCCTGGTGGAAGTATAAAGGAGGTCGGCATGGATTTTTTAGAGATTGAACCGGAAGGCAACGCCCAGATTAAAGTGATCGGGGTCGGCGGCGGCGGCGGCAATGCCATTAACAACATGATCAATTCTTCGCTCAAGGGGGTTTCCTTTATCGCCGCGAACACCGATGTTCAGGCCCTGAAGCATTCGGTTGCCGAGCACAAGCTGCAGCTTGGGGAAAAGTTGACCAAAGGATTGGGAGCGGGGGCCAATCCGGATATCGGCAAAGAAGCGGCCATGGAGAGTGTGGACACCATCAAGGACATGCTCGGCGGATGCGATATGGTCTTTGTGACCGCGGGCATGGGGGGCGGCACCGGGACCGGGGCCGCTCCGGTCATTGCCGAGGCGGCGAAAGAAATCGGGGCCTTGACCGTGGGGGTGGTCACCAAGCCCTTCTTTTTTGAAGGCAAGCGCAGGCTTCAGGCTGCGGACAAAGGGATTGAGAGTCTCAAGGGCGTGGTGGACAGCATCATCACCATTCCCAATGACCGCCTGTTATCTCTGGCTTCGAAAAAGGCCTCGTTCATTGAAATGCTGAAAAAGGCGGATGAAGTCCTGTACTATGCAGTCAAAGGCATTTCCGACTTGATCATGGTTCCCGGCTTGATCAATCTGGATTTCGCCGATGTCAAGGCGGTGATGTCCGGCATGGGGCTCGCCCTGATGGGGACCGGCATCGGCCAGGGCGAGGGCCGGGCCAAGGAGGCCGCGATGAAGGCCATGACCAGTCCCCTCCTGGAGGACGTTTCCATCGAAGGGGCCCAGGGCGTGCTCATGAATATCACCTCGGGAATGGATCTGACCATCGATGAAGTCAGCGAGGCCGCCAGCGCCATCTCCGAGGCCGCCAGCGGGGATGCGCAGATTTATTTCGGGACGGTGTTTGATCAGGACGTCACGGATGAACTCAGGATCACGGTGATCGCCACCGGGATCGAGGCGAAAGAAGAACGGCGCGAACCCGAGGATTCCAAGATCACCTCGCTCAAAGGGTTCCGGCAGGGACGCCGGGCACCGGGCAAAAAGGCACCCGGCAATACGGATGAAGACTTGACCATCCCGACCTATCTGCGCAAGGACAGTTCAGCGAGTGTTGAGCCCCAGGAAGTGAAGCGCTTTCACCAGGAACAGACCTCCGGGGATGAATCCGCAGAGTCCGGCGAAGAGGAGTTTGTCTTTGAGGAAAATGAATTCGAAATCCCGTCATTTATTCGGAAACAGGCCGACTGATCCATTTCACAGCGCGAAGCACGCTGTGAAATGGATATTCCCCTTTGTTCACTGACCTCCATGCAAAAAGCCCGGGGCAAATGATTGACCCCGGGCCTGAACTCTTTTGGATAGACTCCAAAAAATTCTGATTTTTTGGAGTTAGAAGCCGAATTCGCCGTCGGACATGCCGCCGCCGAACCCGAATTCCCCTTCCGGTTCTTTGGTGCCGCCGGATTCTGCCGGAGCAGCTTCAGCAGCGCCGCCGCCTTCACCGGAGACCGTGACCACACCGTGTTTTTTGACTTCCTCGATCTTGGCCAATAGATCGTCCACCTTGGCCAGATAGTCGTCCACCTTGGCTGCGGAAGCCACGATCTTTTTCTCGCCCTCATCCTGCATCTGGGCTTCATAATCGGCAACCTTGCTTTCCAGGGCCGCGATTTTTTTCTTGTTCTCTTCCAGCCGGCCTTCGTATTCCGCGACTTTGTCCTTGAGTTCCTTTGATTGGGTCCGGTACTCATCGAGTTTGGAAAACAAGGCGTTCACCTCGTCCATAACATCCGAAGGGAGGCTCATGACGGAGACGTTTTCACCGAGTTCAGCGACATCTTCTTTTTTCAATCGAGCCAGCTCCGGGTGTTGTTCATAGATCCAGGCCTTGGACAGGCCGGACGCGAAGGGGGCGAATTCCTTGTCCACCTCTTTCTGGGTGATGAAGCCGAGAAGATTGATCACATCCTCATTGTACGTACCGGCCGGACCTCTCATGTAGGACACAAATGTCTGCATGGGGAATACTTTCCGTGCATCTGCCATGGCAGCCTCCTTTATGGAATTGACAATTTAAGATTGAATGTAATTACAACTATTAAATAACATAGACTTTATTTTTATCTGTTTCGATTTCTGTGCTCAAACGGCCGTGGCGTCTGGCATAGGTCAAGGCGGCGATCCTGTATACCAGGTGGCCGAGTTTAGACCAGGGGGTGTAGGCGATGAGCATGAACACCGAGACCAGATGCAGATAATAAACAGAATAGGCCAAACCGGCCACCTCGGCGATTCTGAAGATCTGACTCAACATGCCGGTCACGGCCACAACCCAGATCAGGACGATCAAGTACCAGTCATAATAAGAGGATTCGTCTTTTTCACTGGGGGCCACGCGGCGTTTGGTCAGGTAGATCAGGCCGACGAAAAGACCGATGGCCCCGATGTTGGCCAGGATTTTTACCGGATTCCACAAGGCCATGGGATAGGGCATATGCAGAAAAGGGAGCACCTTGCCGCCCCAGTGGGTGAAGGCCACAATGCCGGTGACCACAGCCAGGGCGATAAAACTGTAGAACAGGACCAGATGCCCCTTGAATTTCGTATCTTCGGGTTCTTCCTCGCCGCAGTCCTTCCATTTTTTGTGGGTCACCACCTCCTCTTTGAGGACCTGGTAGAGACTGACCCAGATATTTTCAGGGGGGTGATAGCCCAGGACAAAGGTTTTCGGCTGCGTATCAAAACCCTGGTAGAGCTTGCCGATCCCCCGGATAAAGGTATACACCGCAAAGAAGAAAACTAAGACGAACACCGGGTCAATGGTGTAATCCCCGGGAAAAATCAGCCCGAATTCGATTTTCCCGTGTTCCAGCGGAAAAGGGGTGCCCTGCAGACTCCCGGTGACAAACCAGACCAGAAGATAGATGATGGCCGGAATGGCAATAAGCTTGGGCAGGTGCTTGATGGAGCTCATCCATTCGCCGATGAACTTCGGTCCCATGAGATTCCGGTAGGCCATGTTCCGCAGAGCGGACATGAGTTCCCCGGGTTTGGCCCCGCGGGGACATTGCTCGGAGCACTGCCCGCACTTGTGGCAGAGCCACATATCGATGTCATTGACCAGCCTGTCTTTCAGGCCCCACTGGGCCCAGACCATCTCCTTCCTCGGGAAGGATCGATCCATGGGAGACAAGGGACAGACCACACTGCAGGTCGCGCACTGATAGCATTTTTTGAGATCCTGCCCACCGATTGCCTGAAGCTCTTGCACGAACTCCAGATTCGGTTGAATTCGTAACGGTTCACTCATACGCCTCCTCCCATACTTATGCTCGTCATATATTGATGTTCTGCCGGTGATATCTGATTTTCGGTTTCGGGGCTCTGAGCCTCGAAACTGAAAATCTGATATTAGAAGCCCTTGAAGGGGTTGGGTCCGAGCTTCATGATTTCATCGACGAATCCGTCGATAATCCCGGGGATTTTGTCGTAGTCGTCAATAGCCACTTCCTCCTGGCGGACCCGTTCCAGTTCCACGCCCAAACGGTCCAGGGTCTCCCCGATGTTTTTCATCCTGCGATCGCAGAGTTCAGAACCCTTGATAAAATGACACTGATAATCGTCGCCGTACTTGCAGCCCAGCAGTAGGCAGCCGTCATTCCCCTTGCCCATGGCGTCGGCGATCCAGATGGTGTTCACGGAGCCCAGACAGCGCACCGGAATGATCCGGACATAGGGGCTCCATTTCCAGCCGCGCTGGGCGGCCATATCCAGGGCGGGATAGGCGTCGTTTTCGCAGGCCAGGATGAGGATTCGCGGTCCTTCCGCTGCCATATCGTCCGGCACCTTGATCTGGGTGATCATGGAGCCGATCTGGCCCACGCTGTAATTATCAAAGGCGATCACCCGTTCCGGACAGGCACCCATGCAGGTCCCGCAGCGACGGCAGCGCGCGGTGTTCGGCTTGGGCGTTCCTTTTTCATCATCGTCCAGAGCTCCGAAGGGGCATTCTTCGGTGCAGCGTTTGCATTGGGTGCAGCGGACAAAATTGAACAAAGGATAGGACAGATCTCCGGATCGGGGATGGACGGCCACGCCTCGATCAGCCGACTCCAGGCACTGGATGGCTTTGAGGGCGGCGCCCTGGGCGTCGGCCGCGCTTTTGGCCAGGCTCATGGGCTGCCGGACGGAGCCGGCCGCATAAATCCCGGTTCGCCTGGTTTCATAGGGAAAGCAGATATAGTTGGAATCGGCAAAGCCGTCAAAAAGCGCCAGATCCGGAAAGGCGGGGCCCTGCCGGTAGGCCAGCTGGATCACCGGGTCCAGGGCCGTGGTGGGGACCAGTCCGGTGGGGACGACCACCAGGTCGGTTTCAAGAGAAATGTCCGAGCCGAGCAGGGTGTCTTTGGCCTTGACCACAAGCTTCCCCCCGGGAGCGGTTTCCACAGCCGTGACTTCGCCCTTGCTGAGCATGATGCCGGGATCGTTCTGGGCTTCTTTGTAATACAGCTCCTGAATGCCGGTGGCGGTCATATGCTCATACAGGATCACAGCTACGGATTCAGGCAGGAATTCCCGGATATAGTTGGCCTGTTTGAGTGTATTCAAGCAGGTCAGCTCATTGGTGAAATACATGTGCCGATAGGATTCGGTCTTTTCAAAGGGCTCTTCAATGGACGGCTCCTCATCGCTCTGCTCCTGCTGCGCGGCGGCCTTTTCCTCCTCCGCCCGCTGTCTGGCCTCTTCTTCCTCCCGGGCGATCCCGTCCAGCAGTTCGGAAAAGCCAAGGATAAAGGCCACGTTTTTGGGAGGCTTCCCGCTTTCCGGGCAGCGAATTTCGCCGTTTTTGGCCATTTCCTCGAGCTGCATGGAGGTGATGACGTTCTTGCTTTTTCCATAGCCCAGGGGCTCAAGATATTTGGTGTCCAAGGGCTCCCAGCCGGTGGCCAGGACCATGGATCCGACCTGAATCTCTTGCTGCCCGGAGCCGTTTTTCAGGGTTGCGGTGTATTGGCCGGGCTGACCGGCCAGCTCCACAAGGCTCGTCGCGGTGTACACCGTAATCGAATCCTGTTTGCCGATCATTTCCAGCAAGTCGGCGATTCCGGCGTCCTCGGCCCGGAGAAAGGGTGATTTTTTGGGGAAGGTCTTATACAGCTTCCCGGCATAGCCGCCGAGTTCCTGTTCCTTTTCCACCAGGAGGACTTCATATCCGGCCCGAGCCAGACTCAAGGCCGCGTTACACCCGGTCCAGCCCCCGCCCAGCACTAAAATCCGCTTCACGATCTCCAGGTCTTCGGGCTGGGGGAGGTTGGTCTTCTGGAGTTTGCTGATGGACATATTGATGCAGTCCAGGGCGTTCTCTGCAAGAAGTTTGTCCGCCTCCTCGGCTTTCTGCGGCAGGCTTCCGTCCGGATTGCGGAAAGGCCAGATGCACTGTTCGCGAAGATTGACCCGCTCCACCAGAACATGGGAGCCGAAATCAAAGATATCCCAGTCGGCCCTGGGTGAAGAGCCGCAAATACAGACGGAATCGATATCACCGGAATCGATATCCGCCTGGATCAATTGTCTCCCGGCCTCGCCGGAAAGATTGTCTTCAATCTTGACCACCGGGCAGGCCTTGGCCCACTTATTCCGAACCTTTTCCGCGAGGGGTTCGCAGTCCAGGAGCGGTCCAATTTTCTGTGTATCAAAATACACACCGATTTTTTCGGCCATGTGTTACCTCCCTCTCACCGTTTGGATGGCTTGCATCGCTGCGCTTGTTCCAGACTGAGCCGACTTCATGACATCCAGGGGTTCTTTGGCGCAGCCCACCGAAAAAATGCCCCGCTCTTCACCGCCGGTCAGGAATCCGTTTTCATCCATGCCGACGTCCATGGGCAGTGGAAGCCCGGACAAGCTGGGCTGCATTCCGGTGGCTAAAACTACGAGGTCAAAGCATTCCACAAGCTTGTTGCCGGCAACAGCGTCTTCAGCCGTGACCCAAATGCCCTGGGAGGCAAGATCTTCCTGCACAGCTGCGACTTTGCCTTTCACTGCCTTGACCTTTTCATCGGCCAGAATTTTTTTGGAAAAATTTTCGTAGCGGCCCGGGGTGCGCAGATCGATGTAGAATATGGTCACCTCTGATTCCGGATACTGCTCCCGGACGTATTGGGCCTGTTTCAGCGAGGCCATGCAGCAAATATAGGAGCAGTAGGGCAGATGGTTCTCGTCCCGGGACCCGGCGCATTGAACAAAAGCGACCTTCCTGGGCGGCCGGTTGTCGGAAGGCCGGGTGATGGATCCGGCGGTGGGGCCGCTGGGGGCGGCCAGGCGCTCCATCTGCATGTTCGTGATGCAGTTGGCCAGCCTGCCGGCGCCAAGGTTCGTCAAATTGGCGACATCGTAAGGTTTCCAGCCGGTGGCTACAATGATCGACCCGCAGTTCAGGGTGATGGTCTTTTCTTTTGCATCCAAATCGATGGCCTCATGCTTGGTCAGTTTCCTGCGGTCCGATTCGTCCAGATTGTCCCGATCCAGGGTGTAGCGCTGCGGGAAGGCAAAAGGCACATCCATGTACAGGGCCTTGCGGGTGGACAGCTCAAACTCGAATGCATTCGGGATGTCCCTGGAGAGTTCGGCGGCCAGTTTGCTGAGGTCGACACTGCTTTGATCCGTGCAGCGGGGCTTGATTCGGACGGCGACTTCGTAGTTGCCGGGCTGGCCGCTGACGGACATGACCTCGGCCAGGGTCAGACAGGTTATTTTAGGATTCCGTTTGATGCGTTGAAACTGGATTTCCAGCCCGCAGGACGGGGGGCACAGTTTTGGGAAATACTTGTTGAGCTGCATGACCCTGCCGCCCAGATATGGATTCTTTTCCACGAGATAGACTTCATGACCCACCTCAGCTGCTTCCAGCGCAGCTGTGATGCCGCCGAAGCCTCCTCCAATGACGAGTATGCTTTGTGACATATGGTTCCTCCCTCAAGCTGTCAGCTTCCAGCGATGACACGTACCGCACAATGGATATTTTTTCAAACGGAAGTTTTGGAACAACAGCCTCCGTTTGCCCGGCGATGAAAACGGTCTGAGCCGGACCTGAAATACGGGAACTTCAGGCCCGGCTCAGACCATTTTAAAAAAGGCCGCGGGGAAAAGCCCCGCGGCCTTTTGCTTGGGTGCCTTACGGGGCCATTGGATCAGGAATGATCTGCCAGTAGGGACGTTTGAAGAACGTGGTTTTGCCGCTTTCCGGATCATATTTGGAATTGGCGAAGCATTTCCACTTGGCGTCGTCCAGTCCCATATAGTCGGCTCTGTAATAAAAGCCGGGATAGCGGGATTCCTTCCGGAAGTTGATGTGCTGCAGGTGCAGGCGCACAGTCCACAGTCTGTGGAACTGCTCCCAGCATCTGAGCAGTTCGTGCAGGTCCCGGGCGCCGAGCTTGGCGGCGTCTTCTTCCAGCATGTCCAGGAGGTGAAAGGCCACCTTGAGCATGGCCGCGTTGGTGGTGTACAGGGTGGCGCAGCCTCCGCCGTATTCGTCCGTGTGCTTGACCAGGCGCATCATATAGTTCCTGGGGGTGATGTAGGCCGGGTTGACATTCGGATCGGTGGATTCGTGCTTGTTTTCCTCAAACACGTACCAGGGGCCATAGACCAGTTTCTTGAGGTCTTCGCTTGATTCCTTCAGGGCCGGCTTGTAGTCCTTGTGGTCTACGCACCAGCGGATGAGCTGCTTGGCGGCCATCCGTCCCTCGGCATGGGATCCGGAGGAGAACTTGTGCCCGGAGGCCCCGACGCCGTCGGCGCAGGTGAACAGCCCGTTGACCGTGGTCATCCGGTTGTAGACCTTGCCGTTGTCGGCCTTGATCTTGTAATCGTCGGGAACCCATTCTTCATCCGGTCCGGAGACCCAGATCCCGCAGCAGCCGGAATGCGATCCCAGCAGATAGGGTTCGGTGGGCATGATCTCAGACCCGGTTTCTTCGGGCTTGATGTTCATGGCCGCCCAGAGGTTGGCCTGGCCAGGGGCCATGTCCAGGAAGTCTTCCCAGGCTTCTGCTTCGAGGTGTTTCTGTTCGTTCTTGCTCAGCTCTTTGAAAGAGGTCTGCAGGGCGGTGGCGGTGTCCATGTAGATCGGACCGCGGCCTTCGCGCATTTCCCGGAGCATCATGTGGTTGCGCAGGCAGGTGGGCACGACAGGTCCGGCCACATAATTGCGGTCTTCATAAGGCTTGAGCATGGACTTGTTGGTCTGGGTGTAGTCTTCGCCCTTGAAGTTGGTGGCCTTGGCCTTGAACAGCAGGAACCAGGCCCCGACCGGACCGTAGCCGTCCTTGAACCGGGCCGGAACGAAACGGTTTTCCATCATGGTCATCTCGGCTCCGGCCTGGGCGCACATGGTATAGGTGGAACCCGCGTTCCAGACCGGATACCAGGCCCGGCCCATGCCTTCACCGGTGGAGCGGGGCCGGAAGACGTTTACCGCGCCGCCGCAGGCCACGAGCATGCCCTTGGCCTTGAAGACGAAGACCTTGTTTTCGCGGACGGAAAACCCCACGGCCCCGGCGACCCGGTTCGGCTCATTGGCGTCCAGCAGGAGCTTGACTACAAAGATACGTTCCATGTAGCGGTCTTCGCCCAGGGCGTTCTTGGCGGCTTCGGCCACGATGACCTTGTAGGATTCGCCGTTGATCATGCACTGCCAGCGGCCGGAGCGGACCACATCCGCGCCTTCCCTGATCTGCAGGCCTTCGGATTTGGCCTTGGCTCCGTCCAGGTTCTTGCCGTCTTTGCTGACCCAGATCGGCAGGCCCCATTCCTCGAACAGATGGACCGAGTTGTCCACGTGGCGGCCCAGGTCGAAGATGAGGTCTTCCCGGACCACGTGCATCAAGTCGGTGCGGACCATGCGCACGTAGTCGTCGGGATCGTTTTTGCCCAGATAGGTATTGATGGCGGACAGGCCCGGGGCCACGGCGCCGGAGCGCTCCAGAGCGGCCTTGTCCACGAGCAGGACCTTGACGTCGTACTTGTCCCCCCAGCGGACCGCTTCCACGGCGGCGCCGGTACAGCCCATGCCGCCGCCGATGAGCAGGGCGTCGGTCTCGATTTCCACAACTTCGGGTTCAGCCAGGGCCAGCCCTTTGGTTGCGTCTTTGGATGGTAACTGAGGCATATGTGACTCCTTTTCAAATAATGTTCTGAAATTGACACACTCCCGCGCAGCGATGCAGAAAGTGCATTATACGGTTTCGGTGTAATCCGCTTCCTGGATGTCCAGCTTTTTCATCAGGACTTCCTTGGGTGTTTTGAGCTCCGTTTCATTGAAGAGCATTTCGTTTTCCAGATCGCCGGCTTCAGGCTTGCCTTCAAAGGGCTGGATGGAGCCTTCCGGGGTGGTCCGGATGGGGAATTTAAAGCGTTTGACTTCTCCGGAGCGGAACTGGATGGTCCACATGATATCCTCGGCGCTGCGCAGAGGAATGCTGGTTCCGCCCATGGGGGCGAAGTCGGCGTAGGGTCTGGCGGTCACCGCGCCCTGGGGGCAGATCTTGATGCAGGAATAGCATTCCCAGCATTGATCCGGTTCCAGATTGTAGGCCTTCATTTCCTTTTCATCCAGAATCATCAGATCGTTGGGGCAGACGTACATACAGGCCGTCTTTTCGCCGCCTTTGCAGCCGTCGCATTTTTCCGGGTTGACGTAACTAGGCATTGTAAATCCTCCTTAACAGTGTTGTTGAATAATGCTGATAACCGTTGTTCGTGCATTCAAGAACAGCATCAGGCCGGGTATACCCCGGGTAGCAGGGGGCATTTCAAGACTGTTCAGGCCCGGCGTTCTCTTCAATGCAGGATATATATCAAAAGCGATGCAAGGCAATCGCTTCATCACGATGGACAGGTCCTGATCCGGTGGCGCCGCATCAGGAATAGGACGCTAAAACGTCGCCCACGACATCGATGCTCTGCTTTTCCACGACTTTTTCAAAAAGCCTGTGCTTGACGTCCTTGGGCAGCAGTTCGATGCTCCCGGTGGTGGAGGTGTCGTGCTTGGCGCCGAATTTTTGGACAAAAGTTTTGGCTTGATCGTCATCGGCATAGACAATCAGGACTTTCAACCCGGCCAGCCGTTCTTCGGTATGATGCGCCAGCCCGGCTTTTTCCAACTGCTCGTAGCGTTCTTCATTGACCCAGAGATAAATGGGATTTTTCCCAGCCATGTGTCTAACCTCCTCATTGCTCATTGCCTCGAAAAGGCAATGCTGTTGTTCGTTCAGCTCCGCTTTAGATCTGCAGCCGATTCACCTTGATCCGGCAGCCGGATCTACAGGGGTTCGATATTGAAGACCGGGGTCCGTTTTTCCAGGTACTCCTCGGTGACAAAGGGCGAACCCTCGCCGTATTTTTCGGCACAGGCCATGATCTGATCAAAGACTTCCGGTCGAATGATCAGTCTCGGCGGCTTCACGCCGTCGGTCACGATGCTCCGGATGAGCGTGCCGCTGAATTTCTGCTGCTGATCCTTATGATTACAGAGGCCTTCGCTGGTAATCTCGGCACAGACCGGACAATAGAGCCAGTTCATGGAATAGACCGGAGTGATGTCCAGTTCTTCACCCACTGTATCCAGGAGGTGATGGGCCTCGTACGCGCCGTAATAATCGCCGACCCCGGCGTGGTCCCGCCCGTACATATGATGGGTGATGCCCAGGTTTGCCCTGAGGATGGCGTGGAAGACGGCTTCCTTGGGTCCTGCGTAGCGCATATCCCAGAAAGTCAGTGAGCTCAGATGGTTGTGCGGACCGAAATATCCGGATTTTTCCAGCTCGTCCTGGCAGAGGATGATGGCTTCATCAATATAATCCTTGACCCGCTTTTCACCGATGATGGCGTTGACCACCACCCCGACTTCCGGCTTTTCAATGGGCAGATCGCCGTAAGTCTGGAAGAAAGCGCCCTTCATGAGCCATTCATGTCCGGTGTGGGGGACGTTCCGGGTCTGATGCGCCACTGTGCGGTTCCAGCCTTTTTCTTTGATAACCGCGCGCATCTTCAGCGGCGGCAGAAAATAGGGGCCAAAGGGCTCGTTGATTTTCGGCTCCTTGAGCAAGGTGATTTTGCCGGCCACGAACTTGTCCTTGTAGCTGTAGGTCCTGGCGCAGCCGGGGTGCTTGTCCTCGGTGGTCCCGAGAACAGCCTGGCAGATGGCTGCTTTGTCGTATTCAAAGACTTCCGTCACTTCGAAGAGGGCCATGGGGTTGTCCTGATATTCAAGGACAACGGATTGACCGGGTTTCACGCCGAATTTTTCAACCTCATCCTGGGAGAGGTCGAACAGAATCGGGATGGGCCAGATGGTGCCGTCGGCCAGACGCATGTTCTTGACCACGCCGTCGACGTCATCTTTGCCCATAAAGCCTTCCAGAGGGCAGAACCAGCCGTAGGCCAGGTTGATGATCTCGTTGGCGATCTGTTTCCGGACCGGTATTTGCGTCAAACCCTTGATCTTTTCCTTTGCCTCAGCCGGCTGCATGATCCGTTCCTGGATTTCTTTGCCGCCATGTCCTATCTCAGCCATGTACAGTCTCCTTTTGTTAAAGGTTAGTCCCTTGAGAAACCTGCAAAAAGAAAGGGACTTCTCCCGGCTTCCGCCTTGCAGCTTCCGGGACGCCGTCTCTTTGCACAGATTCCCTCGTCAAAAAAACAAGTCTGGGAAAATGCCATGTCCCTCTGTCGAGTGGCAGGGACCTTGCAAAAGCTGTTTTTAACTTCCCGATATTATAGATAAAAAAAAGAGATCATCTGCTGCCGTCTCCCGCCAGCCCGGAAGTGAAAAACACTTTGTGAAATTTTTATCAAGTTGTCAAGAAAAAAACTTCGGCCCCTTTGCCGCGCCGGTCAGGGGAAAACTGATTTCTTCATCCGGGCAGCTTGCCTTGATAAGGCTCTCTACGCTACACTCCGGTTTTTGCACATCGAATCCGAACGGCTTTGGACCGGCAACTGGAGAATCCTATGCACGACCCAAAAAATATATCCCGGAAAGACGGTTCCTTGACCTCCGAACTTCTTGAAATGGACAGTGCCCTGGTCAAGCTGCTGGGCAAAAGATCCCGCTTGTTTAAAAAGGCTGCCGCAGCACGAAAACAGAAAAAGAAATCCCTGGTTGATCCGCAGCAGGAAAAGGCCTTGTGGCGGAACTGGCGGCAGTGGGCCGAGGCCAATGAGCTGGATGAAAAGATGATGCGCACCCTGTTCAATGCAGTGAACGGCCTGGGGTATGAACAGGCGGAGCGCAAGCAGGATTGGGAGTTGCCGCTCCGGCCGAACCCCGAACCGGTTCGTATTGAACTGGACGGACCCAGGGACTGCCGCCAGTCCAGAATATGGGTTTTTCTGGCGGCGGCGAGCGGAAGTCCGCTTCAGCTCTCACCGGTGATTTTGAACGATCCCCTTTTTGAGTTGATCAAGGCCTTGAATCAGGCGGGGGGCAGTTTTTACTGGGAGCAGGACCGCGTTTTGTTCAGGGGGGACGGCACACTGGATTTTGATGCAAAAACCATATTCTGCGGGCAGGATCCCTTCAATCTGTATCTGCTGCTTTTTCTGGCGGCGAGGAAGCCCGGCGTGTGCCGTTTTTCAGGAGGCAGCCGCCTCAAGCTAGTGGATCTCAGAGCCCTGGAGACCCTGATTCGAGATCTGGGGGGGCGGATCATAAGTCTGGTTCCCGGAAGCCATGGCCTGCCCCTGCGGCTGGAGGCCGGCGGGGCCGGTGAGACAGTTATTTCCATTGCCCCCGAGGTCTCTGACGAGATGCTTCAGGCTTTGATCATGGCCCTTGCGGCAACGCTGCAGGAGGGCGAGGCCGTGAAGCTGCAGCAGGTTGGTGCCGCCTCCGGGCGCTTCCAATTCCAGGGTCCGGCCGCCGTGCTTGAGGCCTGCGGCTGTTGTGTTGAACAGCTGGAAGGGGGCTGCTTGATACAGGGGAGGGCGCTCTCGATCCCGGAGTCTGTGGATCCGCCTCTGGATCCCTTGCTCTGCGGCTTCCTCTTGGCGATGGCCTGTGTGAGCCGGGGCAGGGTTGGTTTGCGCGGTTGTTTCCCGGAACAAGGGCTTGAGGCAGAAGCCGTCCTGCAGCTTTTGCAAGACGCGGGCCTTGCCCTGGAAAGACAGGCAGCGGAAATCCGGGGCGCGTTTGAGGGCCGGCCCGGACAGGCCCTTTCTTTTGATGCACGCGGCATCCCGCAATCCTTGCCCCTGGCCCTGGCTCTGGCTGTTTCGCGGCAGGGGCCGAGTCAGCTTCGGGTGGATTCGGGTGAAGATCTCGATTTTGCCCTGCTCCTTCTGGATCTTCTAAAGGCCGAATACAGCATTCAAGATCAAGTCCTGGACATCCATTCGGGGGTGAACCTGCAGCACTGTCCGCCCTTGAAGATACACACCGTCAATGCCTGGTGGAGTATGGCTCTGGCGGTGATTGCTCTGAAGCGCCCCAAAATGTCCGTGCAAAATCCCGGAGAGCTTACCCGGCTCTGGCCGCAATTCTGGTCGCTGTTTAAAGGCCTTCCGGATCCGCAGCGCAATCCGGCGAAAAAACGAGCCGAGCCCCAGGCAGGGGCGCGGCAAAAAATTCGACGCAAGATAGAGTAAAGGTACTAGAATGCCCCAGACTGGATCCCCGATTTCCGCCTCCGGCCGGCCCGGCCTTTATGTTCTGCCCAACGGCCTGCAGGTCCTGGTTCAGGAGGACGACCGGCACCCCCTGCTGGTTATGCGCCTGTATGTACGGTCCGGCTCAGCGTATGAACAGGCATCAGAATCCGGAATCAGCCATTTGCTGGAACACATGGCCTTTAAGGGAGCTGACGGCCGGGAGCAGGCACAGGCCGCCCGAATGATTGAGGATGTGGGCGGATCGCTGAACGCAGCCACTGGCTTTGACCAAACCGTGTATATGGTGGACCTGCCGGCCGAGCATTGGCGATTGGGGCTTGAAACGCTCTACGGGCTGTGTTTCGGGCCGCCGGCGGATCAAAACGAGCTGGAACTTGAAAAAGAAGTTGTCCTGGCTGAAATGGCAAAAAACCAGGACAACCCCAGACACTGCCTGTTTGAGCAGATGCAGAAAATCATCTGGGCCGGAACCGGGTATGAGCGGCCGATTATCGGTTTTCGGGAAACGGTTCTCGGGTTGAGCCTCGCAGATATTCAAGCCTATGTCGCCAGGACCTACCTGCCTCAGTCCATGCTTCTCGTTGTCTGCGGGCAGGTCCAATCCAGGGAGATTGTGGATGCAACTCAGCAGCTTTTCAAGCAGGTTAAAACGGATCTGACATGTAAGCCCCCGGCCGGCTCCTTCAGCCGGGACGCCGTCTCCGGCCCCGGCCTGACGCTTGTGCCCACACAATGGACGAAAGGGTACGCCGCCTTCGGCTTCCCGGCTCCGGCCTTTTCAGATTTCGATTCCGTCTATCTTGAACTGGCCGGCTATATCCTTGGGGGGGATGCATCCTCCAGATGGTATGCAGGCTATCGTTTCGAAAAAGAACTTGTAGAACAGTTCGGCATCAGTCCGATCCTTATGGAACGGGACGGCATGATCTTGGTCAGCATTCAGTTCGACCCCCAGCGATTGAAGCCCTTCTGCCGGGAATGGGGCCGGGATGTGATCAAGCTGCAGACAACGGAGGTGAGCCGCAGCGAACTCGAACGGGCCAAAATAAATATGGAGGACACCCTGCTGCAGTCCAAAGAGACCTTGTCCGGGGTGGCTTCAAAAATCGGACATTTCCAGTTTTTTGAAAAATCAGTGGACGCAGAAAAGCGGTATCTTGATCAGATTCGCCACGCGGAACCGGAAGATGTGCAAGAGGCCATGTCCGCCTATCTGCGCCTGGAAAGAATGCAGGGTGTCTTCCTGCTGCCTGAAGACTGCGGGATCGACTCCGCCGGGCTGCAGCAGGACATCGGCCTGTTTCCTGGCCGCTCTGTGACTCGATCCAGGCCGGCCGGTCCCAAGCCCCGGGATCGGTCGAGCGTGCAGGATCTGGGCCGGGGGTGCCGCCTGGTGCTTTTGCCGGACGACTCCCTGCCCTATACAGCCCTTGATTTGACCTGGCTCGGCGGCGATCAACTGCTGCAGGCGACAGAACAGGGGCTGGCGGCCCTGACCGCCAGGACCCTGATCAAAGGCGCCGGGACCCGGGATGCGCAGCAGATTCGCGAATTGCTTTCCGCAAGAGCCGGCTATCTCCAGGGCCTTGCCAACAGGGACCAGATGTCGGTCCTGGCGAAATTCCCCTCACGCTTCTGCTCTGAACTCCTGGGCCTTTTTGAGGATGTGATCCTGCAGCCCGGTTTCGCCTCCCGCGAGGCGGCCCTGTGCGCTGCGGATCAGGTGAGCCGGATCATTGAACGATGCGATCATCCTCTGGGGCTGCTGTCCAGAGAGATCTTTCCGTTTCTTTTCCCGGGACACCCCTGCGGATATTACCATCTGGGCGATCCGGGCGGGCTTGAGCGCTTTCAAAGCGATGATCTGCAGCGCTTCTGGAGGCTGCAGACACGATGCCCCTGGGTCCTCAGTGTCTGCGGTCATTTTGACCGACAGGAGATTGAAGCAACGGCCCGGAAGCTGGCAAGACATTCCGAAGGGCAGTCCTGCAGCTGGTCAGCTCCGGAGTGGTCCAAAGACAGACATCTTGAGCTGGAAATGAAGGACCGCCATCAGGCCCATATTCTTCTGGCCTTTCCGGTTCCCGGGCTGGGGAGCCCCCAGGATGCCTGCATTGCCCTGACCAAGAAGATTCTCGGCGGTCAGGACGGCCTTTTGTTCCGAGAACTCCGGGACCGGCAGGGACTCGGGTATGCGGTCTCTCCTCTGCTCAGCACCAATCCCGGGGTCGGGTTTTTGGGATTCTATATCGGGACCTCCGCCGACAAGGTGGAACAGGCTGTGGCCGCCTTTCAAGAGGTGATTCTCCGATTACAGGACACGCCCATCGAACCGAAGCGCCTGGATCGAGCCGGAAACATGCTCCAGGCAGAATTTCACCGGGAACGGCAGGGGCTCCTTTCCCGCTGCAGTGAAGCTTCGGATCTCCTGGTCTATGACCTGCCGCGGGAGTATTCCCGGGAGATGATCCGGCAGGCCCGAAGCGTGCATCCGGAGGTTCTTCGGGATTTTATCCGGGAGTATCTGCAGTGGGATTTTCGCTACTCGATGATCCTGCGGACCCGGAAAGTTTGAACCAAGAGGTTCACGGTTAGAAGAGGTTGAAGAGGTTCACGGTTCACGGTTGGAAGAGGTTGAAGAGGTTCACGGTTCACGGTTGGAAGAGGTTGAAGAGGTTCACGGTTCACGGTTCACGGTTACAAGAAACCGAGAAGAGGCAGAGGGAAAAA
>JAABTT010000022.1 GCA_011389765.1 Desulfohalobiaceae bacterium S24 | reverse complement strand
GGCTCTCCCGAAGGCAGTAGAAGGCCCCGGGCAGGAGAACGGCCACCGTCTTGGCCCGGGCCATGGCGGCAATGCCCTGATCTGTGAGATATTCCAGGTGATCGGCGGACAAAGCCCGGTATTCCGCGGCCAGAGAGGCGCCGTTTTGATTTGACAGCTGTTCGGCGTGGAGTTTGACCCGCAGGCCCAGCTCCGCAGCCTTGGAAAAAACGCGACTGGTCTGCTCCCGGCTGAAGGCGATGGACTCGCAGAAGGCGTCCACAGCCGTGGCCAGTCCCAAACGGGCCACCTCAGGCAGGACCGTAGCGCAGACAAAATCGATATACCCATCGCTCGCGGTGTATTCCCGGGGCAGGGCATGGGCTCCAAGATAGGTGGGGCAGACCGTCACCGGGAGGCTCTGCCCCAGGCGTCCGACAACCCGGAGCATTTTCAGTTCTGTTTCCAGGTCCAGTCCGTATCCTGATTTGATCTCCACCGTGGTCAGTCCTTCCTGTAGCAGGGCCTGCAGTCTCTTGCTCCCGGATTGAAAGAGCTCCTGCTCAGAGGCCGTCCGCGTGGCCCGAACTGTTGACGCTATCCCTCCGCCCCGGCGCTGGATTTCTTCATACGAGACCCCTTGCAGCCGGAGTTCGAACTCTTTAGCCCTGTTGCCGCCGTAGACGAGATGGGTGTGGCAGTCCACCAGGCCCGGGGTGATCACTCCGGACTGCAGGGTATGCACCCGGTCGGCCTTGTGGAAGATTTCCACAGGCAGCTCTTCGGCCGGGCCCACCCAGGCCAGGGTCCCGCCTGAAAGCACCAGGGCGCCGTTCTTAATGAGTCCGTAGGGCTGTTCATTTTTCCGCATGGTGGCCACATCGGCTCCTGTCCAGATCGAATCGATGTTTTGGGGCCATCTGTATCCTTCCGGCATTGTATTATTCCTCCTGTTGATGATGGGGCGGCAGGGTCGCTTCAGGTTTATCCGATTTCGAAAAAATCAGAATGGCCTTCCGGAATGATAGATGATCTCCATGTCGTTCTGCAACAATTGCAGGCATCAAATGAAAATTTTTCAGTGGGGCAAAGGCTTGTCGAAGCCTGGCAAACAGGTGTAGGATTTCTGGAGCGCATTCTGTAAGGAAATTCTGCAACATTTTTTTTAAGCGAACCCAGACTAGTTATGCAGCAGACAAACAAGCATGGGGTTGGGTTTTTGGCCATGGGATCCGGTCTGGTGACGATTCTTGTCTTAACCCTGGTCTTCTTCTTTAATTTTATGGCCCGCTTGATCCTGGCCCCGTTTGTGGTCAATGTGGAACTGGAATTTTCCCTGAGTCATGTCCAGGCGGGGCAGCTTTTTTTGTTCGCTTCCTTAGGAGTCAGTCTTGCCCTGGCTCTGTCCGGATTTGCTGCCAGAGTAGTCAAACACAGGCATATCGTGGTCATTTCCTGCCTGGGGATCGGGTTGGGATTGATTCTGACTTCCCTGGCCCAGTCCTTTGCCGCCATGAAGGTGACCCTTTTCGGCATGGGCCTGGCCGCCGGACTGTATCTGCCTTCAGGGATCACTATCATTACCTCTTCCCTGTCTTCTTTGAACTGGGGCAAGGGATTGGCCGTTCATGAAATGGCCCCGAATCTGGCTTTTATTTTGGCTCCGATTGTGGCTGCTGCTGTGGAAGGTTTTTTTTCCTGGCGCGGAGTGTTCGCTGCTTTGGGCACCGGAAGCCTGCTGATGGGTCTGATTTTTTTCTTCTCCAATCAGGGCGGCGAGGCAAAAGGGGAATCTCCCCGGCCGGCTATACTGAAAACGATTTTCCGGCAGCCCGCGTTTTGGATTTTGACGGTGCTATTTGGATTGGCGGTGAGCATGACTTTTGGAGTTTTCAGTATGCTTCCGGTATATCTGGTCAGCAGTCATGGTCTGGATAAGGGCTGGGCCAATGAATTGATTTCCATCTCAAGAATTCCCAGCCTGCTGATGGCGCTTGGATCGGGTCCGGTCATCGATCGCATCGGTTCAAAGAAAACAGTGCGTATTGCCTTGAGTGTGAGCGCTGTTCTGACGGTTCTGCTGGGTCTTTGTTCCGGTCCCCTGATCTATGCGGTGGTCCTGCTGCAGCCCATGAGTGCGGTTTGTTTTTTTGCGGCCGGATTCACTGCCATCTCCATGAGTTTTCCGAATTCCATCAGAAACGTGGCCATTTCCCTGATCATTCCCCTGGCCCTGTTCATGGGAACCGGCGCCGTGCCGACGCTCTTGGGGTGGTTCGGGGACCAGGGCCTGTTTTATCTTGGGTTTGTCATTCTCGGCTTGATTGTTTTGGGAGGGATGAATCTGGCCAGATGGCTGCCCTATTCCAATGCTGAAGAATGAACCGATCTTCAGGTGCGACGCGAAAAATTGAAAGGGTCGCAGGCTGTTTCGGTATTGACTTTATCAAGCGCTCAATGTAGTGACTCAACTATTGAAAACGGAATGGATGATCCCCTCGAATCAATGAATGCGAATACTATGGGAGTATGATATGCTGCGTGGAATCATTGGAGTCATTGTTGTCACTTTTGTTTGCATCACGCATGCTTATGCAGAGCCAACGGCCATCGGCGCATTAAAAAATGTCCAGGGGGAGGTTTTTATTGATCGGGGTCCGGATTCTATCGTTGCTCAGGAAGGACAAGCCGTCTTTGAGGACGATACCATCAGAACCGGAAACTGGGGCCTCGCGGGAATGATATTTAAAGACAACAGTTCCCTGTCTCTTGGTCCGAACAGTAGGCTTACCCTCAATACATTTGTGTATCGACCGTCCGAGAATGTATTCTCGTTCGTCACCCGGATCATTCAGGGAACGGCCTCATATCTTTCCGGCGTAATTGGAAAATTGGCTCCGGAAGCGGTTCAATTCCATACACCGGTAGCCAGTATCGGCCTCAGGGGGACCAGCCTTTTGGTCAAAGTGAAACCTTAGACATTGAATACAAAAGATTACAGATTGCTGTCTATACGAAAATCAGACGATGGACAGGGGCGGATCCAGGGACATGATTTGTAAGGCTGTATAACTGCTGACTTTGAAAGGGAAAAATTATGCGCGGATTTTTTGTATGTTCTTTATTTTTCATTTTGATCCTTGCAGGCTGCTGCAATCTGCAGCCGGAGAACCTCTTTGTCTTAACGGCTGATCCAGACCAAAACGTGGGTTCGATTTCCATTAAAAATGAAGCAGGGGAGCAGGTCCTGACCGAGGCCCGGCAGGGGGTTGAGGTGAAGGATGCTTCAACAGCGCCGGCTGAACCGGTTGTTCTCGATCAGGCAACAATCGATCGATTATTCGGAGACGCGCTTTCCGCTCGTCCTCAGCCGCCACAGCGATTTCGCCTTTATTTTCAGGAAGGGACCAGTGATTTGACTGCAGATTCAGAAAAAGGGTTTCAGGAAATGATGGACCTGGTTCAGCAACAGCCCCCTCTGGATATTCGCATCATCGGCCATACCGATACGGCGGGCAGTGTGCCGGAAAACAAAAGGCTGGGACTGCAGCGGGCCATGGCTGTGAAACGTCTGCTTCTTTTTCATGAAGTTGAACCAAGTCGCATTGAAACCCAAACGCATGGTGAAAGCAATCTTCTGGTCCCCACGGAGAATGAAGTTGCAGAGCCTCGGAATCAAAGGGTTGAAGTCTTTCTGTATTAATATGCCGCAGGAGTGAATAGAATGTCTTCAATCCTGAGGAACCGCCGCCATGCAGGGATTTTTTCGAGCATCACCTGACAAGGGGCTGCCGGAATCAGGAAAAGAGCGCTGCTGGTTCTTTTTTTCCGGGCTTTTTCTGACTCTTGGTGTCGCAGTCATCTCTGTTGTTGCCCCGGGTTCAACCAGCCTGATCAACAACCGGATCTACGATGTTTTCCTCCGTTTTTCCCCTGCTTCAGCGCCCTCCCACATTCCATTAATCGTCAGCATTGATGAAAAGAGCCTGCAGGACTTCGGCCAGTGGCCCTGGCCCCGGTACCGGGTGGCCCGCCTGCTCAATACAATTCAGGACTCCGGTTCTCAGTGTATTGCCCTGGATTTGGTGTTTGCCGAAGCAGACAGGACCTCGCTGGTCCGTATTCAAAAGGCGATGGCTCAAGATATGGATATAAACATGAGCCTCTCCGGGATTCCTGAACAGTATCTGGACAATTCGAGGACCCGGGGGACTGATTCCAGATACGTGAAGATTGAAGATTGATGCTGAATATGGACGTTGTAACGTATTTATTTTCAAGTATTCAGCAATATTCTATCTTCAATCTTCATTTTTCAATTCCCTTAGGATAGGTTTCTTTGGTCAGCAGGGAACAGATCAAAGCGGCCAGGGCCGCGCCGAACAGGATGAAAAGAACGGCTGTATAGCCCTCTAAGGTGTAAACCCCTAAGGCTGTTGTCGGGTAGCTGTCCAGTACCCGGCCTAAGAACGGCATAAAAATGGCCCCGCCCAGGAAAGGGAATACATTGACCAGTCCCACCGAGGTCCCGGCGATTTCTACAGGAAACAATTCCTTGGTCATGGTGAAGCCGATGGCCACAATGGATGAGGCGCTCAGTGAAAAGAGAAAGAACAGGACATAGAGCAAGGCGAAAGGCAGGCCGGAGGGAAAGAGGCTCAGCAGGCCAAAGATGATGCTGAGCAGAGTTGAGCAGAGAACGATCACTTTCTTTCGGCTTTTTAGGATCCGGTCGGAGATCAGTCCGAGCAGAGGGCTGCCAAGGATCATCCCCCAGGCGATCATACTGAGGATGCTTCCGGCCTGAGCTCTGGACAAACCGTAAACATGCATCAGGTAGGGACCGCTCCACAGAGCTCCGAAGCCGAAAAAAATGCCGCAGTCAAAAAAATACCAGATTGCCACAGGCCAGAAATATTTGTTGGAAAGGACCAGCTTGAGCCCCTGCCCGAGTTCGGCCGGCCGCGTTTGCTCCCGGGGTTTGTCGGCAGAGGCCTGAGGGACGACATCAGTCAGCCCCAGATCTGAGGGTTTATCCCGGACAATGAGCCAGATCATTGCGGCCAGAACAAACGTGCCCAGTCCGATGAGGAGAAAGGAGAGGCGCCAGCCAAAGCAAGCGGTCATCCAGGCCAGGGCCCAGGTCGCCGCCAGAACCCCGGCTCCGCCGACGGCCTGGAGCAATCCGGCCATGGAAGCGAACTCTTTGGCTTGAAACCACTCGGACAGGATTTTCATGGTCGGGATAAATACGGCGGAGACACCGAAGCCCACCAGGATCCTTCCCAGAAAGGCCATGCCGATACCTTGGGCCAGGCCGAAAAGCACACTCCCGGCCGCAGCCAGGATCAGGGAGCAGGTCACAGTCTTCCGCGGGCCGAAGGAATCCGCCAGGAGTCCAACCGGAATCTGCATCAGGGCATAGCAATAAAAATAGATCGACCCGAGCAGCCCCATGAGGCCGGCCGTGATCTGCATATCCCGGATCAGGTCGTCGGCGACAACAGAAAGGGAGAGTCTGTGGAAATAGACCAAAAAATAGGCCAGGGCCAGGATGGCGAAAATCAGCCAGCGGGTGCTCTGGAGCGATTGTTTGCCTGCAGTGTCCATGAATCGGCTCCCCTTGATTTTTTTCATATCTTCTTTCATACCTGGGGTGGTACACAAGGTCAATGGTTTTGAAAAATGAATCCGCACCCTGCCTATGAGTGTCTCCAAGTCAGCATCTCCGCGCCTGATCGCCCATCTGGACATGGACGCCTTTTTTGCCTCGGTGGAGCAGCTGGATCGTCCGGAGCTGCAAGGCAAGCCGGTGATTGTGGGTGGGGACTCCGACCGGGGCGTTGTCTCGGCAGCCTCCTATGAAGCCAGGAATTACGGTGTCCGCTCGGCTATGCCTGCGGTCACGGCCAGGCGAATCTGCCCGCAGGGCGTGTTTCTCAAGGGGCGCATGTCGCGCTACAAGGAGATTTCCGAAAATATTATGACGATTCTGCGGGATTATTCTCCATTGGTGGAGCAGCTTTCCATTGATGAGGCCTTTTTGGATTTGAGCGGAAGCGAGCGTTTGCTCGGACCGGTCAGGGAGGTCTGCCGGACCATCAAACAGAGAATTCTCACGGAACAGGGTTTGACCGCCTCCATCGGCCTGGCCCCCAATAAGTTTCTGGCCAAGATCGCTTCAGATTGGGAAAAGCCAGACGGCTTCACTGTAATCCTTGGGGACCGGGTTCCGGAGTTTGTCCGTCAACTGCCCGTGGAAAAAATTTCCGGAGTGGGGACCAGAACCCAGACGGTCTTGAAGGCGATCGGGATCAAGACAGCCGGGGATGTGGCCAAACTTCCCCTGGAATTTTGGGAGCGCAAGCTGGGCAAGAAGGGCATCGATCTTTTTTACAAGTGTCTGGGTCGGGATGACTCACCGGTCCGGACAAAGCGCAGAAGGAAATCCTGCGGGGCGGAAAATACCTTCCCGCAGGATCTGATTTCGGTTGCAACCTTAAAAAACAGGCTTCTCATGCAAAGCGAACGGGTTGGCCGAGACCTGCGCCGCTTACACTCCAAAGGCAGAACAGTCTCTTTGAAAATCAAATACAATGATTTTCAAACGCTGACCAGGAGCTGCACCCTGGACAGTCCCACCGACACGACACAGGTGATTTTCCGGACCGCCTGCAGGCTCTTGGAAGGGATACATTTGCAGAAACCGGTTCGCTTAACCGGGGTGAGCGTGTCCAATTTTGAAAAGCAGCCGGTCCAGCTGAGATTGTTCCCGGATCAGGAGCACCTCAAACAGGAGAAGCTGGACAGGATTATGGATGTGATCAGAGACCGTTTCGGGGAGAAAAGCCTCAGGCGGGGTGATTCAGAATAAAAGCGGCTTTTTGAAGCGGAAAAACTTATATACTGATCCAATTTTGGTTTTTGAAACAAAGACTGATTGTCCTTTGATTTCAACGACAGAATTCTGAAAAAGGTAAGTTGGAGCAGTATATACCGGCACTGCAGGACAGACTGCATCAAAACAATGAAGCAGACTCTACTTCACAATCTTCCTGTGATCAACAAACACAAGGCCTGGGCCCTGCTGGAGAGCGAGGGGGTCATGGTTACGGTGAACAGCCGATCGGCCCGGTCTCTCAGTCTGCAATACGCAAAGGTCCGGTCCGCTCAGGGGGCGGCTGTGTTTGAAACTCCGCTGATCCTGCCCTTGGAGGCTTGGCTGCAGCAGGTTTATCAGGACCGGATATTCCGGGCCGAGGACCCTGAGTCAGCCGCCTTGCCGGTCCTTCTCACCGCTGAACAGGAACTGCTCCTGTGGGAAACAATTGTATCCGAATCAGCTTGGACTCACGGGATGCTTCGGATCAGGGAAACAGCCGGTTTGGCCGCCCAGGCCCGGCAGTTGTGCCGGGCCTGGGATATTGATCCGTCGGCTTTAAAGGAATGGGATGTTGCTGAGTACCAGGCCTTTAATGAATGGACGCTTGAATTTACCCGGCGACTCAGCAGGGCAGCTTGGCTGGATGCTGCGTCCCTTCCCGAGCAGATAGCGGATTGGGTCCGCAATGGACGTGTTGCCTTGCCCGGGTCCCTGGTCCTGGCCGGGTTCGACGTATTGACGCCCCAGCAGCGGCGTCTGCTGCACAGCGTGAACCAGGCCGGAAGTCGGGTGTACAGATTGGAAACGCCGAAACAGGCCGACGATTCTCTGCTCTTCTGCGCCCGGGATGCCCGGCAGGAGACGGCGTCTGCTGCGGTTTGGGCCAAACAGGCCGTGGAACAAAATACAGACCTCCGGATTGGGATCATTGTTCCTGATCTGAGCAGACGCAAAGATGAGCTCAAGCGCATCTTTCACAAGGTTTTGAATCCGGATACGAATCTCCAGTTTCATTCTCAGAACAAGGCCTTCGATGTCTCCCTCGGGGCGAATCTGGCCGAGTATCCGCTAGTCAACGCCGCCCTCCTCGCTTTGCAATTGTCCCAGGATCCCCTGCCTGTCAATGCATGTCTGTTCTGGATGCATTCCCCGTTTTTTCAAGGGGGCCTCACGGAATCCCAGGGGCGCTGCCGACTGGAAAACAAACTGCGGGAGACGGGCGAGGCCTTTATTCCACAACGGACATTTCTGGAATTCCTCCAGCCGGAAGCCCGGGGAAGCGAGAGTTCGTCCTCCGGGTGTCCGCTTTTGGCCCGGGCTTTCATCTCCTTTTCTGAAGTTCAGAGCGCGGCGCCTGCAGCCCAGTCTCTGTCCGACTGGGCGGAACATATCGCCAGACTGCTGAAGATCCTCGGCTGGCCTGGCCGGCGCAGTATGAACAGTGAGGAATACCAGTGCCTGACTGCCTGGAATACTGCCCTGCAGCGTTTTGCCGCTCTGGATCTGCTTGAACAGGATTTTGGGTATGAGCAGGCCCTGGCCCAGTTGCAGCACATGATGCGCCGAACGCCGTTCCAGCCCGAACAGCAGGAAGCGGCTATTCAAGTCCTTGGCATTTTAGAGGCGGCCCATGAAGAATTTGATCAGCTCTGGGTCATGGGTCTGACGGATGAAGTCTGGCCTCCCGGGGCCCAGCCCCATCCCCTGCTGCCTGTTCCGCTGCAGCAGGAAAAAGGCCTGCCCCATTCCAGTGCGGAGCGGGAGCTTGAATACTGCGGTCTGATTCTGGAAAGGGTCCTCAATTCCGCTCCCCGGGTCATTGTCAGCTATCCGCGGCGCGAACAGGATCGAACCCTGTTTCCAAGCCCCTATATCGCCCACTACCCTGAATTGGAGGGCCAATTCTCCACGCCGGCTCCTGATCTGTATTGGGACTGGATATTTGAGTCCGGAGAGCTGGAAGCCTATCGCGACGAGCAGGGTCCGGGGCTCAGTCCGGGGTCCCGGGTCAGGGGCGGGACCGGCGTCTTGAAAGCTCAGTCCCTGTGCCCCTTTCAAGCCTTTGCCCGATACCGGCTGGGCGCGGAAGATCCCAAAGAGCCCGTATCAGGGTTGGGGCCGGCGGAGCGGGGTATTTTGATCCACGCCGCCCTGGAATATTTCTGGGAAAAGGTCAAGGATCAGGATCGGCTCTTTAGTCTGGAGAATGAGCAGCTTGAGGCCCTGCTCGCCCGGGTGGCGGACACAGCGCTCAACTCGCTGCAGGCGGATCATTTCCTGACCCTCACTCGGCGCTTCAGCTCCATCGAAAAAAGACGTTTGCAGACCGTACTTTTGGAATGGCTGGAGCAGGAACGAGCCCGGACGCCTTTTCGGGTCGTGGGCAATGAAGAGCAGCGCCAGGTCAGCATCAACAAGCTTGTGTTCAGGGTTGTTGTTGACCGGATTGATGCCTTGCCCAATGGGAAGATCCTGGTGGTGGACTACAAAACCGGGCAGTACTCGGCCAAAGACTGGCTGGGGCCTCGTCCGGCAGAGCCCCAGGTCCCCTTTTACAGTCTGGTTGATGAACAGGAGCCTTCCGGGGTCTATTTCGGCCTGGTCCGCAAAGGAGGGTGCCGCTATATCGGCATTGGCGAAGATGAAAGCCTTATTCCGGGGGCTACCGGTTTTGAAGCCGGGGGGCTGGCAGAGGTCTATGGCTCCTGGAACGGTCTGCTTGGGTTCTGGAAAGAGCAGCTGGAGCAGCTGGCCGGGGAAATCAGGCAGGGCTGGGCAAAAGCGGCGCCGCTTTCAGCCCAGAAAAGCTGTCGCTATTGTACGCTGCAACCCTTGTGCCGGATTTCTGAAATCAAGCAGAATGAACGATCAGCCTGAGAGAATAAAAATTTGAAATTGGAAACTACACCAAAGAGCCTCCCGGCGAGGTCCAACACTTCATCCAGATACTTTGAATGATGCATCGAGAAGACATTCAAGCCATGAATTCTGTTCGCCGAACCGAAATGCCGGAACCTGCCGATGCAGCAGCCCGTGAAAAAGCCCTGGACCCGAGCCGCTCCTTTATTGTTCAGGCGCCGGCCGGTTCCGGCAAGACAAGCCTCCTGGTCCAGCGCTATCTCACGCTCTTGGCCCGGGTGCACAAACCGGAAGAGATCGTGGCCATCACCTTTACCCGGAAAGCGGCCGGAGAGATGCGGCAGCGCATTGTGCAGGCCCTGCGCCGGGCGGAAGAAGCGCCTTCGGACGCCGATCCGCATGCGCGGAAAGTCATCGAACTGGCGAAGGAGGCCATGCAGCGCAACACCGACATGGGCTGGTTCCTGGAGCACAATCCCTCCCGGCTCCGAATCCAGACCATTGACGCCCTGTGCGCCTCCCTGGCGGAACAGATGCCTCTTTTGTCCAAGTTCGGACTCCGGGCCGATATCAGCGATAATCCGGAGGCCTTGTACCGGGAGTCGGCTGAGCGGACCGTTGCCGAACTGGAGACCGGCGCCGGATGGTCTTCGGCTGTGGAGACCTTGATCAGCTATCTGGACAATAACTTGGAGCGGGTCATCGAGCTGGTGGCCGCGATGCTCGGCAAAAGAGAGCAGTGGCTGCGCCATCTGGCCGGGAGAAATGATCTCGGTCTGCAGCGCCGTGCCCTGGAACAGGGCTTTGCCCGGGTTATCCGGGAGAGCCTTGAAAAGGCGCGACAGGCCCTGGCAGAGACAGACTGGGAACGGGTCCTGGGATTGGCCGGTTTTGCGGCTTCCAATCTCCAGGCAGCGCATTCGGATTCATTGATCTGCAAGCTCGGCGCACTGGAGCAATTGCCCGGGACCGATGGGGAAAACCTGGATTGCTGGCTGGGAATCAGCGAGTTTCTTTTGACTGCAAAAGGCACCTGGCGCAAGCAGGCCAATAAGAATATCGGCTTTCCGGCCCCCGGCTCCACTCGGGATCCCGCACGAAAAGAACTGTACACAGCACAAAAAGAAGCTTTTGTGGAGCTGATGCAGGCTTTGTCCGGGGAAGACGGTCTCCGGCGGGCCCTTCATGCCCTGCGCTCGCTGCCGGCGGCGGAATTCAGCCCGGAGCAATGGTCCGTCCTGCAGTCCTTGTTTGAGATCCTGCCCTTGGCTGTGGCCCAGCTCCATGTCATTTTTCAGTCCGAGAACCAGGTTGATTTTTCAGAGATATCCCTGCGGGCCCTGGAAGCTCTCGGGTCCCCGGACGATCCCACCGATCTCGGGCTGGCCTGGGACAACCGGCTGCAGCACATTCTCATGGATGAATTCCAGGACACCAACCAGACCCAGTACCAGCTGATCCGGCTCTTGACCGCCGGCTGGCAGACTGGAGACGGCCGGACCTTTTTCGCGGTGGGCGATCCCATGCAGTCCATCTATCTCTTTCGAGAGGCTGAGGTTGGACTGTTTCTCCAGGCCCGCCGGCAGGGCCTCGGGGACCTGCAGCTCACGCCTTTGCGGCTTCAGGTCAATTTCCGTTCGCAGCAGCAGCTCGTGAAGTGGATCAATGAATCCTTTGCCAGGATTCTGCCCCGGGATGAAGACATCCCTTCCGGCCGGGTGCCTTACACCTCCTGTAAAGCCAATCAAGCGGACACTCCGGCCGGCCGGGTTCAGGTGCACCCCTTTTTTGAAAATGATCCCCTTGCAGAAGCGGAAAGCATTCTGGAAATCATCAAGTATAGCCGGGAACAAAATCCTGCAGACTCCATTGCCGTTTTGGTCAGGAGCCGGAGCCACCTGCGGGAGCTGCTGCCCGTCTTGCGGCGCAGCGGGATCCCTTTTCAGGCAGTGGAGATCGAGGCTCTGGCTGAACGTCCGGTGATTCAGGATTTGCTGGCTTTGACCAAGGCCCTGGTCTTTCCTGGACATCGGCCGGCCTGGCTGGCTGTGCTCCGGGCCCCTTGGTGCGGCTTGAGCCTTAATGATCTGCACTGTCTGGTTGGAGACGATTTTCAGATACCGGTCCTCAGCTGCCTTGCTGATGAGCAAAAATGGGCCGGCTTGAGCGCCCAGGGCCGGGAAAGGGTGTTCAGAACTCGGGAAATTCTTGCTGAGGGAGTTGCAAACCGCAGCCGGGGAAGCCTGCGGGACCTGGTGGAAGCTGTCTGGCTCAAGCTGGGAGGACCGGCCTGCGTCCCGGCCGAAAAGGACCTTGATGACGCCCGGGTCTTTTTTGATCTGCTGTCTCAGCGCTTCAGCGGGCTCAAGCCTTTCCACCCCTCGGCTCTGGATCAGGCCCTTGCTGCGCTCTTTGCCGTTCCCGATTCCCAGGCCGACGATTCCTTGCAGGTCATGACCATTCACAAGGCCAAGGGCCTGGAATTTGATACGGTTATCCTGCCGGGACTGGGTCGGACCTGGCCGGCGGACCCGCATCAGCTTCTTCTCTGGCAGGAGCGGGCGAGGACGGACGGGAAGGCTGATCTGCTTCTGGCGCCCATGGCCGAGACAGGGGAGGAGCAGGGTCAGTCTTATCGATACCTTAAAGGCCTCAAAAAGGAGAAATTCGAGCTTGAAGAGGCCAGAGTCCTGTATGTCGCCGCCACCAGGGCGATGCAGAGTCTCCATCTGCTCGGGCATGTCGCTGTCAATCAGGAGACCGGGGTATTGCGCGAACCAGCAGGGAATTCTGCTTTAGCCTGTCTGTGGCCGGCGCTTGAGGACGTTTTCCAGGCCGCCCGTGCTCGGGCCGGCCAAACAGCTGCCGGGGGCGTCCCGGCCGAAGGGTTTGCCCTTGATACCCAGCGGCTTTTCAGATTGGCCCCCGGTTGGGTTCTTCCGGACCCCCCTCCGGGCCTGCCCGGGTCCGGAGAAAAAAACGGAGAAGCAGAGACAGATTTTGCGCCTGTTGAATTCGCCTGGGTGGGGAAATTGCTGCCCAAGGTCGGAACTTTGGTGCATTCCTGGCTTCTTCGTCTTGCCGGAATGGGGGACAGGAACTGGAGCCGCCTCCGGGTGAAAAAGAACAGGGGGCTGTATGCCAAACAGCTTGCCGCCCTGGGGGTTGGGCCGGATGAGGCGGAGCAGGGGGCCGGTATTGTCGCTGCAGCCCTGGAGCGAACCATTGCCGATACCAGGGGGCGCTGGATTCTTCAGGCCCATCCGGAAGGCAGGTGTGAATACGCCCTGACGGGCTTGATCAAGGGCCGGCGGAAAAGCGTGGTCCTGGATCGGACTTTTGTGGAGTCCTCAGGGATTCGCTGGATTATTGACTTTAAGGTCAGCAGTCATACCGGGTCGAATCCGGAGGCCTTTCTGGATCGCGAACAAGCGCGATATCAGGAACAGATGCAAGATTATGTCCGGATCATGCAGCTCAAGGATGATCGATCCATTCGATTGGGTTTGTATTTCCCTTTGCTTCAGGGCTGGCGGGAATGGGACTCCCAAGAATTTTGATGGAAGCATCAAAATTCTTTTGATTCCAGACAGTATTTGTAGCATCTCCTGAGCAGCCTCGGCTGCTCAGGAGATGCTTTTTTGTTTAGAGGGCCCTGACCTTGACGAGTTCCTGACGGTCCATGTCCTGGAGATGGATGGCGCAGGCCAGGCAGGGATCAAAAGAATGGATGGTCCGCAGGACTTCCAGAGGTTTTTCCGGATCTGCGATGGGATTGCCCACCAGGGATGCTTCATAGGGACCGAGTTTGTCCTGAGAACTCCGGGGGCCGGCGTTCCAGGTGGAGGGCACCACGCACTGATAATTCTCGATCTTGCCGTCCTTGACCACCACCCAATGCGAGAGGGCCCCTCGGGGGGCTTCATGAAAGCCGAAGCCTTTGATTTCGCCTTTGGGGAAGCTGGGCTCATTGCAGATGGTGTAATCGCCTTTTCCGATATTTTCCACAAGAGAGGTCCAGTTTTCACTCAGGGTGTCGGACAAAACGGCGCAGCGAACGGCCCGGGCCGCGTGCCTGCCGATGGTGGAGTGCAGGGCCTCCAGCCCGACTGTACTGCCCGCGAGGCTGCTCACTGTGTCCAAGGCCAGGGTGGTGTAGTCTTTGGTCGGCTTGTGCCCGGCGGCAAACATGCACAGGACATTGGCCAAAGGTCCGACCTGGGCGGGCTGACCTTGAAAGCTCGGGGCCTTGACCCAGGAGTATTTCCCCTGATCGTTGAACTCGGTATAATTGGGCACGGTTTCTTCTTCCCAGGGATGCCTGTCCCAATCCCCTTCATACCAGGCATGCTTGATGGATTCCTTGACGTTTTTTCCGAAGAAGTCGTCCTGGAAAGAGTTGATGGCTTGAAAGGCGCCGACATCGCCATTGGGAATGTAGCCTCCGGGAAGCAGAAACTGTTCGCCTTTGGGGTCCTGGGGCATGTCCGGGACGGACAGGTAGTTGGTCACTCCGGCGCCGTAGCCGGTCCAGTCTGCGTAAAATGCGCCCACCGCGGCCACATCCACCAGATAGACCTGTTTGACGAAGGCGTCGACCTCAGTGATCAGCGATTTGATATTGTAGAGTTTTTCCGTGGTCAGGGAAGCCGGACTGTCCGGGTCCACAGGATTGGAGACGCCGCCCACGGCCAGATTCTGGATATGCGGGGTCTTGCTGCCCAGGATGGCCACGACTTGATTGATTTTGCGCTGGTATTCCAGGGCCTGGAAGTAGTGGGTCGCGGCCAGGAGATTGACTTCCGGCGAAAGCTTCATGGCGGGATGCCCCCAATAGCCGCTTCCGAAAACGCCAAGCTGGCCCGAGGCCACGAATTTTTGGAGTTTATCCTGGATCCCCTTGATTTCCTGGACGCTGTTTCGATGCCAGCCGGAAAGACTTTGGCCCAGTTTGGCTGCCTGCTTGGCATCGGCTTTGAGCGCGGAAACGATATCCACCCAGTCCAGGGCCGAGAGTTGATAAAAATGGACAATATGATCGTGCAGGCCATGGGCCGCAATAATCAGGTTCCGAATATGCTGGGCGTTGATCGGTATCTCCAGCTGCAGGGCGTTTTCCACGGCCCGGACCGAGGCTATGGCGTGGACCGTGGTACAGACCCCGCAGATGCGCTGGGTAAATATCCAGGCGTCCCGCGGGTCGCGACCTTTGAGGATGACTTCGATGCCCCGCCACATTTGTCCCGAAGACCAGGCGTTGCTCACCTGGCCGTTGTCGACTTCGCAGTCAATCCGTAAGTGTCCTTCAATCCGTGTGATCGGGTCAACCGTGATTCTTTTTGCCATGGAGTCTCTCCTTTAATAGTTACGCACTACTATCCTTTAAGCTTTTCAGAAAATGATTTTGGATATGGTCGTTGTAATTTCTTGATTTTCTTATATTCAGCAATGTTCAATCTTCAATCCTATACAACTCTGTCTTTAATCTCATTCCGCCCCCTTCTTCCGGGGCAGGGCCAGGACAGGAAAGCGCTTGACGATCCACAGGTATCCCAGGACTTCTATGGCCACAATGCCCAGAGTGACCATGGCCTCGCCGAAGGTTGGGAAATAGTGCCAGCCGTTGCCGGGATCGTATCCGGTGATATAGGCGTTGAATCTGTAGAGTCCTGCGCCGAGGATCAGACAGAAGGCGGCCCAGATCAACCTGGAGTGCTTGTCCCGGTTTTTGGCCTGAAAGAAGAAGACCAAGGCCGCGATAAGCAGGATGTTTTCCAGCAGGAAGATATTCCCGGCCAGGTCTCCCGCAAACATGGCGCCGAGAGCCCCCTGCAGGGCAACGCTGAAAAAGCGCAGGATCAGAAAAACGATCAGGATCCAGGGCACGAGATTGGAGAGTTTCTTGATGAGCCGGATCTCTTCAAAGTTCTGGTAGGCAATGCCGGACAGCGAGGTTTCAAAAATGACCACGGCATATCCCAGGAGCAGGGCCGCGATCAGGAAAAGCAGGGGCAGAAGATTGGTCCACCAGAGCGGTGAAAGCTTGGACCCGGCCAGAATCATAAGACTGCCAAGCGAGGACTGATGCATGGTGGGCAGCAGGATTCCAAGGGCCACGAAAATAAAAAGAACCCGGTTGAGCTTCTTTTGCAGGTCCTTGATATGAAAGTGCTGCAGAACCACCGGGGAAAATTCGATGAGCAGGATAAGGCAATAGGCGGCGATGCACAGGGCGACTTCCAGCAGGGCGGAATGAATATTCGCGTGCCAGGGCAGAAAGACATTGTGCATCTGCCAGTAACGGCCGATATCGATGAAAACTGAGACACCCCCCAGGATGTACCCGAACATGCTCGTCAGGATGGCCGGTTTGAGCAGCGGAGAGAATTCGCCTTTATTGAAGACATAGATAAGAATGGCCATGGCATAGCCGCCGCAGGCAAAGGCCGTGCCCACATTGACGTCATAGGCGATCCACAATCCCCAGGGATAGCCGTCGTTCATCCCCGTTACCGGGCCGAGACCGAGGGTGAAGCGTTTAAAAAGATAAAATAGAGCGATCAGGATAACCAGGACACCAAATGCAAATGGTATGGTGAAGACCCTGCCGCCAAGCGGTCGTGCTTCTGACATATCACTCTCCTTCTTCAGGTTTATTCATGATCCCCATGTCTTTTGGCGACATAGAGCAGGCCGCCAAAGACTGCGGCCGGCAGGAGCATATAGCTGTAGAGTTTGCTTGAGAGGCCTTCCAGGTCACTGACATAGGATTTGTCTCTGACTTCGGGCAGGCCGAGCTTATTGAAGTCCACCCCGGAGAGGAGCATGACCTGCGTTCCGCCCAGTTCATCGGCTCCGTAGATTTTGGGTACATAGGCTTCGGCCTTATGGGTCTGGGTTTTGCCTGTGCTGATGTGGTTGACCGGAAATTCATGATACTGTCCCGGCTCCATGTTCAGTCTTCGCTCGGCCTCCTGGCGTAGTTCTTTGACCGGTCCGAACAGTGAGGCCCCGGTGGGGCAGGCTTCGCAACAGGCGGCATAGCGCTCTTCGGCCAGGAGATGATTGCAGAGTTCACACTTGCGGATCTGGGGAAACGGGTTGTCCCATTCGAATTTGGGCACATTATACGGACAGGCCACCTGACAGTAGCGGCAGCCGATGCAGGCCTTCTTGTCGTAGGTGACGATGCCCGTCTTGGGATCTTTTTCCAGGGCCGAGACCGGACAGGCGGAAACGCAGCCGGGCTCCAGACAATGCAGACACTGTCTTTTGACAAAGGCCGGCGTGTCCCCTCCGTCATACATTTTGATAATATTCAGGGTCTTGGCTGAAAGGTCCAGGGGATTGTCCCAAGTCGTCTGCTGCCCGCTGAATTCCACAGGCATGTCGTTGGCCTGCTTGCAGGCCGTCATGCAGGCCTGGCACCCGATGCACAGATTGGAATCGTAAAGAATGCCCAGGGCCTCCGGGGGCAAATCCCGGCCCTGTGATGCGGCCAAGCCCGGACGGGCGCTAGCTGCTGCCGCAAGAGAGCCTCCAAGGGCAGCTTTGAGAAAGTCCCTTCGTTGTATGCTCATGATATCCCCCTCGTGTTAGGAGTCTTGTGATTTTCCAGACTTGGCGGCGGCAACCGCGGCGCCGCCAACCGCGACACCGACAGCGCCGCCGAGAACCGCGGCTGCGCCGGCGGACAGTTTTCCGCCGCGTTCATATCTGATATCAGCCGGGGTGGCCGAGGGAGTGATCAGGCTTTCTTTGCCCGGATCGGCCTGAACATATTTGGGGATGGTGAATCCGACATTTTCTTCACTGCAGCCAAAGCAGGGATGTCCGGTGTTCACCGGCCAGGTCCCCACGTCATTGTACCCTTTCATGGAGCAGTTATTGTAGGTCACGGGACCCTTGCAGCCGAGCTTGTACAGGCAGTAGCCCTGTTGATGGCCGTGGTCCCCGAATTCTTCGGCAAAACGGCCGGCATCAAAATGCGGCCTACGTTCGCAGTGTTCGTGAATGAGCCGGGAATAAGCGAATTTCGGCCGGCCGAGATCGTCGATTTCCGGAAGCTTCTGATAGGTCAAAAAGTAGGCCACGGTGGACACAAAATTATAGGCATTGGGCGGACAGCCGGGGATGCTGACCACGGTCTTGTCAGTTAAGACTTGCGGTGCGCCTTTGGCTCCGGTGGGGTTGGGTTCCGAGGCCACGAGCCCGCCCCAGGAGGCGCAGGAGCCGATGGCGATGATCGCCGCGGCCTTGTCTGCGGTCTCTTTGACAATGTCCAGATAATTCCTGCCGCCGATCCGGCAGTAAATCCCGCCGTCCCTGGTGGGGATGGCCCCTTCCAGGACCAGGACGAATTTGCCGGCGTTCTGCTCGATGGACTCATCCTTAAAGGCTTCGGCCTGATGGCCCGCTCCAACATTCAGGGTTTCATGATAATCCAGGGAGATGAGATCCAGGATGAGATGTTCCAGGGTTAGGTGGGTCGGTCTGAGCAAGGATTCCGTACAGCCGGTGCATTCCTGGCCCGAGAGCCAGATGACCGGAGGACGAGCCGGGCTGGTGACGGCCTCGGCGATGTCGGATCCTGCACTGAGCGGCAGTCCGAGACCGGCAGCCATCACCGTGCAAAATTTTAGAAAATCTCGCCTGCTGACGGAATCCAGTCCCTTTTTGGCTGTCTGCAAGTGATCTTTCCGCATGCTCCCTCCTTCATGAAGTTTGTGAAAAAAATAACTTACTAAAAATTTCCAATTTCTTACTCATAGTCACAATATCTTGTCAACAGGATATTTTCATGGAAAGTCCGGTCCTGGACAAGGTGTAGAGAACAAATTATAACCTTCCTGGAGGGAAATGCACCTGCCTTCTGGATTTCCTCAGAAATTTGAAATCGCCATGAAGTGTCCGGTTATCTATGTTTGTGAAGCGTTTTTTGATTCTGGCCCCGTTTCTGCTGCTGCTCGTCCTGCTGCAGTCCTATTTCTGGGTACCCAGCTATGAAGAGCAGACCCGGGGCAATCCCGGACGACTAGAGGAATTCATTACCGCTTCCATTGGGGATGCGTCCCTCTTGAATCCTATACTTTCTGCGGACAGCGCCAGCAGCGATATCCAGGGCAAGGTTTTTGAAGGCTTGATCGATCTGGATGAAAACCTTGACTACCGGGGAAGGCTGGCCCGGTCCTGGGATATTTCGGAGCAGGCCTTTTTTTACGTAAGGCCGGAGAAGCCCGTTCCAGAACAGGGAGCCATGAGTCCGGACGCTCTGCTTAATTTTCTGCGGGAGCAGGTGGAGAAGAGCGGGGATTATCCCCAGCCGCTGCAGGAGTCCCTGGAGAATATTGCAGCGCTTTCCCTGGATTCTCCTGATAAATATCAGGCGAGTCTAAGCCTGGCCGGACAGGATGATCCTCAGGTTTTTCAGGTCGAACCTCCGGATCGGATCGTCCTGGATCTGTTGGAGGTGGATCCGGAACTCTTCGAAAATTTGACGCTCTTGCTCGGGGAGGCTTATTTTCAGGAGTTTCCCGCCTTTAGGCATGTCCGCAGCGAATCGGATCTGGATCCTGGACAATTGAAGGCTGCCGCGTCCAAGCTTCTGCCCGGATATGAACATAATCCGGTCATAGTCTTTCATCTTAGGGATCAGGTCCGGTTTCACGACGGACACCTGTTTGACGCCCAAGACGTCAAATTCACCTATGAATCCATTGTCAACCCCAGGAACCTGTCCCCCAGAGTGTCTGATTATGAGCCGGTGAAAGCCGTGCATGTGCTGGATGATCTCACGGTGAAAATCGTGTACAAGCGGCTCTATTCCCCGGCTCTCATGACCTGGAGCATCGGCATTTTACCGGAGCATCTCCTGAACAGACAGGCTCTGGACCGGGAGGCCGAATCCAGAGGCAAGGATCCCGATGATTTTTTCATGCGGGACAGCCGCTTCAATCGCAGTCCTGTGGGCTGCGGTCCGTTTCAATTTGAAACCTGGGAGTCGGATCAGTATATCCGCTTGGACTCTTTTGCCGAGTATTGGGACGGGGAGCCGAATTATGCAAGCTATGCCTACCGGATCGTGCCGGACCTCTTGACGCAGGAGATGGAGTTTTACGCCGGGACCCTGGATGCCTATTCCGTCCAGCCGCATCAGGTGGAGCGCTTGAAAACAGACCCGCGATTTCAGTCATTTTCCGGGACCTCTTTCGGCTATACCTATATCGGTTACAACAGCAGGCGCGAACCCTTCGACGACAGCCGGGTCCGCAGGGCTCTCTCTCTGGCTCTTGATGTGGACCGGATTATCAAATACGTTTTGTATGGCCAGGGCGAGCGGATCACCGGTCCCTTTGTCAAGCAGACCGAGTATTACAATCAGGACATCAAACCTCTGCCCTATGATCCGGAAAAAGCCCTGCAGCTACTGGCCCGGGCCGGCTGGACCCGGAACAGTCAAGGCTGGCTGGAAAAGGATGGCCGCATTTTGCAGTTCACCCTGATCACCAATACCGGCAACGATATCCGCAAATCCATCCTGGCCATTGTCCAGGACTTTTGGCGGCGGATCGGGATCAAAGTGAGCACCGATACCCTGGAGTGGTCGGTTTTTATCCAGGAGCGGGTGAACAAGCTCGATTTTGATGCCCTGGTTCTGGGCTGGAATATGGGCATAGAACCGGATCTCTATCAGATCTGGCACTCCTCGCAGGCCGACCCGCATGAGTTGAATTTTGTGGGATTTGATGATCCAAAAGCGGATGCACTGATCGTCGATATCCGGCAGGAATACGACAAAGAGCGGCAGATCGAGGCCTGTCACCGGCTGCATGAAATCATCGCCCGGGAGCAGCCCTATACCTTTCTGTATGTGAGCAAGTGGACCGCGCTGCTTGACAAGCGGATCGTGATCAAGGACCTGGATGCAGACGGCGAGGTCGTCTACAAAAAGATCAGGCCCACCAAGACCGGCGACTACAGTTTTTACTTCAATAAATGGGTCAAGCGGCCGACAGTTCCCGACTTTGCCGCGGAGTAGCCGATGTTTGCTTTTTTAGCCCGAAGCTTCGTACAAAAGATGGTCACCTTGTTTTTTGTTTCCATTGTTTCCTTTTTGATCATCCATCTGGCCCCGGGGAAGCCGAGCCAGATAGATCCCATGAACCCGAAATTCACCCCGGAAGTCATGGAGCGTTTCCAGAAGGAATTTCATCTAAATAAGCCCTTGCATCAGCAGTATCTCCTTTTTTACAGCGGGCTGCTGAGCGGAAAAATCGTATCCTGGAAGGACAGCCGGCCGGTATTGCCCAAGATCTGGGAACGCTTTTTGAACAGCCTCCCCCTGTTCATTGTGGGCACGATTCTGACCTGGACTATTTCCTTTCCCCTGGGCATCCGGGGGGCGATTTTCCGGGGCGGCTGGTTCGATCGAAGCAGCACCCTGGCGGCCTATGTCCTTATTTCCATCCCGGGCTTCTTTTTCGCCTACCTTTTGATTATCCTGGTGGTCAGTTCGCTTCATGTCCCGGTAATCGGCATGAAGACCTTCGGGCTGCAGTATTCCTCTGTTTTGCACTGGATCATGGATCATCTCTGGCATCTCATCCTGCCCTCAGTCCTTGGCGCATCAGCCGGGGTTGCCGTCTTGTCCAGATATGTCCGCAATCAGATGCTGGAAGTCGAAGGCCGGGATTATGTCCGAACCGCAGTTGCCAAAGGACTCACCCCGGACCAGGTGCATTATAAACACGCCCTGAGGAACGCTTTGCTTCCCTTTGTCACGATGTTCGGTCTGATTCTTCCGGGATTGATCGGAGGCTCTGTGATCATCGAGTCCATTTTTTCCTGGCCCGGCATGGGGCGTATGGCCTACGAAGCCATTCTGGCCAGGGATTATCCGGTGATTTTAACGGTCAATTTCATTTCCGCGGTCCTGGTCCTGACCGGGACCTTTGTGTCCGATCTGCTTTATATGCTGGTTGATCCGAGGATACGGCTTTAGACTTATCGGTTGATCTCTGTCATAGAAAACAAGAAAATGTGTTGCTCCGAAGCAGTTGAAGTCCTTGTCGAATATGGTTCACGGTTCCAGGTTCACGGTTCACGGTTTGAAGAGGAAGATATTCGGAAGATACATTCTGGGTCGTTTGAAAAACTGTTTTTTTTCTTAACCGTGAACTGTGAACCCTCCGGGGCGTAAGCCCTACGGGCTGGAGGCCGTGAACCTGGAACCTTTGGGCTGCGGGCGTAGCCAGCTTTGGTCTGAAACAATGACCTTATTTATAAAGGTTAAGATTCAACGTCGCAATCTCTGTACGAAGTCTGAAGGAAGGGTATGTCTATGGATATGAATACATTTACGCAAAAATCGCAGGAGGGAATCTCCGAGGCCCAGAATATAGCCATCAGATACGGCAATCAGCAGATTGACGTGGAGCATCTGGCCCTGGCTCTGGTGCAGCAGGAAGGCCTGATTCCGGAGTTGCTCCAGAACTGTGGCCTGGACGGCGGATCCTATGCCAAAGCTCTGGAATCCGAAATTGCCAAATTGCCGCAGGTCAGCGGTCCAGGGGCCGGGAGCGGACAGATCTATGTCACGCAACGGTTGAACTCGGTTCTGGTCAAGGCCCAGGATTTGGCCAAGAGCATGCAGGACGAATACGTCAGCGTCGAGCATCTGTTTTTGAGCATTCTCGAAGAACCGGCTGCCACGGCTGTGGGCCGGGTGAACAAGCAGTTCGCCTTGGATAAGGACAATTTTTTGTCCGGTTTGAGCCGGGTTCGCGGACACCAGCGGGTGACCTCCAGCAATCCTGAAGGGACCTATGACGCCTTGAAAAAATATGGCCGGGACCTTGTGGAGGAGGCCAGGAAGGGCAAGCTCGATCCGGTTATCGGCCGGGATTCCGAGATTCGCAGGGTAATCCGCATTTTGAGCCGTCGGACCAAGAACAATCCGGTGCTCATCGGAGAGGCCGGCGTGGGGAAGACCGCCATTGCCGAAGGTCTGGCCCAGCGCATCGTCAAGGAGGATGTGCCGGAAGGTTTAAAGGACAAAACGATTTTTGCCCTTGATATGGGGGCCTTGATCGCCGGGGCCAAATACCGCGGGGAGTTTGAGGAGCGCCTCAAGGCGGTTCTCAAAGAAGTCCAGGAATCCGAAGGCCGGATTCTGGTCTTTATCGACGAGATGCACACCATTGTCGGGGCTGGCAAAACCGAAGGCTCCATGGATGCCGGCAACCTGCTCAAGCCGATGCTGGCCAGGGGAGAACTCCATTGCATCGGAGCCACAACCCTGGATGAATACCGGAAGAATATTGAAAAAGATCCGGCCCTGGAGCGCCGTTTTCAACCGGTGCTGGTGGACGAGCCGGCCCTGGAAGACACCATTTCCATTTTGCGCGGCTTGAAGGACCGCCTTGAGGTCCATCACGGGGTGCGCATCAGTGACGGGGCGCTGGTCACGGCCGCCGTGCTTTCGGATCGGTATATCAGCGACCGGCAGCTTCCGGATAAGGCTATTGATCTTGTGGATGAGGCTGCAGCCATGATTCGAACGGAAATCGATTCTCTTCCGGCCGAGCTGGATGCCATAAACCGGAGGATCATGCAGCTGGAAATTGAAAAAGAGGCCTTGAAACGGGAAAAAGACAAGGCCTCCAAGGAGCGTTTGGACAATCTGGAGAAAGAGCTGGCTGAACAGAAGGAAGAGCAGATGCAGCTCCAGACCCAGTGGCAGAATGAAAAAAATGCGGTCAAGGACTTGCAGCACCTAAAAGAAGAGTTGGAAAAAACCAGATTGGAAATCGAGAATGCGGAGCGCAGTTACGATTTGAATCGGATGGCCGAACTCAAATACGGAAAACAGGCCGAGCTTGAAAAACAGATCCAGGCCCAGGAGGAAGTCCAGGACCAGGATTCCAAGTCAAACCAACTGGTCAAGGAAGAGGTCGGGGCCGACGATGTCGCCGAAATCATTTCCAAATGGACCGGCATTCCTTTGTCCAGGCTCTTGGAAGGAGAACGGGAGAAACTCCTGCGCCTGTCCGATGTCCTGCACGAGCGGGTTGTTGGTCAGGACGAAGCGGTGAATGCCGTGTCTGAGGCAGTTTTGAGGGCCAGAGCCGGATTGAAGGATCCTAATCGGCCGGTGGGCTCTTTCCTTTTTCTGGGCCCCACCGGGGTCGGCAAGACCGAATTGTGCAAGACCCTGGCGGAGTCCTTGTTTGACTCTCAGGACAACATGATCCGTCTGGACATGTCCGAGTATATGGAGAAACACACTGTTGCCCGCTTGATCGGGGCGCCTCCCGGCTATATCGGCTATGACGAAGGGGGACAGCTCACCGAGGCGGTGCGCAGGAAGCCCTATAGCGTTATTTTGTTCGATGAAATCGAAAAGGCCCATTCGGACGTCTTTAATGTCCTTCTGCAGATCATGGATGACGGCCGTTTGACGGACAGCCACGGTCGTACCGTTGATTTCAAGAATACCGTCATCATCATGACCTCCAACCTGGGATCGCAATACCTTTTGGAAGGGATCAGCGACAGCGGCGAACTCAAAGCAGGCGTCCGGGATCAGGTCATGGCCACGCTCAGATCGGAATTTCGGCCGGAATTTTTGAACCGGGTGGATGAGATCGTCCTGTTTACCCCATTGATTGTCGAGGAAATCAAGAAGGTTATCGATCTGCTTTTGGAACAGGTCAAAAAAAGGCTCAAGGATCGGAAAATTGAGCTGGAAATGAAGGATTCGGCCCGGGATTTCATTGCCAGAGAGGCTTATGATCCGGTTTATGGGGCCAGGCCTTTGCGGCGTTATTTGCAGACCCACCTGGAGAGTCGCTTGGCGAAAAACATCATCCAGGGAGAGCTTGGCGAGGGCAGCCGGGTGGTGCTTGATGTCCAGGATGGTGAGCTGGCCTTTCAGGTGGAGAACTCTCCGGCGTCTTGAGTCGTCGACCTGTTCGGAATCGCTATCTGGATCGAAATCTTGATCAAAATCATGCCAATTCTCGATACCGATTCCGATTGTGATTCCGACCCCGAGGAAAAACTCCGAAGTTTCACATGAGCATTCATTGATATGCTGAATCCTTCTTGTGAAACAGCTGCTTGATCTCGTCGGGACGCTCCCAGATGCGGTCCGTTTCCTGATAGAGCCTGTGCAGGCACTGTTCAAGGGAAAGACGCGCGGTTTCAAAGTCATTCTTCTGGAGTTTCCGGGCAATATCCACTGGTTTTCCGAATCTGATCAGAATCCTGGAGAATGGTTTGGGGACCATGAAGCGGTCCCAGCTGTTGAAGGTCCATGTGTTTTGGGCCGAGATGCATACCGGAACCACAGGTACCCCTGTGAACTGGGCGATACTTATGAGTCCGGGTTTGATCTTTCCGAAAGGGCCTCTGGGGCCGTCAACGATATGGCCGATCTTGTAGCCCTGGAGAGCCAGAGCTTTCAGTCGGCCCAGGGCTTCCATCCCGCCTCTGGAGGAGGAGCCCCTGACCGGATGCCAGCCCAGGCGGCGGGTCACTTTGGCGATCAACTCTCCATCCCGGCTTTGGCTGATCATGATGGCAATGGGTTTTCGTCCGGAAAAAAAGGTGATCCCCGGAAAGAAGCGCTGATGCCAGGAGGCGTAGACAATGCTGCCGTATTGGGAAAGGACCCGGGTTTCATGCTCCTGATCCATGAGCCGCAGGCGGTATGTGGTGGAGAGTGTTTTCACCAGCAACAAACCGGCCGTGGGCAGAAGGGCCTGCAGGACCTTCCGGCTGATGGTTGATTTTTGCGGCCTTGTTTCCATGATTCGATGCTGCGGGTTTGATGGTCATTTCCAGGCCCGGGCTGCCTTTCTGTCCGTGTCTGTGAGCATTGTGCCTCAGGCCTTTTTTGTCAAGCGGATTGGCGAGGATCGCAAAAATCGTGAACCGGGTCTTTCAATTTGAGGTGCAGATCGAGGTCCGCTCCACGCGGCTGACCGCGCTCTGGTCCAAAAGAACCCTCCAAAAATGGCGTTTGGAGCCCGGCGCCTCTCTGTTTGTTCTTCTGCCTCAGGAAGGCCTGCACACCTTTTTGGCTGATTTTGACTAAAACCTCAATTGACAAATTCTTTTTTGTGGATTATACTTTCTGTTACGCTTTGTAATTGAATGTATCAACCTGCAATCCGAGGAGGCTCCAGTATGACCAATTTTGATTTTCCCGATGTCTGTCTGTCCGAATCCACAGAAGAGTGCAAGCTCACCCCGCCCGATCTTTCCGCGGCCAGAGAGCGCGTGCATAAGATTCCGGAAGGCTTTACCAAGACCATGCTTCAGAGCCTGCAAATGGCCTTTCCCGACAAATTCTCCAATGAAGAAGAGGCCTATATGGTTTTTGACGCCATGAAGGCGGTTATTGCCACCGGTCTGGCCAACGGCAATAAAGTCCACCTGGACGGCCTTGGCGAGTTCAGTGTTCAGTCCGATGGCGGCAGGAAGCGGGTGGGCTTTACTGCCGAGGAATGCTTGAACAAGGTATGCAAGTAAACAGGGATTTTTGAACTGAACCCTATTTCTGCAGGTACAGGGGCGCTTGATGCGCCCCTTTTTTTATTATATCTTGAACCGGCTCTCGCCGTTTTTTTCAAAACCAACAGCAAGGATAAATCCAATGACGGAGATCAAAAACATCATTCAGGAGATACGAGAGGATGTCATCGGGATCAGACGCCGGGTACATCAATATCCGGAGACGGCATTTACAGAGGAGAAAACCTCCCGGTATGTGGCCGAACGTTTGTCGGACGAAGGGCTTGCAGTAAAGACCGGCATTGCCCAATACGGAGTGTCTGCGGATCTGGACAGCGGACGGCCGGGACCGACGCTTCTGATTCGCGCGGATATGGACGCCCTGCCCATTGAGGAAGCCACCGGCCTGCCCTTTGCTTCCAAACATCCGGGCCGGATGCATGCCTGCGGGCACGACGGGCATGTAGCCATGGCCCTGGGGGCGGCCAGGGTTTTGAACAAATTGAAAGGCTCTTTCACCGGCCGGATCCGTTTTGTCTTTCAGCCGGCGGAAGAAGGTCCGGGCGGGGCCAAACCCATGATTGAAGCCGGAGTCATGGACAATCCCCAAGTGGATTATTCCCTGGGCTGTCATCTCTGGCCGGATATTCCAGAAGGTAGCCTCGGGGTCCGATCCGGACCTTTCATGGCGGCCATGGATCGTTTCGATGTCCGGATTACAGGCAAAGGCGGGCATGGAGCCATGCCCCATCTGTGCGTTGATGCCCTGGAAGTCGGGACTCAGGCGGTGGCTGCCCTGCAGCGCATCGTGAGCCGGCAGCTCAATCCATTAGGGACCGCGGTGGTGACCGTGGGCAGCTTCCATGCGGGCCAGGCTTTCAACGTCATTCCGGGGACGGCCGAATTCAGCGGCACCACCCGGACTTTCGACCCCGCGGTCTGGGAAAGCTGGAAAGAGCGCCTGGAAACTGTGATCAGCGGGGTCTGCGCCTCCACGGGGGCCGGATACACCCTTGATTTTCTCCAGGGCTACCCGGTGACGGTCAATGACGAGAGCCTGGCCGGTATCGTCAGACAGGTTGCGGCAGGAATTGTGGGTCAGGACCGGGTTCTGGTCCCGGATCGGACCATGGGCGGAGAGGATTTTTCTTTTTTTCTTCAAAAAAGCAAAGGCTGTTTTTTTGCCGTGGGCATCGGACGGGAGGGCGGCGCACCGGTCCACAACCCCGGTTTCGATTTCAATGAAGACATGCTGCTCGTGGGGGTGGAAACCTTTTGCCGGGCTGCATTGGAGTTGCTCGGATGATCGGGTTACCCTCTTGAATCTGGGTATGAGCGAAGCAAAGCGGTCCCGAGTCAACTGTTATCAGTGTGAATATTTCTATATCACCTGGGACAAGTCCTTTCCCTACGGTTGCCGCGGGATGGGCTTCAAAAGCAGGCAGATGCCCTCGCTTGCCGTATATCGGTCTTCAGACGAGAGCTGTTTGATGTTCAGGCCGAAGAAACAGTGGGAGAAGAAATGAGCATCATGGAAAAACGACTCAAAACTCTCGGCAGCCTGTCTTCCGGACCGATGCGCGTGTGTCTGGATGCGGTTCAGCTCGATGATGCGCAGCAAAAAATGCGGATCAGGATCGAGTATCCTGAAGCGGCCGCTATCCTGGCCTTTCCAAAGCCGGAGCATCTGCTTCTGGTTCGTCAGTTTCGGTATGCAGTGGGGCATGAGACCCTGGAGATACCGGCCGGGAAGGTCGATCCCGGAGAAGATCCGGCGGCCTGCGCGCTGCGCGAACTCCGGGAGGAGACCGGATACCAGGCCCGGCGGGTGGAACCTTTGTTCTCCTATTATCCGGCAGTGGGCTATTCTTCCGAGCGCTTAAGCCTTTTTACGGCCTTTGAACTCGAGCAGCTTTCCGGGATTGAGGATGAAATGGAAATCTCGGCAGTGGAAATATGGAGCATCAGGGATGTTCTGGACCTGATTCGCGCCGGAGGGATGATCGATGGGAAAACCGCGCTTGGTCTCATGGCCTATCAAGCCGGCTTTGCAACGGGGAAATCCGGTTGAAGGCCATGCCGGTCAAAAGGTGACCCTCCAAGGCTCCGGGTTCTGAGCATTCATGTCTTTTCATCCCCCCAGTACCGCTGTTTCGGTCTGAACACTGGATCGGGGTCCTCTTTCAAGAGATCGTTGTCAGTCATGAGTTCTTCGGCAAGCTTTTCGCCCGGTTTGGCGCCAATGCACTGGATGGCCACGGCCTCAGGGTCGAGAACCCGTTTGTCCCTGAAGAAATCGCGTGACGGCATTCTGTTCATCATGTCCTCGCATGAAATTTCAATTGAAAGCGAGATTACAGAAAAAGCATGCGCAGTCCCTTCAGCAGGAAAAGGACTCCAAAGATCCAGAGGGCGATGCCCAGACCCCGCATGATCCAGGGATAGATTCTGGTCTGAATCAACGTCTTGCCTCTGTCCACAAGCAGTGCCAGGGCCATTTTGCTTCCCACCAGGAACAGATAAAAGCAGCCGAGAAAAATGGCTGCACCAAGGGCCGTGTTGGTATCGGACGAGAAGAGGAGGGGAACGCCAACACTGAACCAGAACAGATAGGGATGGGGATTGAGAAAATTGGTCAGGATGCCTTTTTGCAGGGATTTGGGCTTTTGCTGTGGAATATCCAGATCCGCGTCTGTGATCCGCATGGCCTCCAGACCGAGATAGCCGAGATAGGCGGCCCCGATACAGGAGAGAACAGCCAGGAAAGGCTGGATGTCGGCCACCTGCAGGAAAAAGATGCAGGCCAGGGCGATGATGGGGGGATCGGTGATCAATGGGGCCGTGGCCACCTTGATGCCTTCACCGGCGCTGTATTGCACCGTCTGGGCCAGGACCAGGGCCAGCATCGGACCGGGGGCCAGGCCGGCGAACAGGCCCAGCGTGGAACCGGAGAGGATTTGGGTGATGAGGAGCGAAGTCATAGTGAAAGAAATTGACATTGGAAATTGGCAAGAAAAGAATGCAGAGATGAACCGGCAAGTCACGAACCTTCGGCGATGCGCTGCAATTCATGCTTCAAAATTTTGCCCATGCTATTTCTGGGCAGCTGATCCAGGATGAAAAATTGTTTCGGGCACTTCCACTTGTGCAGGTGTTCCCGGCAGTAGGCTTGAAGCTCGTCGGTCTGGATAGTTGCCCCGGGATGAGGCACCACGGCGGCCGCGACCTTCTCCCCGAAGGTATCGTCCGGGATTCCGAAAACAGCCGACTCAAAAACAGCCTTTAGCTGATTCAAACGGTTTTCGATTTCTTTGGGCGAGATGTTTTCCCCGCCGGAGATGATGATGTGCTTCAAGCGGTCTGTTAAATAATAATAGCCGTCTTCATCTTGTTTTCCCAGGTCGCCGGTTTTGAACCAGCCATTATGAAATGCCGCAGCGGTTTCTGAAGGCTTGTTCCAATAGCCCGGGCTGATGGAGGGACCTTTGAGCCAGATTTCTCCGACCTGTCCGGTTTGCAGGTCGGCGCCCGTTTCAGGGTCGATAATGCGTACCTGCAGACCCGGCAGGGGGAGGCCGATGGAGCCCGGTTTTTTGAGGCCGTGCAGGGGATTGGAGAAGTTCATTCCGGTCTCGGACATGCCTTCCCGTTCCACCGGGGCTTTGCCCAAAAATTTGCGGATACGTTCAAACTCGGCCGATTTGAGCGGGGCGGAGCCGGACGTCCACAACCTGATATGTTCAAAGGCCTCCGGTCCATGCTCCAGGCTGTCCAGGAGTTTGGTATACATGGTCGGGACCCCCATGAACAGGGTGCAGGGAGAATCCTTGGAGAGGAGAAAGGTCAGGACTTCATCCGCCTGGAAGCGGTCCAGCATGGCGATGGAGGCGCCGTTCAGCAGGCAGGTGGTCAGAGCAAAGCACAGGCCGTGCACATGAAACAGGGGCAGGGCGTGCAGGAGCCGATCCTCGGTGCCGATCTCCCAGATTTTGATCACGTTCAGGGCGTCATGGGCCAGATTGGACTGGGTCAGGACCGCCCCTTTGGGAGGGCCGGTGGTGCCCGAGGTGTAGATGATCAGGGCCGGATCGTCAGGATGATGCGCAGGCTCGATTTTTCGAGGGAAAGCCGGGTTTTGAATCTCCGGCAGTTCCTGATACGGCCTGCTTTCATCCACGGTCATCAGATCCGACCCGGGTGCGATTTCCTGGAAAACGTCCCGGTCCTTCTCCCGGCTTATGATCAGCTTCGGGGCGGCATCTTCGACGAGATAGGCCTTTTCCGAGCGGGTGAATTCCGGATTGCAGGGCACGGCAATGGCCCCGAGTCTGAGCACGGCCAGATAGGCCGTCACAAAGAACAGGGATTTGTCGAGGTTGAAAAAGACCCGGTCTCCCCGGGAGACGCCTTGATCGGCAAAGGACGCAGCCAGGCGCTCTGATTCCAGATCCAGTTCCTGAAAGCTGAGCTCGGTTTCCCTGCGGCCTTTGCGAAAGAAACTGATCGCCGGTTGAGAGGCATTGTGTTTCAGGCTGTCCAGCAAGAGCGGGGTCAAAATCTGCATTCGAAACTCGAAAGTGCTAAAGTACCAAAGCTGGCTCCGCCCGCAACCCAAAGGTTCCAGGTTCACGGTTCACAGTTCACGGTTAAGAAAAAAAAACAGTTTTTCAAACGACCCAGAATGTATCTTCCGAATATCTTCCTCTTCAAACCGTGAACCGTGAACCTGGAACCGTGAACCATATCCAACAAGGACTTCAACTGCATCGGAGCAACACATTTTCTTGTTTTCTATGACAGCGATGAACCGATAAGGCACTAAGGTTTCGGCGGTGCTTCCGCCAGGTCCCAAAACAGGCCGGTCATCATGAGCAGGCTTTCCCTGGTGAGCGCGGGCAGGATATGTTCATCTGGTGCATGCTGGGAACAGCCGCCGTAGGAATGCGGGAACCAGATGGTGGGCAGTCCCAGGATATGGCTGAAGGCATCGTTGGGCAGGGTGCCGCCCAGATTGGGCATGAAAGCAGGTGCTTTACCGGTTGTTTGCTGCACCGACCGGATCGCCCACTGCACCCAGGGGTTATCGGGCAGCATCCGGGTGGCCGTCCCGTAACTCAAAGGATGGCCCTCGAGCTCTATTTGCGAGAATCCGTGTGCATCCAGATGCTTCCGAATGGCCGGCAGAAACATATCCGGATTTGTATCCGCCACAAAGCGGATGTGGCAGCGAGCCCAGGCCCGGGCGGGAATAGCGTGCACCGGGGCCTCCGGATGGCCGCATTCCAAGGCCAAAATATCCAGACTGTTCCAGGCGATGACCTGTTCTGCGGCTGAGAGTCCGGGCTCGCCCCAGTCCGGGTCCGCCTGTTTTTCTGCGGCCAGACGGATTTCCCGCAGGGCTTCCCGTACGCCTTCAGGAATCGTGGTCGGCTTGAGTTCCGGCAGGAGAATGGTTCCCTGGGCATCAATCAGGCTGGCGATGGCATTGGCCAGAATAATCCCCGGATTGGCCAGAAGGCCGCCCCAATTTCCGGAATGATGTTCGCCCTCCCGGAGATCGAGGCGCATGTCGAAATTGAACACGCCGCGGCTGCCGCCGAACAGGGTCGGTATATCCGGATCGACCCGCGGGCCGTCAGAGGCGATGAAGACGTCGGCCGCCAGGGCTTCTTTTTCCTGGGCGCAGACTGCATGCAGGCCGGGCGATCCGATTTCTTCGCCCATTTCCAGGATGACTTTGCAATTGAAGCCGAGCCGTCCTCTGACTTTGATCAAAGTGGCCAGAGCCGACAGGTTGATGGCATGCTGCCCTTTGTTGTCCGCAACGCCCCGGCCGTACCAGCGTTCTTCAAATTGCTGCAGCCGCCAGGGCTCCAGCCCGTCCTGCCAGCGTTCATCCATGGCCAGGACGGTATCCCCGTGCCCGTAGGTCAAAACAGTCAGCAGATCAGGATCTTCTATTCGTTGGCCGATGAGAAACGGGGCCCTTGGTTCCTCCGGATTTTCAACAATGCGGCAGGAAAATCCGAGTTCTTCCAGATAGGGCTGGATGGATTCCGTTAAATAGGCCCGGAGTTCTTGGACTCTATCCGGATTCTGACTCTCCGTGGGGTGCTGCACCCGCTCGGCCAGCAGATCGGCGAATCCGCCGGAATCAAAAAAATCAGCAGCGCTGTTCAGACATTCTTCACGCGTCATGGGTTTTCTCCTTGGAAGGGCTCGGTTTGAAACAGGCCACCAGATGATCCTGCTCCCGTTCCGGCTGGGGTTCCTGTTGGGTGCAGGTTTCGTCCGCCAGGGGGCAGCGGGGATGAAAGGTGCATCCTGAAGGCGGATCTATGGGATTGGGATAGGCGATGCCCAGATGGGTCCGGGGCAGGCCAAGACCGGGATCCGGAGACAGGATGGATTTCAGCAGGGCCTGGGTATAGGGGTGCCGGGGGTTGTGAAACAGTTCAGCCGTGGCCGCTTCTTCCACCACCCGGCCCAGATACATGACTGCGACCCGGGTGGCGATATGCTCCACCACAGCCAGGTCATGGCTGATGACCACATAGGTTAGATTGAATTCGGTCTGCAGATCAATGAGCAGATTCAAAATTTGAGCCTGAACCGAAACATCCAAAGCCGAGGTCGGTTCGTCGCAAAGTACCACTTCGGGACGCATGATCAGGGCCCGGGCTACAGCCACCCGTTGCCGCTGGCCTCCGGAGAGCTGGTTGGGGTAATTGTCCTTGAGCCGGGAGGGCAGGCCGACGACTTCCATGATTTCATCGACTTTTTTGTCCCACTCTGCCGGGGTCCCGATGCCCAGAGCCCTGAGGGGCAGGGAAATGATCTTCCTGATGCGTTTCCGGGGATTGAGGGAGGAGAATGGGTCCTGGAATATGGGCTGGACATACCTGGCCACCTGTTTGGAGCTCAGGCTTTTCAGGCTGGCGTCAGCAATACGGATATCGCCTGAAGTGCATTTTTCCAGTCCAAGGAGCATCTTGGCCACGGTTGTTTTGCCGCAGCCGGACTCGCCCACCAGGCCCAAGACCGAGCCCGTGGGCACTTTTAGACTGACGCCGTTTACGGCGCGCAGGGGGCGTTTGGCTCGAAAGGCCCCGCCACTGACCATATAGGTCTTGGTGATTTGTTCAGTTTGCAAGGCGGTTTGTATCATGAGCTAACCTCCAGCCCTTCCGGACGGTCCAGGCAGCGAAAGGCCCGGCCCGGAGACAATTCCAAAAGATCGACGTTTTGGACGCAGTCAGCTCCGGCCTGGGGGCAGCGATTGCGGAAGGAACACCCAAAGAGATCGCCGATGGGGGTGGGGACGATGCCGGCAATGGAGCCCAACTTGTCGCCCGGTTTGGTTTTGCCGGGCACCGGGATGCAATCCAGAAGTCCCCGGGTATAGGGATGCAGGGGATTGGCGAAGACATCCGCGGTGTAGCCGGTTTCCACCACCTGTCCGCAGTACATGATGGCCAGGCGGTCGGCCACCCGGGCTACAACTCCAAGATCATGGGTGATCAGGATCATGCCCATGTTGAATTCCCGCTGCAGGGAAGCCAGGAGCTCAAGGATCTGGGCCTGAATGGTCACATCCAGAGCCGTGGTGGGTTCGTCGGCGATGATCACGCTGGGGCCGCACATCAGTCCCATGGCGATCATGATCCGCTGCCTGAGGCCTCCGGAGAGCTGATGAGGATATTGTTTGAGCCTGGAGTCGGCGCCGGTGATGCCTACTTTATCCAGAAGATAGACCGCCCGTTCTCTGGCCTGGTGCCTGCTGATTCCCTTGTGTTCCAGGATGGCTTCTTCCAGTTGGTTGCCGATGGTGTAGCAGGGGTCCAGCGAGGTCATGGGTTCCTGAAAGATCATGGCCATCTTGGCGCCCCGCAGCTGAGCCATCTGCTCATCAGGCAGGCGCAGCAGGTCGGTGTCCTCAAAGCGCAGGATCTCAGCCCGGCGGATGGCTTTGGGAGGAAGAATGTTCATCAGGGCCAGGGCGGTGATGGATTTGCCGCAGCCGGATTCGCCAACCAGGCTCAGGGTCTCCCCCATGTCCAGATGAAAGCTCACATCCCGGACCGCATGCAGCATGCCGGCCGGCAGGGGGAGATCCACAAACAGATGCTTGACTTCAAGGAGATGTTTCATGCGCCCCCCTCCGGCGAAGTCACGTCGCGCAGGCCGTCTCCCAGGAGATTCATCCCCAGAATCAGGATAAACAGGGCCACTCCGGGGATCATGACCAGATAGGGTTCAAAGAGCATGAATTCCTTGCCTTCGGCGATCATCAAGCCCCAGGAGGGCATTGGAGGTTGGACTCCCATACCCAGAAAGGACAGGGCCGCTTCCAGAAGAATCACCCGTCCGATTTCCAGAGTGGCGATGACCACCAGATTGTTCATGAGATTGGGCATGATTTCCCGCATCAGGATCCAGAACACTGAACAGCCGGCTGCCTTGGCCGCCGGGACATAATCCATGGATTTGATCTGCTGCACATTGGCCCGGACGACGACAATGAATCGGTCCCAGACCAGACAGCCCAGGACCACAATGACCACGTCCATAGACCCCCCGATGAGGGCCACCACGGCCACAGCCACTAAGACCGCGGGCAGGGCCAGGCGGACCGTGATCATAAAGCTGACCACCATATCCACGATGCCCCCGAAATAGCCGGCCAGCAAACCGAGGCTCGTTCCGATGCCTGCGGCGATGAGCATGCAGGAAAAGCCGATAAGCAGGGAGATCCTGGCCCCGTAAAAAACACGGCTCAGATTGTCCCGACCGAGATAATCCGTTCCCAGAGGATATTCCCAGGACCCCTGTTCCGTCCAGACCGGGGTGATCAGACGCTGGGAAAGATCTTGATCATAGGGATCATGCGGTGAAATAAGCGGAGCCAAAAGCGCCATGAGCACGACCAGGGTGAACATGGTGAGTCCCAGGAGGAATCCCTTGCTCTTGAGCATTCTGCGGCGCATGATCCGGCCGGGGGAAGGAAAAACAACCTCCAGTCCCAGGCCTTTGTCAAATGATTGAGCTTGATCAGTCATATTTTTTTCCAAATATACTTTCGGTTGTCATAAATTGAACGAAGCTTCTAACATACAAGAGCCTTATTGAATATACTTAATGGTTCATACAAAGCACAATTTATGCCAACTTCTGGTATATTATTTGACTCGTATTCGAGGGTCCAGAAAGGCATTGAGCATATCACTCAAAAAGGTCAATACAACATAAATAATGGATAAAAGCAGGACGATGGCCTGAACCACCGGCAGGTCGGAACGCCCGATGGACACCCAGGCCAAATGGCCGATGCCGTGCAGGGCAAAGACGGTTTCAATGACGATGGAGCCTCCGAGCATAAACCCCAGCTGAACCGCCAGGACAGCCACCACCGGGATGATGGCGTTGCGCAGAGCATGTTTGTACAGGATTTTTCCCCAGCGCAGGCCCTTGGCCTTGGCGGTCCGGATATGATCCGAGGCAAGAACTTCCAGCATCCCGGAGCGTACCAGGCGCATAATGGCCGGGGTGGCGTAATAGCCCAGGGCAATTGTCGGCATGATAAAATGGGCCGGGGTCTCCGCGCCGGAGATTGGAAGCAGGCGAAATTTCACCCCCAGAACAATGATCATGATCAGGCCGAACCAGAAAGAAGGCATGGCCTGACCGATGACGGAAATGGTCAGGGCCAGCCGGTCGATCCAGGTGTTGGGGCGAATCGCGGCCAGCACTCCCAGGGGGACGGACAAAAGCACGGCAAAGGACAAGGCGCAGATACCGAGGGTCATGGTCACCCCGATACGGTTGCCGATCATTTCGGTGACCGGAAGATTCATGTAGGGAGATTCCCCCAAATCGCCGCGAATGGCCCGGGAGGCCCATTCCAGGTATTGGACGATCAGAGGACGGTCAAATCCGTATTGCTCCCGGACGAATTCGATCTCTTCCGAGGTGGCGGCCTCACCGGCCAGGGCAATGGCCGGATCGCCGGATACTCTGATCATCATGAAGCTGATCATGGAGACTGCGATGGTCACCAGGACAGCCAGGCCCAGTCGTTTGCAAAAATAAATCAGCATGAGGGCACCAAGTGTAGCGGATTGGATTTTAAAGACAAAGAAAACAGTCAGCCGGAAGCACGGGTTCTTTGCAGGCCGGAACCGGCGCTTTGATTTTTTGGAAAATGCAATTTTTTTTCTGATAAGTCCAAAATCGCAAATTCAAAACCAGCGCTCCGGTTCCGACAGATCAACAGTGTTTTATTTCCAGGTCGCCATGTAAAAGCGGGGCACGGCGTCCGGATAGGGCGTGAAGTTCAAGTCCTTGCTGAAGCAGTTGTTGGAGACATAGGAGAACAGGGGCGCCCAATAGGCCCGTTCGGTGATCCGGGCGATGGCCTTGCCGTAGAGCTCCTTGCGTTTTTCAGTGTCCATTTCTTTGTCGGCGGCTTCCAGCCATTCCTTGAGTTTGGGGTCCCGGGTGATGTCGTCGGCTTCGTGTTCAAAGAAATTGCTGATGATGGCCGAGACGTCGTTGATGGAGTAGGAGCCCCAGGTCAAGAACTGCAGCGGGGTCTTGCCGGCCCGCTGCCGCTCCCGCAGGGCGGAGTACTTCATCATGACCAGTTTGGCATCGATACCTACGGCTTTCAGGTTGCCGACCATGGCTTCGGCAAAGGGCCGGTTGCGGTAGGCGTAGAGGATGCAGTCAAAACCGTCCGGATACCCGGCCTCAGTCAGAAGCTCTTGGGCTTTCTCCGGATCATAGGCGTATTCTTTGGCAGCTTCCTCAATACACCCCAGCTGACTGGGATAGCAGGGGGTGTAAATCGGTCGGGATCCGCCGCCAATCAGGTTGTCCGCGATGGCCTGGCGGTTGATGGCGTGGCTGACGGCCTGTCTGACCTTGACCTCCTTGAATGGATTGTCAATGTCGTGTTTGGTTTCGCTGAAATTGGCCGCATCGAAAGTCAGATAGCCGATACGCATGGTTTCGGCGGGAACCACCTGAACATTCGGGACTTTTTTCAGCTGTTCGGCCTGATCCGGAGGGACAAGAAAGGCCCAGTCCAGGGAGCCGGTGATAAGTTCCGCAACCTGGGTGTTCATCTCCGGCAGGGTGCGCCAGACGATTTTGCCGATGGAGGGCTGTCCTTTGGGGCTGTTCTGGAAGTAGTTCTCATTTTTGACCAGAACCAGGCGTTTGCCGGGTTCGATTTCGGTTGCTTTGTACGGGCCGGTGCCGATGGGCTTGACCCCGAACCCCTTGTACCCGACTTCCTGATGATAGTCTTTGGGATAGACAGGGTTGGCGCCGGAGAGGAACTCCAGGGCCGGTGGAAAGGGATATTTTAAATGGATGGTGAAGGAATAGGGACCTGTTTTTTCAGCCTTGTCGATCCAGTTGGAGTAGCGCTGGGTTTTGACCTTGTTGTCCGGATCAGCGGCATAATTGAGGGTGTAGACCGCGTCGTCGGCAGTCATTTCCTGGCCGTTGTGGAATTCAACGCCTTGCCGCAGCTCGATGTTCAGGGTCACCTCGTCTTCCCATTCAAAAGACTTGGCCAGGAGGCCCTCGTATTCATAGGTCTCCGGGTCCCGGAACAGCAGGTTGTCATACACATGCCGGGCAAAGACAATCCCTTCCCGGGCGGTGTTGAAGTAGCGGTCCAAGGATTCGAGTTCCTTGGTGAAGGCGACGTTCAGTGTGTCATCCTTTTTCCCGGCCCAGGCCGCGGACGACAGGACCAGGCCGAGCAAGACCATGGCCGCGATCCAAATACGGGAGTGTTTTTTCCAACTGTGCATAGTTTCCTCCTTGACGTTAAAAGTGAAGTAAACCCCGTCCAGATTCAGGACAACTCCGATACGTTCAGTCTATTGTCTGTAAAGGGCGGCGAGCCGCTGTCCTGGATTTGGCAGAAGAATTCAGTCAGAATATTTTCAGCTTTTTGAAAATAGCTTTTTTCACTCTCGCGGCATTTGTCCGCCGCCATGAGCACGAGGGTTTCGATAACCGCCACCTGAGCGCCAAGACCTTCAAAACTGCCGGTTTCCAAAGAGGGGATGACCAGCAGTACGTCGGCCAGAGGTACAATGGGCGAGACCTCGGAATCGGTGGCCGCCACGATGCTCAGGCCGCTGCGGCGGAGATAGCTTGCCAGCCGGCAGGTATTTTCCGAGTAGCGCCGGCGTGAGATGACGAAAAGGACGTCACCGGGCTTGGTATTGAATATTTCAGTGGGCAGTGAAGTGTGGTCGTCCCGCATCAGGAAAACATCAGAGCGGATATACTGGAGGTTGGTGGCCAGAATATAGGCCAGGCTGAAGGACATGCGCTGGCCCAGTACATAGAGGCCTCTGTCGGTTTGGGACAAAGCGTCCGCTGCTTTTTCCAGCGCGGCTTGATCCAGATAGTCGCCTACTGTTTGGATGTGCTGCATGTACTCCGTAATCCGGCGTTGAAAGGGTGTCGGGTTTTGGGTTGCTGTTTTCCAGCTGCCGTCATTCTGACGCTGATACCGCTGTATGGGCGATTCCAGCTGGTGCTCGATCTCTTTTTGGCGTTCTGCCTTGAATTGTTTGAACCCCCGGTATCCCAGGCGCTGCATCAAAAAACGGTTCAGGGATGTCTTGCTGACCCCGGCCTTGGCACTGAGCCCGGTCAGGCTGTCAAAGGCCAGCTGCTGGAGATGCCGTTCAAAAAAGGCGACGATCTTTTTTTCAGTGGGAGTCAATCGCTCCAGGGACCGTAATTTGGGAAGAAGGTTTCTCATTTTTGGTACATTTGTTCATATATTCTTATGTAATGAAAAGTTTGTACCAAAAGCGTGTCCGCCTGTCAAGGATTTTTTTCAAAACCCAGGCTGATCGCAGTTGGGTTTCCCTCTGGCGGCAGGACAGCGAGTTCTATGGCTAGGTTCTCTTCAGCAGTTTCAGGAGCTCATTCAGAGGACGGGTGTTCAGCACATCGTCCGCTTCAAGCCAGCCGCGTCTGGCCTGACCGACTCCGTAGCGGACGGCCTGCAGACCGGAAGTCCTGTGGGAGTCGCTGGAGATGACCAGAGTGATTCCCAAGTCTTTGGCCGCCTTGCAGGTGGTGTCCTTGAGGTCGAGCCGGTCGGGCTGGCTGTTGATTTCCAGACAGCAGTTGCCGGCCTTGGCCTTGTTGAGGATTTGGTCCATATCCAGATCATAGGGCTCTCTGGAGCCGATCAAGCGACCGCTGGGATGCCCCAGGATTGTGCAGTACGGGTTGTCCATGGCCTTCAGTATCCGATCGGTCTGTTGCTGTCTGGAGAGTTTGAATTTGGTGTGCACCGAGCAGACGCAGAGATCGAGACGCTGCAGGATTGCATCCGGCAGGTCGAGGCGGCCGTCTTCCAGGATGTCCACTTCCGCTCCCTTGAGCAGGGTGAAGGGCTTCATTCGTTTATTGATTTCGTCGATGGCCTCGATCTGCTGTGCCAAACGCTCCGGCCCCAGTCCGTTGACCACCTTCAGATTGTGGGTATGGTCGGTAATGGCCAGGTACTGATAGCCCATCTTTTGTGCCGCCCGGGCCATCTCCTCCAGGGTCTGCCTGCCGTCGCTCCAGTCGGTGTGGCAATGAAGGTCGCCCCGGAGATCAGTCTCCTTGATCAATTCAGGCAGGGCGCCTTTTTGGGCGGCCTGGATCTCCCCCCGGTCTTCACGGAGCTCCGGGGGAATCACGGGCAGGTCCAATTGGGCGTAGACTGCTTCTTCTGTTCGGCCGGCCAAAAGCTTCCCGCCCTTGTATACGCCGTATTCATTGATCTTGTCGTTTCTCTCCAGGGCGAGCTTGCGCACGGCGATATTATGGGCCTTGGAACCGGTGAAATAATGCAGGGCCGCGCCGTAGCTAGCTTCCGGAACCACCCGCACATCCACCTGAATGCCCATCCGGTGTTTGATGGAGGTCTTGGTGCTGCCCTGGACCAGCACCTCAGCCGCGTCTTCGTGATTGACAAAACGCTCCATCACACTGTCTGGATCATCGGTCGCGACCAGGATGTCAAGGTCGCCGACCGTCTCTTTCCGGCGACGGTAACTCCCGGCGACAGTCACCTGTTTGACCCCGGAGATGGAGGTGAGAAATGATTCCAGGGATTGGACGAGAGACTCCACAGTATCCAGGGTGAAACGTTTATCCCGGCTTGTGAAGCGCTCCAGTTCTTCTAAAATAGAGGTCTGGGTTTTGGCGCCGAAACCGGATAATTTGCTGATTTCCCCGGATTGGGCGGCTTGACCTAAGTCCGCAATCGAGTCGATGCCCAGTTGTTCGTGCAGGGCCTTGACTTTCTTCGGGCCGAGCCCGGGAATTTTGAGCAGCGAGGCCAGCTCAGGCGAGACTCGTTTCCTGGCTTCCTCCAGATCCTGGAGTGAGCCTGTTTGGACAATTTCCTCCATTTTTTCGGCAAGGTCCTTGCCGATGTCCTGGAGTCGGGTTAAATCTTCCTGTTTGTTGATCATATCGGCAATGCTCTCGGACAGGCCGCCTATAGTCCGGGCCGCGTTGCGATAGGCCCGGGACCGGAAAGGATTGGCCCCTTCAATTTCCAAAAGATCGGCCAGTTCCTGAAACAGAAGCTGGATATCGGCGTTGTGGATGGGCATTTCAAGCTCCACGCATACACTGAAATGATGGTTTAAAAAAAAGTCCTGCCCTGCATTTTGCAGAACAGGACTTGAATAGTTCTTGTTTGAGAACTGTTGGCAGTATATCGTTGATGGCCGAAAACAACAAGTATAGATCTACAAATGTCAACGGTAAAACAATTCAACCAGACCCATGGGCACTATCGGAACATAGGTCACCAGAATCAGCAGGACGAAAAGCAGGATAACAAAGGGGATATTGGCTCGACTCACATCCCAGATGTCGGCCTTGGCTACCGAGCAGGCCGTCATCAGCACACTGGCCACCGGCGGGGTCTGCTGGCCGATGGCTAAATTCAGGGTGACTATCAGTCCAAAATGGACCGGATCAATGCCCACAGAGAAGACCAGGGGCATCACGATGGGCACCACAAGGATGATTGCTGCTGCAGAATGCAGAACAAGTCCGATCATGAGCAGAAAAACATTTAAAATCATGAGGACGACAACTCGTTCGTCGGTCCAGCCGCTGATGAGCTTGGCAAGGTTTTGGGGAACCTGGGCCTGGGTCAGGTAGTCTCCCAGCAGGGCCGAGCTGGCCACCAGCAGCATGACTACGGCGGTCTGGACACCGCCCTCGACAATTGAGGCCCGCAAAGAGGATAATTTTAATTCCCGGTAATAGAAGCTGATGACCAAAGCAGCGACCACAGCCAAAGCCGCCCCTTCAGTGGCCGTCATGAAACCGCCGAAGATGCCGCCGAGGATGATCAAGGGCAGAAGCAAAGCGAGCCAGGCCGCTTTGAAGGCAGCCCAGACCCGGGAGAGCTGGAAGACTTCCTCCACTGGGTATTTGTAGCGAACCGAATAATAATACGCTAGCGCCATCAGGGTCAGGCCGCCGAGCACCCCCGGGACTATGCCGGCCACGAACAGCTGCACCACGGAAGAGTCGGACATGGCGGCGTAGAGAATCATGGGGATGGACGGCGGGATGATGATCGCCAATGAAGCAGATGAGGAGGTGATCGCCGCTGCGAAGGGCGCTGGATAGCCTTTGCGTTTCATGGCCGGCATCAGGATGGAACCCAGCGCGGCCACATCTGCGACGGCTGAGCCGGATATTTCAGCGAAAAAAAGCGAGGTGGCGATGTTGACCATCGCCAGTCCGCCGCGGATAAAACCTAAAATAGCTGAGGCCAGATCCACCAGGCGGCGGGAAATGCCGCCGGTGTTCATGATTGAACCCGCCAATATAAAGAGGGGGATAGCGATCAAAGGGAATTTGGTGGCGCCGTCGAACATGACCAAAGGGAGGTTGACCAGTGCGCCGGTTCCCTGGGCCAGCAGCGTGGCCAGCAAGGCAATGGCTCCCAGGGCCACTGCAATCGGCACATTGATGAAAATCATAAAAAGTGCCGCAATAACCGGTAAGGCCGTTGTCATGTCGGGACCTCCTTGATTTCGTCTTCGATGGTCGGTCGTTTGCCCTCCCATACCCGACGCAGTTCGGCAGGAAGGGTCAGCAGTTCGGCAATAACATAGAGCGTGGCTCCGATCGGGATGACCGATTGATAGATTTCGATGGGCATCTCAACACTGGCCAGCGTGGCTCCGGCAAGGGCCTTCAAAACTACGACGCCGTACCAGGCCAGAAGGATGAAAAAGGCCAGGACGCAGGCTTCGGCTATGATTGCCAGCACCATGCGCACCGCACGCGGCTGGGAGTACAACAGGCCGGGAACGCTGATATGGGCGCGCTTCATTGCGGCCAGGGCCGCTCCGTAGTAGGTCACCCAGGCCAGCATCACTGAAGCCACCTCATCGTACCAGCCAAGGGCATGACCGGAAAAGCGGAACACAACTCCAGTCATCACGATAATCGCAAGAACCACGACCATGAGCATGGTGATGTACTCCAAGAATTTCTCAAAGCCATCATGCAGCTTCTGGAATATCATCTTGGCTCCTTGTATTCGAGACGAAACCCGCCCAGTTTAGGGCGGGTTTCTAGCTGTTTAAAGCTTGTGAAACGGGTTTTTCAGTCCTTATCCCTGTTGCTCGCCGGCAAGGAAAGTCCGCACTGTGATTACTTGTTGCCCAGTTCCAGAGCGGTATCGATCATTTCCTGACCGCCCTCGATCTCTTGGGAAAAGAGTTCATAGATCGGCTCGCTAGCATCAACAAAAGCCTGCTTGTCGGCTTCATTGATCTTCATGCCGGCTTCTTCCATCTTGCCCAGCAGATCGGTGTCCATCTTGGCGGCGATTTCATACACATACTCCTGCATTTCCCGGGCGGTCTCTTCCAGTATGCTGCGTACGTCATCGGGCAGTTTTTTCCAGTGATTCTTTGAAACCACCACGTAGGCAGGCGTATACACGTGTCCGGTTAAAGATAAATACTCCTGCACTTCCTGAAACTTTTGGGAATAGATCTGAACGAGGGGATTTTCCTGGCCGTCCATGGTTCCGGTCTGCAGTGCGGTGAAGACCTCGGAGAGAGCCATCGGCGAAGGATTGGCGCCATATTCCTTAAACATGGCCACCCGCCATTTGCCTTTGGGGGTGCGCAGCTTCAGGCCTTCCAGATCTTCCGGCTTGTAGATCGGCCGTTTGTTGTTGGTGATGTTCCGGAAGCCGTTTTCCCAGATAGCGATAATCTTGTAGCCCTTGTCTTCAGCAAGGGGATAGAGTTTGGGTTTGACCACTGCCTCTGCGACGCGTTTCATGTGCTCCCGGTCTTTGATCAGGTAGGGCATTTCAAAGACCCCGAACTGGTCAACAACCGAGGACATGACTGTGGAGGGCAGACAAAAATCTATCTGTCCCAGTTTGACTTTGTTCAGCATTGAGATATCGCTGCCGAGCTGACTCGATCCATAGACCTGAATTTCCGCCTTGTCCCCGAGCTTCTCGTTGGCCCGCTTTGCGAATTCATCCGCAGATTTGGAGAAGAGGGAGCCAGGGTTGCCCACATGGGCGAATTTGAGTTCCAGTGTTTTGGCCTGGACCTGCCCTTGGAAGGACAGGATTGCAAAGGCCGCGAACACTGCCAGGGTTAGAATGCTTGTCAATTTTTTCATGCTACATCTCCTTTGTATAAAAGGTTGCCTGAAAGGGGCTGTTCCGGTTAAGGATTATCAGCCCATACCCACATATAGGTCAAGCCGTTTCCGGCGCCTAAACCAAGTTCTATTCCGCGGAAGCACTCAGGTACTCCAGGGCTGCATTGATGCCGCCTGGAGTGAAGGGGGTATTGCTCAAGTGCAGTCCCATCTCCACTCCGGACAGCGTCCCGGCGAGCATCAAGTCGTTAAAATCTCCCAAATGGCCGATGCGAAAGACTTTGTCGGCCAGTTTGCCCAGTCCGCTGCCCAGGGACATGTTGAAGGCTTCAAGGGTTGTCTTGCGAAAGACGTCAGCCCCGGATCCGGAAGGCATCAGAACCGCGGTCAGGGAGCTGCTGTATTCCTTTTCTTCGGTACAGAGGATCTCCAGACCCCAGCTCCGGACCGCCCGGCGGGTGGCTTCGGCATGCCGGGAATGGCGGCTGAACACGTTCTGCAGACCTTCTTCCTCAAGCATGGCGATGGCTTCCTGCAGCCCGTAGAGCAGATTGGTGGCCGGAGTATAGGGGAAAAAGCCCTTGGGGTTCAGGCCGAGCATGGCCTGCCAGTCCCAGTACGAACGGGGAAACGTGCTGTTTTCAGCTGCGCTAAGGGCTTTGGGGCTGAGGGCGTTGAATCCCAGGCCTGGCGGGAGCATCAGGCCTTTTTGGGAGCAGCCCACTGTGACGTCCACCCTCCATTCATCATGCCGATAGTCGATGGAGCCCAGGGAGGAGATGGTATCCACCATGAACAGGGCCGGATGTTGTGTGCGGTCCATGGCTGCTCTGATTTCAGGAATGCGGCTGGTCACCCCGGTGGAGGTCTCATTATGCACCACCATCACGGATTTGATTTCCCGGGCCGTATCCGCAGAGAGTTTTTCCTCGACAACAGCCGGGTCCACCCCGTGCCGCCAGTCCCCAGGGACAAAGTCGACCCGGAGTCCCAATCCCTCCGCCATGTTTTTCCAGAGAGTGGCGAAATGACCGGTTTCAAACATGAGCACCCTGTCGCCCGGCGACAGAGTGTTGACCAGAGCCGCTTCCCAGGCCCCGGTTCCGGAAGAAGGAAAGATGATAACGGGATTTTCGGTTTGGAAAATGCGCCTGGATCCCTCCAGGACATCCTGGGCCAATTTGGAGAATTCAGGTCCTCGATGATCAATGGTCGGGCGGCTCAAGGTTCTCAGGACCCGTTCCGGGACATTGGTCGGTCCTGGTATCTGTAAAAAATGAGTGCCTGCGTGCATTTTCAT